>DATJIM010000184.1:0-7821 GCA_035493195.1 Caldimonas sp.
GTGATCCGCCTCAACTCCGAGCTGCACGCGATGCGCAGCGAGCTCGCGCGGATGGAGTCGGCGCAGAGCAGCTCGCCCGGCAGCGCCGTCGACCTGCCGGTCGGCAAGCTTCCCGAGGCGGCGATCGACTACGTGCGCGCGCGCCGCGAGTTGAAGCTGCAGGAGACGCTGCTCGAAAGCATGGTGCGCCAGTACGAGATCGCCAAGCTCGACGAGGCCAAGGAAGGGCCGACGCTGCAGCAGGTCGACGTCGCACAGCCGCCCGACCACAAGTCGAAGCCGTCGCGCGCGCTGATCGTGCTCGCCAGCGCGCTCGCGGCACTGGTCGCGACGAGCGCGCTCGTCGTCGCGCGCCGCTGGTTCGCGCTTCGTCGCGCGCGCGACCCGATCGCGTCGGCGGCCTGGCGCGGGCTCGTTCGCGCCTGGCGCATTCGCCGCTGACGCGCGCGCGCAGTCGGCGAGCCGCTCAGAGCTCGACGTCGCCGCGAATGCAGGTGACCGACTCGCCGCCGATCCAGAAGCGATCGCCTTCGCGCGCGACGCGAACGCGCCCGTCGCGACCGACCCGCGCGCCCTGGGCAGCGACGTAGCGGTCGGGTGCTCGGCCAGTTGCGATCAGCCACTCGGCGATGCCGGCATTGAGGCTGCCGGTGACCGGATCCTCGTGCAGCGACGGCTGCGAGACGAAGCCGCGCACTTCGAACGCGCACTCGCCGCCGGCAGGGTGCGCGCCGACGACGCCGACCGTCGCGAAGCGGGCCATCTTCGCGGCGTCGGGTGCGAGCGCGAGCACCGTCGCCGCCGAGTCGAGCAGCAGCGTCAGCCAGTTCGGGCCGTTCTTCAGCCACTGCGCCCCGACCAGGCACTCGCGGCCGATGCCGAGCGCGGCGAGCACCGCGTCGAGATCGTCTTCTCCAACGTCCTTGCGCGCGAGCGGGGGCGCCGCGAACGCGAGCGCGTTGCCGTCGCGCCGGATGCGGACGAGGCCGACGCCGCACTGCTGGACGATCTCGCTCTTCTTCGACGCGCCGCCGCGCCCGAGCCATGCATGGCAGCTGCCGAGCGTCGGGTGGCCGGCGAACGGCAGCTCGCCGGTCGGCGTGAAGATGCGAACGCGGTAGTCGGCGTCGCGATCGGTCGGTGCGAGCAGGAACGTCGTCTCGCTGAGGTTCGTCCAGCGCGCGAAGCGCTGCATGCGCTCGTCGTCGAGTGCGTCGCCGCCGTGCACGACCGCGAGCGCGTTGCCGAAGAGCGCCGTCGCGGTGAAAACGTCGACCTGGTCGAACGCGAAGCGGTTCATCGCCTGCCCCCGGCCGCAGCGATCGGCGGCGCCGCGGCGTCGTCGTGCAGCTCGGCGAGCGCGGCGGCGATCGCAGCGACGCCGCGCTCGATCGCCGCGGGCTCGAGGGTGACGAACGAGAGCCGCATCGCATTGCGGCGCGGCGTGCCCGCGAAGAACGGCGCGCCGGGAACGAACGCGACGCCGCGCTCGATCGCCTTCGCGAGCAGCAGTTCGCTGTCGACGCCCTCGGGCAGCTCGACCCAGAAGAACATGCCGCCCGCCGGCGTCTGCCAGCGGCACGCGAGCGGACCCGAAGTCGGCAGATGCGACGAGAGCGCGGCCGCCATCGCGTCGCGCTGCGCGCGGTAGCGCGCCCGGATCGTCGGCACGTGCGCATCGAGAAAGCCGTCCTTGACGACCTCGTGGACGACGCGCTGGTTGAAGACCGGCGTGTGCAGGTCGGCGGCCTGCTTGGCGTGGACGAGCCTGGCGAAGACCGCTGGCGGCGCGATCACGTAGCCGAGCCTGAGGCCGGGCGCGAGCACCTTCGAGAAGCTGCCGAGATAGACGGTGCCTTCGCTCCAGTGGCTCGCGATCGGCGCCGGCGGCGGCGTGTCGTACCAGAGCTCGCCGTACGGGTTGTCCTCGACGATTGGCACGCCGGCGGCTGCGGCGGCGCGTGCGAGCGCGGCACGGCGCGGCGCATCGATCGAGCGCCCGCTCGGGTTCTGGAAGTTGGCGAGCACATAGAGGAAGCGGGCGCCGCCGACATCGGCAATCGCCTCGGGAATCGGCCCGCGGTCGTCGCAAGCGACGGCGACGAAGCGCGGCTCGTAGGCAACGAACGCCTGCAGTGCGCCGAGGTACGTCGGCGACTCGACCGCGACCGGGCTGCCCGGATCGATCAGCACCTTGGCGACGAGGTCGAGCCCCTGCTGCGAGCCGGTCGTGATGAGGACATTCGAAGCGTCGACATCGAGCCCCTGGGCCGCCATCCGGGTCGCGACCCACTCGCGCAGCGGCGCGAAGCCTTCGCTCGCGGCGTACTGCAGCGCCTCGCGCGGCGCGTCGCGCAGCACGCGGGCGGTCGCCTCGCGCACCGCCTCGACCGGAAACGTCGCCGCCGACGGCAGGCCGCCGGCGAGCGAGAGCGTGCCGGGTCGCTCGGCGAGCTTGAGGATCTCGCGGATCGCCGACGCGTTCATCCGCGCCGTGCGGGCAGCGAGCCGCCAGGGCGTTTCGGGCAAGTCGTTGCGCATCGCGGCCTCCTCTCTGATCGAGTCCAGTGTAGAGTGTTGACCAGCACACGACCAATACAGATCGGACGATGCGCGCGAACGCTGTATCGGTGGCACGGCCGGCACGCCAGGCCCCGTCGCGCCGCGCCGCGACGGCCGAGCCGCCGGCGCTCGCGCGCGCCAGCGACACGACGCTTGCGGATCAGCTGACGCAGCGCTACGCCGAGCAGATTCGGCAACGGCTGCTCGCGCCCGGCGCCCGGTTGCCGTCGGTGCGCGAATGCGCGCGCAGCCACGGCATCAGCCCGGCGACCGTTGTCGCGGCGTACGACCAGTTGCAGGCGCGCGGCCTCGTCGAGGCGCGGCGGCAGCGCGGCTTCTTCGTGCGCGAAACCGAGCTGCGGTCGCCTTCCAGGGACACCGGCGTCGCAGCCGCACCGGTGCGGCCGCTGCCGAACAGCGCGACGGCGCTGATCCGCGCCATGTTCGTTCGCCCCGGCGACCGCCCGATGCCGGGGCTCGGCACGCTGCCCGCCGAGTGGCTCGACGCACCGATGCTCGGCGCCGCGATGCGGCGCGCGACCGCGGCGGTGCAACGCGACGCGACGGCGCTGCACTACGGCGACCCGGCGGGCGAGCCGCGCCTGCGCGCCGCCCTCGCCGCGAAGATCGCCGAGTTCGGCATCGCCGCCGCGCTCGAGCAGATCGCGACGACGGTCGGCGCGACGCACGCGCTCGACGTCGTCACGCGAACGCTGCTGCGCACCGGCGACAGCGTCCTCGTCGACGAGCCCGGCTGGTCGGTCGAGTACGCGCGCCTCGCCGCGCTCGGCATGCGCGTGCTGCCGGTGCCGCGCGGCGGCGACGGCCCCGACGTCGCCGCGATGCGCCGCCTCATCGAAGCGCAGCCGGCGGACGCGCGACCGCGTCTCTACGTCACCGTCTCGGTGCTGCACAACCCGACCGGAGCGTCGCTCAGCCTGCAGGCGGCGCACCGCGTGCTGCGCCTCGCCGCCGAGTTCGACCTCCACATCGCCGAGGATGACACCTACGCGCACCTCGCACCCGCGCATACGCCGCGCCTCGCCGCGCTCGACGCGCTCGAGCGCACGATCTACATCGCCGGCTTCTCGAAGATCCTGACGCCGAACTGGCGCGTCGGTTTCCTCGCCGCGCCGCCCGCGCTCTTCGATCGCCTCGTCGACACCAAGCTGCTGACGACGCTCGCGACGCCGAGCAGCGGCGAGCTCGCGCTCGCGCACTGCCTCGAGCACGGCTGGCTGCGTCGCCACGCCGACCGCGTCCGCGATCGCCTCCAGGCGGCGCGCACGCGCACCGTGCGCCTCGTCGAATCCCACGGCTGTCGCCTCGCCGCGCCGCCGAACGGCCTGTTCGGCTGGGTCGACACCGGCGTCGACACCGAGCGGCTCGCGCGCGAGCTGCTCGACGACTGGCTGATCGCTCCGGGCGCGCTCTTCCACGCGCAGCCGCGGCCGTCGACGATGATGCGGATCAACTTCGCGACGTCGCAGGACCCGCGCTTCTGGAAGGCACTCGTCGCCGCGCGCACGCGCCTGGTCGGCGCGCGCTAGGCCGCGTTCACGGCGAGGCGATCGTCGCGAGCGCTTCCCAGCGCTCGAGCGCGGCGAGCAGCTCCTCGTCGATCTGCACGTAGCGCATCTGCGCGGCTTCGGCACGCACCGGGTCCTCGGCGTAAAGCTCGGCGCTCGCGAGCAGCGCGGCGAGGTCCTTCTGCTCGCGCTCGAGCGCCTCGATCCGCTCGGGCAAGCCGTCGAGCTCGCGCTGCTCCTTGTAGCCGAGCTTGCGCGGCCGCGCGGTCGCCGCCGGCGCCGGCTTGGGCGCCGCTTTCGCGGCCGGCTTCGGCGCAGTCGCCTCGCGCGCCGCGCGCGTGCGCTCGCGCTGGATCTTCCAGTCTTCGTAGCCGCCTTCGTATTCGCGCCATGTTCCCGGCGAAGCGTCGCCTTCCCACGCGATCGTGCTGGTGACGACGTCGTCGAGGAAGCGCCGGTCGTGGCTGACGAGGAACACGGTCCCGGGATACGACTGCAGCATCTCCTCGAGCAGCTCGAGGGTGTCGATGTCGAGGTCGTTGGTCGGCTCGTCGAGGACGAGGACGTTGGCCGGCAGCGCGAGCAGCCGCGCGAGCAGGACCCGGTTGCGCTCCCCGCCCGAGAGCGAGCGCAGCGGCGAGTTCGCACGCTCGGGCGCGAACAGGAAGTCGGCGAGGTAGCCGATGACGTGCTTCCTGCCGCTCGCCGTCTCGATCCATTCGCTGCCGGGACTGACGCTGTCGGCAAGCGTCGCGTCGAGGTCGAGTGCGCTGCGCAGCTGATCGAAGTACGCGACCTCGAGACGCGTGCCGCGCCGCACCGTGCCCGCGGTCGGCGCGAGCTCGCCGAGGATGAGCTTGAGCAGCGTCGTCTTGCCGGCGCCGTTCGGCCCGATCAAACCGACCTTGTCGCCGCGCAGGATCGTCGCCGAGAAGTCGCGAACGACCGTGCGCGCTTCGCTTGCGGATCGGCCGGGTGGCGGCGGATACGCGAACGAGACGTGCTTCAGCTCGGCGACGATCTTGCCGCTGGGCACCCCGGAGTCGACCTCGAGCGCGATGCGGCCGAGCGACTCGCGCCGCGCGGCGCGCTCGGCACGCAGCGCCTGCAGGCGCTGGACGCGGCCGACGCTGCGGGTGCGCCGCGCCTCGACGCCCTTTCGCACCCAGACCTCCTCCTGCGCGAGCAGCTTGTCGGCACGCGCGTTGGCGAGCGCCTCGGCGGCGAGCTGCTCGTCCTTGCGCGCTTCGTAGGCGGCGAACGAACCGGGGTAGCTGCGCAGGACGCCGCGGTCGAGCTCGACGATCCGCGTCGCGACCGCGTCGAGAAACGCGCGGTCGTGGCTGACGACGACGATGCTGCCGCGAAAGCCGACGAGCAGCTCCTCGAGCCACGCGATCGCGTCGAGGTCGAGGTGGTTGGTCGGCTCGTCGAGGAGCAGCACGTCGGGGACGGCGACCAGCGCGCGGGCGAGCGCGACGCGCTTCCGCGTGCCGCCCGAGAGCTCGCCGATCGCCGCCGCGCCGTCGAGGCCGAGGCGTGCGAGCGTCGTCTCGACGCGCTGCTCCCAGTTCCAGGCGTCGAGCGCTTCGATGCGCGCCTGCAGCGCATCGAGCTCCGCCGCCTTCCGCGCCGGATCGAGGTCGCTCTGCGCGGCGAGAGTCTCGTAGCCGTCACGGACGACGCGCGCCTCGGCGACGCCCTCGCCGACGGCGTCGAAGACGGTGCCGGCGAGGTCGAACTCGGGCTCCTGGGCGACGTAGCGGATGCGCGCGCCCTGCACCGTCTGCAGCACGCCGTCGTCGAGGTGCTCGATGCCCGAAATGACCTTGAGCAGCGACGACTTGCCGGTGCCGTTCCGCCCGATCAGGCCGATCCGCTCGCCGGCGTCGAGCGCGAGCGACGCGCCGTCGAGCAGCGCGACGTGCCCGAACGCGAGATGCGCGTCGACGAGCGTGAGGACGGGCATCGTTCGCGATCCGCGCGCACGCTCACGCTGCGCGCGGCCGCGCCAGCGCGCGCTCGAGCGCGTCGACGAACATCGCCGCGACGTCGAAGCCGCTCTGCTGCGAGATCTCCTGGAATCCGGTCGGGCTCGTCACGTTGATCTCGGTCAGGCAGTCGCCGATGACGTCGAGGCCGACGAGGAGCAGCCCGCGTGCCGCGAGCATCGGGCCGAGCGCCTCGGCGATCTCGCGGTCGCGCGCCGACAGCGGCTGCGCGACTCCCTTGCCGCCCACCGCGAGGTTGCCGCGGATCTCGCTGCCCTGCGGGATGCGCGCGAGCGAGTGCGGCACCGCAACGCCGTCGATCAGGAGGATGCGCTTGTCGCCGGCGGTGATCTCCTGGAGATAGCGCTGCGCCATGACCGTCGTCGCGCCGTTGCGGTTGAGCGTCTCGGTGATGCTGCCGAGGTTCAGGCCGTCGGGTCCGACGCGAAAGATCCCCATCCCGCCCATGCCGTCGAGCGGCTTCAGGACGATGTCGGCGTGCTCGGCGTGGAAGCGCTTGATCGCCGCCTCGTCGCGGGTGACGATCGTCGGCGCGATGAACTGCGGGAACTCGAGGATCGCGAGCTTCTCCGGATGCTCGCGCAGCGCGCGCGGCGCGTTGAAGACGCGCGCGCCCTCGCGCTCGGCCTGCGCGAGCAGGTGCGTCGCGTAGAAGTACTCGCTGTCGAACGGCGGGTCCTTGCGCATGACGACGGCATCGGCGTCGGCGAGCGCGTGCCACGCCGGCTCGGCGGTCTCGACGAACCACGCCGCGCTGCTCGGCGCCGCCAGCGCGATGCTGCGCGCGCGCGCCTCGACGCGACCGCCGCGCTGCCAGACGAGGTCGCGCGGCTCGCAGGCGAGAAGCGCATGGCCGCGCGACTCGGCCTCGCGCATCATCGCGAAGGTCGTGTCCTTGTACGTCTTGAACGTCTCGAGCGGATCGGCGACGAAGAGCAGGCGCATGTGATCGTGATGGCGGCGGCTAGATCTCGACCTTCGAGCCGAGCTCGACGACGCGGTTGGCCGGCAGGCGGAGGAAGTCGGCCGCAGCCGAGGCGTTGCGGTGCATGCTCGCGAACAGCTTCTCGCGCCAGTCGGCCATGCCGCTGCCGATCGTCGGGATGACGATGTCGCGCGACAGGAAGTACGACGTGTCCATCACTTCCATCGAGCAGCCGACCGCGCGCATCTTCTCGAGCGCGGCGGGAACGTCGGGCTCGTCCTTGAAGCCGAAGTTGAGGACGACCTGCCAGCAGTCGTTGTCGAGCATCTTCGTCTCGCAGCGCGAGGTCTCGTCGATCCACGGCACCTCGTGGTGCTTGACCGTGACGAAGAGGTTGCGCTCGTGCAGCACCTTGTTGTGCTTGAGGTTGTGCAGCAGCGCGTTCGGTGTCAAGCCCTCGTCGCTGACGAGGAAGATGGCGGTGCCGGGGACCCGGATCGGCGGGCTCACGAAGACCGACTCGAGGAAGCTCTTCAGGTCGATCGAGTCGTTGCGCAGGCTCTCCGCCATCAGCTTCCTGCCCTGCTTCCAGGTCATCATCAGCGTGAACATGAAGCCGCCGATGAGGAGCGGGAACCAGCCGCCATCGATGACCTTGACGACGTTGGCGGCGAGGTACGTGAAGTCGACGATGAAGAAGAAGCCGGTCGCCCCGATCGCGACGATCCACGGGAACTTCCAGCCGTAGCGGACGACGAAGAACGTCATCGTCGTCGTGATCAGCATGTCGATC
>DATJIM010000185.1:0-5985 GCA_035493195.1 Caldimonas sp.
GACGCTGTCGGCGATGCCGAGCGAGAAGCTGCGGCCGCGCCATCCGGATGTCGCGATGCCGCGCACCGGCGACGTCGAGTCGACGGCGAAGCGGCCGTCGAGCGGCGACGCGAAGCGCGCGATCGACGGATCGGCGCAGACACCGACGACGAACGACTCGCCCGGCGCGAGGCGCAGCGCGATGTCGCCGCCGTTGTTGACGGCGGCGCGGGCGACGCCCGGAGCGTCGAACGCAGCGACGATCTCTTCGGCGACGCTGCCGGCGACCGCCGCCATCGCGGTGATGAAGCGGCCGTCGGCGGCGTGCGGGTCGCATGCCGCGACCATCCGCCGGGCGACGGCACCGAGGGGGCGCGCCGGCGGCGGCGACGCCGAGCGATCGGCACGCAGCAGCGCCAGCTCGTCGACGAGCTCGGCGAGGATCGTCCGGAAGCGCAGCCAGGCGCGCTCGCTCGCGGCGTCGACGGCATCGCGATCGCCCGCTGCCGAAACGATGCAATCGATCGGCCCGTGCTGGAAATGCCAGCGCTCGCGGTCGAGCCTGCGCCGCGTCGCGCTCATCGCACCGTCCCGGAAAGCGGCCACGGCACTCCGGACTCGGCACCGATGACGCGCCAGCCCCCCGAGGCGAGGACGTCGTCGAGCGCGCGCACCCGCGCCATGTGGCCGCCGAGCGCGCGATAGTCGTCGGCGCGCATCGTGAACTCGATCGGCGAGACGATCGCCGGCGTCGGCACCGAGCCGAAGCTGCTCGCCGGCATGCGCGCGACGTCGACCATCACCGTGATGCCGCCGCCCGGCCAGACGTAGACCGGCGCGCCGCCGCACGTCACGCGAACGAGCAGCGACTTGATCGAGCGCGTCAGCGCGACCGGGTTCTCGGTGACCCCGGCGCGCAGACTCCCGCCGGCGCCGGCGACGTAGAGCACCGAGCAGAGCGACGGCTCGCAGTTCTCGCCGATCCGCTCGACGACGCGGCGCACCGGGGCGGGCATCTCGGCGCGACGCGGCACGAGGTTCTCGTCGAGGACGAACCACGCCGCGTCCTCGCCGGTGGTCGAGACCATCAGCATTCGCAGTCCCGGCCGTGCGCCGTGCTTCGCGTCCCATCCTTCGACGATCGCAAGCGGATCGTCGATGTCGGTGCCGCCCCAGCCCGAGCCGGGATTGGCGACCTGGAAATAGCGGCCCGGCGTCGACTTGCGGCCGCGGACACGGATCCCGGTCGGCGCCATGTCGAGGAACTTGCCCGCCTGGTGCTCGGAGAGGACACCGGTGATGTGGTCGTCGACGACGACGACCTCGTCGACGTGGCCGAACCACTGCTGCGCGAAGATGCCGATCGTCGCCGAGCCGCAGCCCACGCGCATCCGCCGTTCCTCGACGCCGTCGACGACCGGTGCGCGGTCGGCGCCGACCACGACGTGCGCGCCGCCGTCGATCGCGAGCTCGACCAGCTGCTTGTTGCCGAGCGCCATCATCAGCTCGCAGGCGACGCGGCCTTCCTTCTTCGAGCCGCCGGTGAGGTGGTGGACGCCGCCGAGGCTCAGGAACTGCGAGCCGTACTCGATCGTGCTGACGTGCCCGACCGCCTCGCCGCGGTGCCGCACCGTCGCCTGCTCCGGGCCGAGGTAGCGGTCGGTGTCGATCTTCACCTTGAAGCTGCAGTAGCTGAAGATGCCCTCGGTGACGACGGTGACGAGGTCGACGCCCTCGTGCTTCGAAGAGACGATGAACGGCGCCGGCTTGTAGTCGGGATACGTCGTCCCCGAGCCGATTCCGGAGACGAACACCGGCGCGTCGTCGCCGGCGCCGACGAGCGAGCCGTCCCAGGCGCCGTCCTGCGCCGCCTGCCACGCGACGAGATCGACCCCCGGCTTCGCGACGAGGTGCAGCGTGTCGAGCCGCGTCAGCTTGCCGTCGACGTTGCCGTAGCGGTCGCACGCGCCGAGCTTGCCCGGGCTGATCTGGCAGAGCACCGGACACGCCTCGCAGCGCACCTTGTCGGCGGCCATCCGCTCGGGAGCGCGCGAATGCTCGAGGACGACCGCCGCGACGTCGAGCGGCTGGCCGTCCGATCGCGCGATGAAGGACGGGTCGCTCATGTCAACCTTCGCGCTCGTTCGCGAGCAACGCAGCGCGCAGCCGGTGCGGCGTCGCCGGCACCTCGCGCATGCGAACGCCGGTCGCGGCGTGAATCGCGTTGAGGATCGCCGGCGCGGTTGCGACGAGCGCCGGCTCGCCGACGCCCTTGGCGCCCCAGGGGCCGAGCGGTTCGGGGTCTTCGATCAAGTGCACGGTGATCGGCGGCACGTCGCCGACGGTCGGGATCAGGTAGTCGTGCAGGTTGTCGGTGCGGCCGTTGACGTATTCCTCCATCAGCGCCATGCCGATCCCCTGCGCGATCCCGCCGTGGATCTGGCCCTCGACGAGCGTCGGGTGGATGGCGCGGCCGACGTCGTGCGCAGCGTGGACGTGGAGCAGCGTCACGGTGCCGAGCTCGATGTCGACCTCGACCTCCGCGATCTGCGCGGCGAAGCCGTACGTCGCGTAGGGAACGCCCTGGCCGTCGGCGTCGAGCGGCACCGTCGGCGGATTGAAGTGCCCGTGGCCGCAGAAGAGCTCGATCGCCGCGTCCGCCTGGCCGCCGTCGCCGGTTTGCGCACGCGCGAGCGCGTGCAGGTCGATCGCGCGCACGTCGGCGCCGACGCGGCCGACGATCCGGTCGCGCTCGAGCGCGAACGCGACGTTCGCTTCGTCGCGCCCGTCGAAGCCGAGCCGCGCGACGAGCTGCCGGCGCAGGTCGATGCCGGCGCCGCGCGCGGCGTTGCCCGAAACGAACGTCTGCCGCGAAGCCGACGACTTGCCGGCGTCGGCGGTGCGGTCGGTGTCGCCCATCACCTGCTCGACGCACGCGAGCGCGAGCCCGACGGCGTCGGCGAACATCTGCGGCATGATCGTCGCGGTGCCCTGGCCGATCTCCTGCGCACCGTTGTACAGCACGAGGTGCGCACCCCGCGCCGCCGACCAGCAGAGCGCTCCGCGCATCGACGACGGATTGGCGATCACCGTGTTGCCGATGCCGTACCACATGCACGCGATGCCGGCGCCGCGGCGCCTCGATGGTGTCGCCGCGTTGAACGCGGCCGCCGCTTCGTTGGCCGCGTGCCACGCCGGCCGAAGCGCGTCGAGGCACGCGCGCAGCCCGGCGCTCGCTGCGAGCAGCTGCCCGGTCGGCGTCGTGTCGCCGGCGGCGAGCGCGTTCCGGTGGCGGAACTCGAGCGCGTCGATGCCGCTCTTCGCCGCGAGCTCGTCGATCAGCAGCTCGCCGAGCAGCGTCGCCTGCGGCACGCCGAAGCCGCGGAACGCGCCGGCGACGCTGTCGTGCGTCAGCACCGCGCGCGTCAGCGCGCGCACATTGGCGACGCGGTACGGCCCGCTGGCATGGATCGGGACCCGATTGGCGACCGTCGGCCCCCACGACGCGTACGGGCCGGTGTTGAAGTCGCCGGCGAAGTCGAACGCGACGAGCCTGCCCTCGCCGTCGCACGCCGCGCTCGCGCGCAGCTCGGCCGGGTGGCGCTTGGTCGTCGACTGCATCGACTCGGGCCGCTCGTAGACGAGCCGCACCGTGCGCCTGAGCTTCCACGCCGCGACCGCGAGCAGCGGCTGCACCGAGAGGTCGAGCTTGCCGCCGAAGCCGCCGCCGATCGCCGAGGGCACGATGTGGACCTGCGCCGGCTCGATGCCGAGCACGCTCGCGATCTCGTCGCGGTCCATGTACGGCGTCTGCGTGCACGCGAAGATGCGAACGCGGCGAACGACCGCGCCGGCGCCGTTGCGGGCTTCGACGATCTCGGCGAAGCCGGCCTCGGGCTCGATGTAGGCGTGCTCGACGTGGCGCGTCACGAACGACGACGACGCGACGTGCGCGGCGCCGACGAGCGCCGCCTCGACGTCGCCGCGGACGACGCGGCCCCGGCAGAGGACGTTGTCCGGGTAGCGCGCGTGCATCGCCGTGCCGGCGGCGGCTGCGGCGAGCGCTTCGCTGCACGTCGCGGGCGAAGGCAGCGGCGTGTAGCGGATCGGCACCTCGGCGGCGTCGATCGCCTCGACCGTCGCGGCGTCGCCGACGAGCGCGAGCACGCCCTCGCCGCGAAAGCGCACGACGCCGTCGGCGAGCACCGGCTGGTCGCGCAGGTCGGGAAAGATCGCGAACGCGTTGTGCGGCACGTCCGCCGCAGTGACGACGTCGACGAGCCCGGGCCAGCGCGCGCGCATCGCGGCGAGGTCGCCGACCTCGAACCGCGCGTGCGGATGCGGCGAGCGAATCACACGCATCGCGAGCACGGGCTCGCCGCCGGCGGGCAGCGCGTCGGCGCCGAAGCGCTCGGCGCCGGTCACCTTGGCGTGCGCGTCGAGGCGCGCGACGCGGGCGCCGACGGCGGCACCTAACGGCGGCGCCGGAGCGTCGGCGACGTCGCCACGCGCGACCGCGAGCACCGCCTCGACGATCTTGCGGTAGCCGGTGCAGCGGCAGAGGACGCCGGCGAGCGCGTCGAGAACGTCGTGCTCGCTCGGCGACCGATTTGCGCGCAGCAGCGCCGACGCGCTCATCAGCATTCCCGGCGTGCAGATGCCGCACTGCGCGGCGCCGTGGGCAACGAACGCGCGCTGCAGCGGCGCGAGGGTGCCGTCGGCCCGCGCGAGGCCTTCGACCGTCGTCACCGCGCGGCCGCCGCACTGGCCGACGGCGACGATGCACGAGCACACCTGCTCGCCGTCGAGCAGCACCGTGCACGCGCCGCAGTCGCCGGCGTGGCAGCCGATCTTGGTGCCGGTGAGGCCGAGCTCGTCGCGCAGCGCGTCGGCGAGCCGCCGCGTCGGATCGCCGGCGAGCTCGCGCGCTGCGCCGTTGACCTCGACGCGGACGACCTGGATCGCGGGCAGATCGCGCGCGGTCATCGCCCGACCTCGCGCAGCGCACGGCACAGCAGCGTGCGCGTCGCATCGATCCGGTACGCGGCGCTGCCGCGGACGTCGTCGATGGGCGCCAGCGGCGCGAGATCGTCGGCGGCGACGAGCGCGCCGAGGTCGCCGTCGACGCGCGCGCCGACGAGACGCGACTCGAGCGCGGGCACGCGCCGCGCCGCCGGCGCGCAGCTGCCGACGGCGACGCCGGCGCCGCGCACGGTGCCGGCGGCGTCGACGTCGACGACGACGGCGACCGCAGTGACCGCGATCGTCAGGTAGCGGCGACCGCCGAGCTTGGCGAACGCCGAGCGCGCACGCTCGCTCCACGCTGGAACGCGCACTGCGACCACGAGCTCGTCGTCGGCACGCGCGGTGCGGCGGTTGCCGAGCACGAACTCGTCGACCGCGAGCTCGCGCATTCCGCGCGCGCTCTGCAGGACGACGCGCGCGCGCATCGCGAGCAGCGCCGGCGTGCCATCGGCGGCCGGCGACGCGTTGCAGAGGTTGCCGGCGACCGTTCCCGCGTTCTGGATCTGGACGCCGCCGACCTCGCGCGCCGCCGCCTGCAGCGCTGCGAAGAGCGGCGGCAGCTCGGCGCGGGCGACGTCGCTCCAGGTCGTCGTCGCGCCGATCGTCCAGCTCGCGCCCTCGTGGCGAATGCCGCGCAGCTCGGCGATGCCGCCGATGTCGAGCACCGGCAGCGCGATCGGCCGGCCGACGTGCGCCGGATAGAGGTCGGTGCCGCCGGCGAGCACCGCCCACGACCGCGCCGCCAGCAGGCGCGTCGCTTGGGCGACCGACGCGGGACGCTCGAAACGTGGCTCCATCTTCGGGCGGCGAACGAATGAAGTGTTTACTTCATTGATGGGGCAATCTAACATGCCCGGCTGTCGTTGCAAAGCCCGTCGATGCCCGCCGCCCGCGACCCGGTGCAGACCCAGCGGCGCATCCTGCGCGCGGCGCGCAACGAGTTCATGCGCCACGGCTACAGCGGCGCGCGGATCGAGCGCA
>DATJIM010000186.1:0-2106 GCA_035493195.1 Caldimonas sp.
GCGGCCGTGCGGCGCCGGTCCCGGCGACGGTGCCATCCCGCGCGGGTGGCGAAATTGGTAGACGCACCAGGTTTAGGTCCTGACGCCTTCACCGGCGTGTCGGTTCGAGTCCGACCCCGCGCACCAAAGCTCATCGCAAGAACTGAAGAACACGACCATGTCCGTTCAAGTTGAAACCCTCGACAAGCTCGAGCGGCGCATCACGCTCACGCTGCCGGCGTCGTCGATCGCCTCCGAAGTCGAGTCGCGCCTGCGGCGGCTCTCGCGCACGGTCCGCGCCGACGGCTTTCGCCCCGGCAAGGTGCCGATGAGCGTCGTCGCCCAGCGCTATGGCTACTCGGTGCACAGCGAGGTGCTGAACGACAAGGTCGGCCAGGTCTTCAACGAGGCGGTCAACGAGGCGAAGCTGCGCGTCGCCGGCGCGCCGCGGATCACCGAGAAGTCCGAGGCGCCGGAAGGCGAGGTCGCGTTCGACGCGACGTTCGAGGTCTACCCCGAGGTCAAGCTCGGCGATCTGACGCAAAGCGAGGTCGAACGCGCGACGACGACGGTCACCGACGCCGCGGTCGACAAGACGATCGACATCCTGAGGAAGCAGCGCCGCACGTTCCAGCAGCGTCCCGCGGCCGAAGGCGCGGCCGAGGGCGACCGGGTGACGATCGATTTCGCCGGCAGCATCGACGGCACGCCGTTCGACGGCGGCAAGGCCGAGGGCTTCCAGTTCGTGATCGGCGAAGGCCAGATGCTGCCGCAGTTCGACAGCGCGGTGCGCGGCATGAAGGCGGGCGAGTCGAAGACGTTCCCGCTCCAGTTTCCAGCCGACTACCAGGGCAAGGACGTCGCCGGCAAGGAGGCCGACTTCACCGTCACCGTGAAGAAGATCGAGGCGCAGCACCTGCCGGCCGTCGACGAGGCGTTCGCGAAGTCGCTCGGCATCGGCGGCGGCACCGTCGACGCGCTGCGCGGCGACGTCCGCAAGAACCTCGAGCGCGAAGTGAAATTCCGCGTTCAGGCGCGCAACAAGGCGAGCGTCATGGACGCGCTGGTGAAGAGCGCCGAGCTCGAGGTGCCGAAGTCGCTCGTCGCCGGTGAGACCGAGCGCATGGTCGAGCAGATGCGCGCCGACCTGAAGAAGCGCGGCATCAAGGACGCCGAGACGGCGCCGATCCCGGCCGAGATGTTCCAGGCCCAGGCCGAGCGCCGCGTCCGCCTCGGCCTCATCGTCGCCGAGCTCGTCCGCAGCCAGAATCTGCAGGCCAAGCCCGAGCAGCTGCAGGCGCACATCGAGGAGCTCTCGCAGAGCTACGAGAAGCCGAGCGAGGTCGTGCGCTGGTACCTGAGCGACCGCAACCGCATGGCCGAGGTCGAGGCGATGGTCGTCGAGAACAACGTCACGGCGTACGTCCTCGAACGCGCCAAGCCGGTCGACAAGGAAGTACCGTTCGACGAGCTGATGGCCTCCTGATTTTTCGGGGGCTGTCCGAACGGGCAGGGACCGCGCGCCGCGCGTCTTGCGGTGCCCATAATGGCACCGAACTTTCGTGGATCGCCACTTCAACAGAGCAGGACGCCTATGAGCGCGCTGGAAACGACCGGTCTCGGCATGGTTCCGATCGTCATCGAGACGTCGGGCCGCGGCGAGCGTGCCTACGACATCTACAGCCGCCTGCTGCGCGAGCGGCTGATCTTCCTCGTCGGCCCGGTGACCGACCAGACCGCGAACCTCGTCGTCGCACAGATGCTGTTTCTCGAGAGCGAGAACCCCGACAAGGACATCCACCTCTACATCAACTCGCCGGGCGGCTCGGTGAGCGCGGGGCTCGCGATCTACGACACGATGCAGTTCGTCAAGCCCGACGTCTCGACGATGTGCATCGGCATCGCCGCGAGCATGGGGTCGTTCCTGCTGATGGCGGGCGCGAAGGGCAAGCGCATGGCGCTGCCGAACTCGCGCGTCATGATTCACCAGCCCTCGGGCGGCGCACAGGGGCAGGCGACCGACATCGAGATCCACGCCCGCGAGATCCTGAAGACGCGCGAGCAGCTCAACAAGATCTACGCCGAACGCACCGGCCAGCCGATCGAGAAGATCCGCTCCGACATGGA
>DATJIM010000187.1:0-5633 GCA_035493195.1 Caldimonas sp.
TGTCGCGATCGCGCTCGTCGTTCAGATACTCGACCGGCGACTTGCCGTCGACGCGCGCGAGCAACAGCGCCGGCAACAGCGTCGCGGCGCGCCGTTCGAGCGCGTCGCGCGGCTCCCAGTCGACACCTTCGAGATGCGCGCCGGCGAGCGCGTCGAAGCAAGCGAGAAAGCCGGCGAGCGCCGCCGGAGTCCACAGGCATTTGAGCAGCAGGTGGTTGAGGCAGAACGCGAGGTCGAACGCGGGGTCTCCCCACCATGCGCACTCGGCGTCGAGAAAGACGGGGCCGCGCGCGCCGACGAGGATGTTCTTCGGGCTGACATCGCCGTGAACGAGCGCGACCCGGTGCGTGCGCGTCCGCTCGACGAGCGCCGCGAGCACGCCGGCGAGATCGCGATGCCGCTCGGCCGTCGCGAGCAGGTACGGCTCGAGGCGAATCGCGAAGAAGATCGCGTCGGAGTCGAACTGCGACGCGAGCTCGGGCCGTGCGGCGGTATGGGCGTGGATCCGCGCGAGCGTCGCGCCGACCGCGCGCGCGGTGGCGACGTCGGCGTTGCCGCGGCGGAGTTCCTCCTTCCACAGCCGATGTTCGGCGGGCACGAGGTATTCCATCGCGACGACGCCGAGCCGCGCGTGCTGGCCGAGCAGCCGCGGCGCAGCGCCGGGAGCGGCGTCGTTCGCGACCTGGAGCCAGCGCGCTTCGTAGACATTGCGTGCGATCGGTGCCTGCCAGTCGGCGGCGACACGCAGCTTCGCGAGCGCACGCTTGACGCAGAGCGGACCGCGGCCGGTGTCGACGCGCCAGATGTCCGAAGAGACGCCGCCGGCGAGCGGAATTCCGGTGACAGGTCCTTCGACCAGGCCGAGCTCGTGCAGCGCTTCGACGAACTCGACCGGCACCGCGCTTGCGTCGTTCACCGCCACCGCCTGCTCGTCGCGAAGCGCGCTCGTCGTCATGCGTTCGCTTGCCGCGACTCGACGAGCTTGACGAGCGCGTGGAGCGCCTGGTTGGCCGGGGTCGCGATGCCGACCTCGCGGCCGCGACGGACGACGAAGCCGTTGAGATGGTCGATCTCGCTCGGCTTCCCGCGCGCGACGTCCTGCGCGGTCGATGAGAGCTGCGCCGGCATCGCGGGGGCGATCCGCTCCATCGCCTCGACCGCGGCAGCAAGCGGCAGCTCGACTCCGGACGCCGCCGCCACCGCGACGACCTCGCCGACGACGGTGCGCTGCAGCTCGCGGATCGGCGCCAGCGCGACCATCTCGCCGTAGCTCGACTGGGCGAGCGCCGAGATCGCGTTGTAGGCGCAGTTGACCATCAGCTTCGACCACAGCTCGGCGACGACGTCGGCCGAGACCTTGACCGCGACGCCCGCCGTCGCGAAGAACGAGGCGATCGCCTCGAGCCGCCCGGCGAGCGCCGGGTCGCGTGCAGCGGCACGCGTGCGCGGCCCGACGACGAGGTCGCCGCGGCCGTGGTGGCGAACGATGCCGGGCGCCGGCATCGCCGTCGCGACGTAGACGACCGCAGGAACGACCGTCGCGGCGACGTGGCGCGCGATCACGTCCGCGTTCTCGACGCCGTTCTGCAGACTGACGACGACCGCGTCGCGCGCGAGCGCCGGCGCGAGCTCGCGCGCGACGGCTTCGGTGTCGGTCGACTTGACGCTCACCAGCACGAGGTCGGCGCCGTGCGCCGCGGCGATCTCGCTGCTGGCGTCGATCGTCAGGCTCTCGCTCTTGCCCGCCATCTCGAGGCGGAGTCCATCGCGGCGGATCGCGTCGACGTGCGCGGGCCGGCCGATCAGGACGACCGCGTGGCCGGCACGCGCGAGCATCGCGCCGTAGAAGCTGCCGACCGCGCCCGCGCCGACGACGGCGACCTTGCGAACCATCGTTGCCATGCGCGTATTCTGGCCGCCGTCAGCGGCGGCGCACGACGGTCGTGTTCCAAGACGCCGGCGCGAGCATCGCCTCGATTCGACCGCTGCCGCATCCGACGCCTTCGCCGCAGCGTAGGCGCTTGTTCAATCCGCACGGTCCCGCAGCTGTTGCAAAAAATATTTTTTCACCACCCCGTTGAACAACTCTGTGCATAACCTGCGGCCAAGTGAGGGTCACGCCGGACCGGCACGGGCAACCGCCGGATGCCGCGCTTTGAGGCAGCTGCGCCGACGCGCCGGCGCCGCCGATTCGCGCCCTGTCGCAAAGACGGATCGCTCGATATCCTTCGCGCCCATGCCCTCCTCGAACGTTTCTCCGTCGCGCGGACGCGTGCTGGCGGTCGACGATTCGTACGTCATGCGCGAGCTCGTCACGCTCTCGCTCGAAGCCGCCGGCTACAGCGTCGAGGCGGTCGCGAGCGGCGACGCTGCGCTCGTCGCCGCGGCACGCGAGGAGTTCGACGCCTTCATCCTCGACGTCGACATGCCGGGAATGGACGGCCTCGCGGTCGGGCGTGCGCTGCGCAAGGATCCGCGCACGCGCTCGTCGATGATCGCGATGCACACCAGCCTCGACGAGGCCGACGTGCGCACCGGCTTCGACGGCTACAACGCGTACCTGAGAAAGCCGTTCGACGCGCGCCGGCTCGGCGAATGCGTCGACCGCATGCTGCGCGACCGCCGGGCGCGCGCACACGACGCCTAGCGCGCCGCGCTCGACGCGCGGTTCCGATCAGCGCGCTGCGTCGCGCGCGAGCGTCGCGAAGCGATGCACGGTCGTGCTCCTGAACGTCTCGCCGGGGCGCAGCACCGTCGAGGGGAAGTCGGGGCGGTTGGGCGAATCGGGAAAGTGCTGGGTCTCGAGACAGACGCCGTCGCTCTGCCGGAACGTCTGCCCTTCGCTGCCGACGAGGCGGCCGTCGAGCTGGTTGCCGGCGTAGCACTGGACGCCGGGCTCGGTCGTCTCGATCTCGAGGACGCGGCCGCTGGCCGGGTCGTCGAGGCGCGCCGCGCGCCTCAGCGGCGTGGCTGCCCCGTCGTCGTCGAGGATCCAGTTGTGGTCGTAGCCGCGCGCGCGCAGCAGCTGCTCGGCACCGTCACGGATGCGCTCGCCGATGGCGCGCGGCATGCGGAAGTCGAACGGCGTGCCGGCGACCTCGGCGATGCGCGTCGGGATCAGCGCGGCGTCGATCTCGGTGAAGCGCCTCGCGTGCAGCGTCAGGACGTGGTCGAGGATGCTGCCGCCGCAGGCCAGGTTGAAATAGCTGTGGTTGGTGAGGTTGACCACCGTCGCCCGGTCGGACGTCGCGCGGTAGTCGATCCGCCATTCGTTCGCCGCCGTCAGCGTGTAGCGGACGTCGACGCGCAGCCGCCCGGGGTAGCCCTGGTCGCCGTCTTCGCTCGTCAGCGCGAGCGCGAGCGAAACGCTGCCGTCGGCGCCGACGCCGAGCGGCTCGACGTCCCAGCAGCGCTTGCCGAAGCCGACCGCGCCACCGTGGAGCGAATTGCTGCCGTCGTTGACGCTCAGCTGGTGCACGGCGCCGTCGAGCGTGAAGCGGCCGCCGCCGATGCGGTTGGCGAAGCGCCCGACGAGCGTGCCGAAGTTCGGATTGCGCTCGAGGTAGTCGGCGAGGTTCGCGAAGCCGAGGACGACGTTGCCGTCGCGGCCGTCGCGGTCGGCGCAGTGCAGCGCCCGCACGATGCCGCCGTAGTCGATCGCGTGCAGGCGCAGGCCGCGACCGTTGTCCAGCACGTGCTCACGGACGATGCGGCCGTCGGGCATGCGGCCGAACTCGCGCGCCGAGATCGTCGGCGACGCAGGCGGCGGCGCGTCTTCTAGCATCGCTGCGAACGAGGATAGTCGAAGGCGTCGCGCGCGCGTCGCCGTGCCGGCGATCGCCCTGCCGCTTGACGGGCGTCAAGGCACCCTGTCGAGCGCTCCCTATGCTGATCCACGAACGGCCCGTCGGACCGCGATCTGCGAAAGGGATCCACCATGTCGACCAGCTATCAACGCATCCTCGTCCCGATCGACGGCAGCGCGACCGCGACGCGCGGGCTCGACGAGGCGATCCGCCTCTGCCGCGCAACCGGCGGCAGCATGCGCGTCCTCCACGTCATGGACGACCTCGTCTTCATCTCCGGATTCGAAAGCGGCGCGAGCTACGCCAGGGACGTCTATCCGCGGCTGCGCAAGCGCAGCGAGCAGCTCCTCGAAGCCGGCCGCAAGCGAGCCGAGGCTGCGGGGGTGGGCGCCGACAAGGTGCTGGTCGAGTGCTACGCGCGGCGCACCAGCGAGGTGGTCTGCGAGCAGGCGATCGCGTGGCATGCCGACCTCATCGTCGTCGGCACGCACGGCCGCCGCGGCGTGCGCAGGATGATGCTCGGCAGCGACGCCGAGCAGATCGTTCGCGAGGCGCCGGTGCCGGTGCTCGTCGTCCGCGCCCCCGAGTCGGCCGCCGACGCCGCGATCGCCGCCAACGAGGCCGAAGCGGCGACCGCCGCCTGAGCGCGAGTCAGCTCGGCCGCGCCGCAGGCCGCGCGGCACCGGCGCCGAGCTGCGCGAGAAGCGCCGGCAGCGAGACGTGCGTCGTCAGCACCACCGCCATGCTCTTCGCGCAGCGCGCTGCGATCTCGGCGAACGACGTCCAGCGAAAGTCGTCCATCTCCGGGCGCGTTCGCCCGAAGCGGTCGACGAACGTGCTCGTGCACACGCAGGCCGCGGTGTCGATGCGCTCGATCAGCGCGGCGTGCAGCTCGAGGTCCTTCTGCGGGCGGTAGGCGAACCGACCCAGGGGATGGAGCGCCGCGGGATCGACCGCGATCCCGCACTCCTCGCGCGCTTCGCGCACCGCGGCGGCGACGCTCGATTCGCCGTCGTCGGCAACGCCCTTCGGGATGTCCCAGAAGCGATTGCCGGTCGAGTGACAGAGCAGCAGCTCGGCCGAGTCCGCGAGCAGCAGCACCCCGTGCGTCGTCGTCTTCACGCGCCGTGCGCCGCCGCCGACCGCCCTCAGGCGATCAGTCGCAGGACCTCTTCGTGGTCGACCGGCTTGACGAGGTGGGCGTCGATTCCCGCCGCCGCCGACGCGTCGCGGTCGCTCTTCAGCCCGTAGCCGGTCGTCGCGATGATCCTGGTTCCCTGCATCGAGGGCAACGCGCGCAGGCGACGCGCGACGTCGTAGCCCGACATGTCGGGCAGGCCGACGTCGAGCAGGACCGCCGTGAGCGGCGTCGATGTCGCGATGTCGATCGCCTCGCGACCGGAGAACGCGACGTGCACCTCGCAGCCGCTCGCCTCGAGCAGCTCGACGAGGCTTTCGGCGACGTCGCGGTTGTCGTCGACGACGAGGACGCTCGCCGGCTGCGCGCGCGCAGGCACAGCGACCGCGGACAGCGGCTGCGCGCGGTCGCCGGCGAGCGGCAGCGTGATCGTGAACTTCGCGCCGCGTCCCGGCCCTGCGCTCGACGCGAGCACCGAGCCGCCGTGCAGCTCGACCAGCTTCTTGACCAGCGTCAAGCCGATGCCGAGCCCGCCCTCGGCGCGATCGAGCGTGCGCTCGCCCTGCACGAACGGCTCGAAGATGCGCTCGATCAGCGCCTCCGACATGCCGATCCCGTTGTCGCTGACGTCGAGCCGCACCGCCGCGTGGTTGCGCGAGACCTCGACGTCGATGTGGCCCTTCGGCGCG
>DATJIM010000188.1:0-8263 GCA_035493195.1 Caldimonas sp.
CTCAGCGCTCGACGCACATCGCGACGCCCATGCCGCCGCCGATGCACAGGCTCGCGATGCCCTTCTTCGCGTTGCGCTTGCCCATCTCGTGGAGCAGCGTCACGAGGATGCGGCAACCCGAGGCGCCGATCGGATGGCCGATCGCGATCGCGCCGCCGTTGACGTTGACCTTGCTCGTGTCCCAGCCCATCTCGTTGTTCACCGCGCACGCCTGCGCCGCGAACGCCTCGTTGATCTCGAGGAGGTCGAGGTCCTGCGCCTTCCAGCCGGCGCGCTCGAGCGCCTTCTTCGACGCCGGCACCGGGCCCATTCCCATGATCTTCGGATCGAGCGCGACCGTCGCGTAGCTCGCGATCCGCGCCAGCGGCGTCAGGCCGAGCTGCTGCGCGCGCTGCGCCGTCATGACGACCACCGCCGCGGCGCCGTCGTTGATGCCCGACGCGTTGCCCGCGGTCACCGAGCCCGCCTTGTCGAACGCCGGCTTCAATCCCGCGAGCGCTTCGGCGCTCGTCTTGCGGTTGATGAACTCGTCGGCGGCGAAGACGATCGGGTCGCCCTTCTTCTGCGCGATCGAGAACGGCACGATCTCGTCCTTGAAGCGGCCGCCCTCCTGCGCTGCCGCCGCCTTCTGCTGCGACGCGAGCGCGAGTGCATCCTGCTTCTCGCGCGAGACGTCGTACTGCTTGGCGACGTTCTCGGCGGTGACACCCATGTGGTAGCGGTTGTAGACGTCGAACAGGCCGTCGGTGATCATCGAATCGACCATCTTCCAGTCGCCCATGCGCTGGCCGTCGCGCGAGCCGAGCAGGACGTGCGGCGCCGCGCTCATGTTCTCCTGGCCACCGGCGATGCCGATCTCGTAATCGCCGTCGCGGATCGCCTGCGCGGCGAGCATCACCGCTTTCAGGCCCGAGCCGCAGACGGCATTGATCGTGAGCGCCGGAACGGTCTGCGGCAGCCCGCTCTTGATGACGGTCTGGCGCGCCGGGTTCTGGCCCGAGCCCGCCGTCAGGACCTGGCCGAGGATGACCTCGCCGATCTGGTCGCCCGAGAGCTTCGCGCGCTCGAGCAGGTTGGCGACGACCGCGGCGCCGAGCTCGGGCGCGGGCGTCTTGGCGAGGCTGCCGCCGAACTTGCCGACTGCCGTGCGCGCGGCGGCGACGATGACGATCTCGGTGCTCATGGAACTCTCCTTGGAATGCATTCGCCGCCGGCTCAGGCGGCTTTCTCTTTGACGTAGCGACCCGGTGCCGGCTCGATCGCCTTGTACGTCGCGTTGCCCGGCTTCTTCGGCGCCGCGACCTGCTTGCCGCCGAACGGCGCCAGCCACTTCGACCACTCGGGCCACCAGCTGCCCGGATATTCGATCGCGGTGTCGAACCAGTCCTCGGCCGACTCCGGCAGGGCGGCGCTGGCGCCGAGCCAGTAGCTGCGTTTCTTCTTCAGCGGCGGGTTGATGACGCCGGCGATGTGGCCCGACGCGCCGAGGACAAAGCGCGTCTTTCCCTTCAGCACGCGCGTGCTCTGGTAGGCGCCTTGCCACGGCACGATGTGGTCCTCGCGCGAGGCGTAGAGGAACGTCGGCACGTTGATCTTGCCGAGATCGACCGGCTCGCCGCAGACCACCGCCCTGCCCGGCTCGACGAGGTTGTTCTCGAGATACGTGTTGCGCAGGTACCAGCAGTACATCGGTCCCGGCAGATTGGTGCCGTCGCTGTTCCAGTACAGGAGGTCGAACGGCGGCGGCGTCTCGCCCTTCAGGTAGTTGGCCACGACGTAGTTCCAGACGAGGTCGTTCGGACGCAGGAAGCTGAACGTCATCCCGAGCTCGTGGCCCTTCAGCAGGCCGCCGCCGTGCGCGCTCTCGGCGCCGATCGTCATCTCGCGCATCCGCACCGCTGTCTCGTCGATGAAGATGTCGAGCACGCCGGTGTCGCTGAAGTCGAGGAACGTCGTCAGCAGCGTCATGCTCGCCGCCGGCCGCTCGCCGCGCGCCGCGAGCACCGAGAGCGCGGTCGCGAGGATCGTCCCGCCGATGCAGAAGCCGAGCGTGTTGATCTGTTGCTGGCCGGTGACCTCGCGGACGATCGCGATCGCGCGCAGCACCGCGTTCTCGATGTAGTCGTCCCAGGTACGCTGCGCGATCTCCTCACCGGCGTTCTTCCAGCTGACGAGGAAGACGCGGTGGCCCTCGGCGACGGTGTGGCGGATCAGCGAGTTCTCGGGCTGCAGGTCGAGGATGTAGTACTTGTTGATGCACGGCGGCACGAACAGGATCGGCCGCTCGTAGACCTTCGCGGTCAGCGGCGCGTACTCGATCAGCTGGAAGAGATCGTTCTCGAAGATCACCGAGCCCGACGTCAGCGCGACGTTGCGGCCGATCTCGAACGCGCTCTCGTCGGTTTGCGAGAGGTGGCCCCGCTGGGCATCGTCCCAGAGGTGGGCGAGACCCTGCAGCAGGCTCTCGCCCTTGGTCTCGATCGCCTTCTTCTGCGCCTCCGGATTGAGCGCGAGGTAGTTGCTCGGCGACGCCGCGTCGATCCACTGCAGCACCGCGAAGCGGACCCTCGCCTGCGTCTTCGCGTCGCCCTGGATGCTCTTGGCGAGCTTGAGCAGCGTGCGCGCGTTGAGCAGGTACATCTCGGCGACGAACGATGCCGCCGGATTCGCGCCCCATTCGGCACCTGCGAAGCGCCGGTCCGACAGCGCGGGCCGCGCGCCGCCCGGGACGAGCAGCCGGTTCCAGATCGCCGCCGCCTCGACGACATACTCGCGCTGCGCTTCGGCGAGCGCTTCGGCGGGCACGTTGAGCGCCGAGATCGCCTTCCAGACGTCGAGCAGATCGCCGCCCGGCGTGCCGGGCCCGTCGTTGGCGGCACCGAGCGCGTCCGCGCTCCGTTGCAAGGTCGGCGCCGGTGCCTGGCGCGCTGCGCTTCTCGTGGCCATGCGAGCGATTATCCGCTGGCTGCTTCGCGTTGTCGCAGGCGCGAGAACTCTCGACGATGCGAGGGTCTCAGCGGCCGGCGATCCAGATCGCCGCCGCCATCCGGCCGGTGACACCGTCGCGCCGGTATGAGAAGAACCGCGCTGCGTCGCTGGCGGTGCACCAGCCGCCGCCCGAGACATCGCGCACGCCGGCGCAAACGAGCCGGTCGCGTGCCAGGCCGGCGAGATCGGCGAGCCACTTGCCGCGGCCCTTGGCGCGAAAGCGCGGCGTCGAACGCGCGTCGTCGTCGCGCGCGACCGCGAACGCATCGAGCACGTCGCCGCCGACCTCGAACGCGTCGGGGCCGATGCACGCACCGAGCCACGCGACGAGTTCGCCCGGAGCGCAGCCCGCGGCAGCGGCGACGCCATCGACCGCGGCTTCGACCACGCCGCCGGCCAGGCCACGCCAGCCCGCGTGCGCCGCGCCGACCGCGCGGCCGTCGGGCGCGGCGAGCAGCACCGGCAGGCAGTCGGCGGCCTGGACGACGCAGGCGACGCCTGGATCCGTCGTCACGACGGCGTCTGCTTCGCGAACCGGCGCATCGGGCGCAGCATCGCCAGCGTCGACACGGACGACGCGGGTGCCGTGCACCTGCCGCAGGTAGACCGGCGAAGCGCCGGTCGCCGTGGCGAGCAGACGTCGATTGGCGGCGACGTCATCGGCATCGTCGCCGACTGCACTGCCGACGTTCATCGTCGCGTAGCGGCCCCCGCTGACGCCCCCTGCGCGCGTCGTCATCAGCGCACCGACCTCGGCGATGCGCCACGCCGGCATCAGCCAGTCGGCCGCGGCCGTCACGCCGCGTCGGGGCACGCCGACGGCTGCGTCTGCGCGAACGCCGGCTCGGCCATGCAGGCGGCGAAGATCCGCATCACCGTCGGCACGTGGTCGAGCCGGCACTGCATCCGCTGGGCGTTGAAGATCTGCGGCACGAGCACGCAGTCGGCAAGACCGGGACGGTCGCCGTGGCAGAAGCGACCCGTCGACGGATGATCGGCGAGGCCGCGCTCGACGACGTCGAGGCCGGTCTCGACCCAGTGGCGGTACCAGCGATCCTTGTCGTCGTCGCTCACCTTCAGCTCGCGCTGCAGGTAGCGCAGCACGCGCAGGTTGTCGAGCGGATGGATCTCGCACGCGATGTCGAGCGCGAGCGCGCGCACGCGGGCGCGGCCGAGCGCATCGGCGGGAAGCAGCGGCGGCTCGGGGAACGCTTCGTCGAGGTACTCGATGATCGCGAGCGACTGCGTCAGCGTCGCCCCGCCCTGCGCGGGGTCGTCGACGACGAGCGCGGGAACGAGCTGCGACGCCGCGATCGCGCGAAACGCCGGCTGCAGCTGCTCGTTCTTGACGAGCTGGATCGCCACATACTCGTAGTCGAGCTTCTTCAGCGCGAGCGCGATGCGGACGCGAAACGACGCCGACGAGCGGAAGTAGCTGTACAGCCGCATCGCGGTGCGCCGATCAGACCAGCCGCACCTGCAGCGTGCCGACGCCCGACACCTCGCCCTTCAGGACGTCGCCGCGCACGACCGCAGCGACGCCCTCCGGGGTGCCGCTGAAGATGAGATCGCCCGGCGCCAGCGCCCACGCCGACGACAGGTGCTCGATCGTCTCGGCGATGTTCCAGATGAGCTTGCCGATCTTGCTCTGCTGGCGCACCTTGCCGTTGACCTCGAGCGTGATCCGCGTGTCGGCGCCGACGTTGCAGTCGGCGGCGCGGCGGATCGGGCCGATCGGCGCCGAATGGTCGAAGCCCTTGCCGATGTCCCACGGACGGCCGAGCTTCTTCGCCTCGCCCTGCAGGTCGCGCCGGGTCATGTCGAGGCCGACCGCGTAGCCCCAGACGTGCCGCATCGCGTCGGCGGCGGCGATCGCCTTGCCGCCGGTGCCGATCGCGACGACGAGCTCGATCTCGTGGTGCAGGTCCTTGGTGAGGCTCGGGTACGGCATCTCGCCGACCTCGCCTTCCGCGATCGGCAGCACCGCGTCGGCCGGCTTCATGAAGAAGAACGGCGGCTCGCGGCCGGTGAAGCCCATCTCCTTCGCGTGCTCGACGTAGTTGCGGCCGACGCAGTAGATGCGGTGGACGGGAAAGCTGCCGCCTCCTGCAACCGGGACGGACGCGGCAGCGGACGGCGCGAAGACGTGGCTCATGGTGGCTCTCGCGAAAAGGTCGTGAATCGCTCGCGGCACTCGCTGTCCGCGACGACGATGATGCCATGCACGAACACTACACTCGCAGGCTGTCCAACGCCTGCCGACCATGTTCGCGCCCCGCAGCATCAAGCACTGCCGAGCCTGCGGCGCCGCGGTCGAATACCGCGTCCCCGCCGACGACAACCGCGACCGCGCGACGTGCACGGTGTGCACGACGATCCACTACGAGAACCCGCTCAACGTCGTCGGCACGCTGCCGGTGTGGCAGGACAAGGTGCTGCTCTGCCGGCGCGCGATCGAGCCGCGCTATGGCCTCTGGACCTTGCCCGCGGGGTTCATGGAGCTCGGCGAGACGACCGAGGAAGGCGCGCTGCGAGAAACCGTCGAGGAAGCGGGAGCGCGCGTCGAGCTCGAGGGCCTGTATTCGATGCTCAACGTCGTCCGCGTCGGCCAGGTCCACCTGTTCTATCGCGCACGGATGCTCGACATCGACTTCATGCCCGGCCCCGAATCGCTCGAGGCTCGGCTGTTCGCGGAGGACGAAGTGCCGTGGGACGAGATCGCGTTCAGGACGACGAAGCGAACGCTCGAGTTCTTCTTCGCCGATCGTCGCGCCGGCCGCTTCGGATTCCACGCCGCCGACATCTCCTGACGGCGGCGTCCCGCGTCAGGACGCCGGTGCAGCGGCGCGGTCGGTCCGCGCCGGCAGATCGACCCCGCAGCCGACGATCGCGCGCTCGGCCTGCTCGTCCCAGCCGCGGTTCGCCGCAGGGCTTGCCGGGCTCGGATGCGGGATGAAACCGGTCTCGACAGCCATGCCCTCGAGCGCGACTGCCGCACGCTGCTCGGCGAAGCGGCCGACGCCGAGGACGCAGCGCGGCGCGAGCGCGCGCACGGTCTCGCGCAGGGCTTCGTCGCAGTGTTCGGCGATCGCGCGCTGCTCGTCGCGAGCGAGCTTGTCGAGCGGCAGGTTGCGACCCGACTCCTCGAGGAACAGCAACGGACAGTAGTTGGCGATGAAGAAGCGCGCGAAGAACGCCTCGGGCGTTCCGAAGCGCCGGCGCGCCCAGCCCCAGAGCCGCTGCCCGCTGACCTCGGAACGGTGGCAGTCGAAGCCTGCGACGGGACGTTTCGGATGCTCGCGCGCCGGCGCGCCGACGGCGGTGCGGATGCCGAGCCAGTCGCGAACGCTCGCGACCTCGCCGAACGGCACGCCGGTCTGCGCCATCCCGAACGGCCCCGGATTCATGCCGACGAAGAGCACCTCCTTGGTCGTCGCCGCATAGCGCTCGACGTACGCGGCGTACGCGTCGCGCGCGTACTCGAGCGGGTTGTAGACGTACGCGACCGGCAGCCTGAAGCTGAGCGCCGCGAGCTCGCGCGAGAGGCGATCCGCGATCGCGAGCAGCGGCACCGGACGCTTCAACGCCGTGCCGGCGGCAGGTCGGTGCAGACGCCCTCGAACGCCTCGGCGGCGAGCCCGATCGACTCGCCGAGCGTCGGGTGCGGATGGATCGTCTTGCCGATGTCGACCGCGTCGGCGCCCATCTCGATCGCGAGCGCGATCTCACCGATCATGTCGCCGGCGTGCGTGCCGACGATGCCGCCGCCGACGATGGCGTGGCTGTCTTCGTCGAAGAGCAGCTTGGTGAAGCCCTCGTCGCGGCCGTTGGCGATCGCGCGCCCGGACGCCGTCCACGGAAAGAGGCCCTTCCTCACCTTGACGCCGCGCGCCTTGGCGTCGTCTTCGGTCACGCCGACCCACGCGATCTCGGGATCGGTGTAGGCGACGCTCGGGATCACGCGCGCATCGAACGCGGTCTTCGCGAGCTTGTCGTCGCCCTTCGCTTCGCCGGCCGCGACCTCGGCTGCGACGTGCGCCTCGTGCACCGCCTTGTGCTCGAGCATCGGCTGGCCGACGATGTCGCCGACCGCGAAGATGTGGGGCACGTTGGTGCGCATCTGGATGTCGACCGGAACGAAGCCGCGCGGATCGACGTTGACGCCGGCGGCCTCGGCGCCGATGCGCTTGCCGTTCGGCGACCGTCCGACGGCCTGCAGGACGAGATCGTAGGTCTGCTCCTTGAGCGCGCCCTCGCCTTCGAACCTGACGACGATGCCGTCCTTCTTCGCCTCGGCGCTCACGGTCTTCGTCTTCAGCAGGACGTTGTCGAAGCGCGGCGCGTTCAGCTTCTGCCAGACCTTCACCAGATCGCGGTCGGCGCCGAGCATGAGGCCGTCGAGCATCTCGACGACGTCGAGGCGCGCGCCGAGCGTCGAGTAGACGGTCGCCATCTCGAGGCCGATGATGCCGCCGCCGACGATCAGCATGCGCTTGGGCCGCTGCGGCAGCTCGAGCGCGCCGGTCGACGTGACGACGCGCGGGTCCTGCGGCATGAACGGCAGCTTCACCGCCTCGGACCCTGCGGCGATGATCGCGCGCGTGAAGCCGATCGAGGTCGTGCCGCCGCCGGCGAGGTCGACGACGGCGTGGTTGGCGTCGCTGAAGCGGCCGCTGCCGGTGACGACCGTGACCTTGCGCATCTTCGCCATCTGCGCGAGACCGCCGGTGAGACGGCCGACGACCTTGTTCTTGTGCGCGACGAGCTTGTCGGTGTCGACCGCGGGCGCGCCGTACGTCACGCCGACGTTGCCGAAGTGCGCGACCTCGTCGATCACCGCCGCGACGTGGAGCAGCGCCTTCGACGGGATGCAGCCGACGTTGAGGCAGACGCCGCCGAGCGTCGGATAGCGCTCGACGAGAACCACCTTGAGGCCGAGATCGGCGGCACGAAACGCTGCCGAATAGCCGCCCGGTCCGGCGCCGAGGACGAGCAGGTCGCAGGTGACGTCGCCTCCGATCGCAGTCGCTGCGGCGGATCGCGGCACCGGCGCGGGTGCTGGCGCCGCGGTTGGCTTCGCTGCGGCTGGCGCGGGCGGGGGTGCGGGAACGGGCGCCGGCGCGGCGGGCTTGCCCGCGGCCGCGCCAGCATCGGCGCCTTCGAGTCGCAGGATCAACGACCCTTCGCTCACCTTGTCGCCGACCGCGACGCGCATTTCCTTGACGACGCCGGCCTGCGACGACGGAATCTCCATCGACGCCTTGTCGCTCTCGAC
>DATJIM010000189.1:0-4854 GCA_035493195.1 Caldimonas sp.
CAATCTAACATGCCCGGCTGTCGTTGCAAAGCCCGTCGATGCCCGCCGCCCGCGACCCGGTGCAGACCCAGCGGCGCATCCTGCGCGCGGCGCGCAACGAGTTCATGCGCCACGGCTACAGCGGCGCGCGGATCGAGCGCATCTCGCGCGCGGCGCGGTCGAGCGACCGCATGATCTACTACTACTTCCAGAGCAAGGAAGCGCTCTATCTCGAAGTGCTCGAGAGCGTCTACGTCGAGCTCGGCGAGGCCGAGAGCGCGCTCGCGCTCGACCCGAGTCGCCCGCTCGAGGCGCTCGACCAGCTGATCGCGTTCACCTGGCGCTACTACCTCGGCCACCCCGAGTTCGTCGCGCTGCTCAGCAACGAGAACCTGATGCGCGGCGCGCACATCACCAAGTCGCTGAAGGTCAAGCTGCTGTCGCGGCCGGTGATCGAGATTTTGGGGACAATACTGGCCGAGGGCGAGCGCCAGGGAGTGTTCAGGCGCGGCCTCGATGTCAAGAAGGTCTACCTGACGCTGGCCGCGCTCGGGTACTTCTATCTTTCCAACCGATTCACCCTGTCGAGCTTTCTCGGCACCGACCTGATGCAGCCGAGCGAGTGCGACGCATGGCTCGCCGAGATCCGCCGCGTGATGATGGCGGCGGTCGGCGCCGCCGGCGCCACGGTCGAGGGGCAAGTAGAAAAGCAATGGCGGCGTACGACGTTGAGAAAGTCCTGACGGTCCACCACTGGAACGAGTCGCTGTTCACGTTCACGTGCACGCGCGGCACGAGCCTTCGCTTCGAGAGCGGCCACTTCGTGATGGTCGGCATCGTCGTCGACGGCAAGCCGCTGATGCGCGCGTACTCGATCGCGAGCGCGCATTACGAAGAGCACCTCGAGTTCTTCAGCATCAAGGTGCCGAACGGGCCGCTGACGTCGCGCCTGCAGCACCTGCGCGTCGGCGACGACGTCCTCGTCGGCCGGAAGCCGACCGGCACGCTCGTCCTCACCGACTTGCTGCCCGGGCGCTTCCTCTATTTGTTCGCGACGGGCACCGGGCTGGCGCCGTTCATGAGCATCATCCGCGACCCGGCGACGTACGAGCGCTTCGAGAAGGTCGTCCTCGTCCACGGCGTTCGCAAGGTCGACGAGCTCGCCTACGCCGAGCTGATCGCGCACGACCTGCCTCGCCACGACTATCTCGGCCAGCAGGTCAAGAACCAGCTCGTCTACTACCCGACGGTGACGCGGGAGCCGTTCAGGAACCAGGGCCGGCTGCCCGAGCTGATCGCCAACGGCAAGCTCTGCAGCGACATCGGCTTCCCGCAGATCGATCCGGCGAGCGACCGCGCGATGATCTGCGGCGGCCCGGCGATGCTGAAGGACATGCGTGCCGTCCTCGACACCGCCGGGTTCACGATCTCGGCCGGGATCGGCCAGGCCGGCGGCTACGTGATCGAACGCGCCTTCGTCGAGAAATAGGCCGCCGGCGCGGCTCAAACGATCACTTCGTCGGCGGCGACGAGCACCGCCTTCGGCAGCACGAGGCCGAGCGCCTTGGCGGCGCGCTGATCGATCACGAGCTCGAGCTTGGTCGCCTGCTCGAACGGGATCTCGCCCGGCTTGGTGCCCTTCAGGATCGCGTCGACCAGCGTCGCCGCGCGCTTGAAGATCGCGCGGAAGTCCGACTGGTACGACGCCAGCCCGCCTCCGGTCAGGAAGTCGCGGCCGCCCCAGATCGACGGCAGCCGGCTCTCGATGCAGAGCGCGTTGAGGCGCGCGCGGTTGGTGTAGGTGTTGGTGTCGGCGAGGACGACGACGGCGCCGACGCGGTCCTTCACCATCGCTTTCCAGGCCGCCTCGCTCTCGCCGAGGTCGCGCGCCTCGTAGACGCGAACCCGCAGCGACAGCGCGCGCCCCCACTCGTGGACACCGGCGTCGCGCAGCGACTGGATCGCGCCTTCGCGGCCGGCGAGGATGCCGACGACGCGCACCGACGGCACGAGGTCGCGCAGCAGCTGCAGGCGCTTGGCGACGAGCTCGGTGCCCCACGAGCTGATGCCCGTGAAGTTGCCGCCGGGACGCGCCATCGTCTCGGCAAGCCCGGTCTCGACGGGGTTGTCGACGGCGACGGCGACGACCGCGACGCTGGTCCCGGCGCGCTTGACGGCGCGCGCGACCGCGGGAAACGCGGCGACGAGGACGTCGGGCTGCAGCTTCAGGATCGCGTCGACGACGTCGGGCAGGTCATCGCGCCTGCCGTTCGCCGACCGGAGCTCGAGCACGTAGTGCTCGCCTTCGATCTGGCCGAGGTCGCGCAACCCTTGGCGAAACGCGCCGACGAGCGCGGTACGGATCGCGTCGTCGAGCGGCGGCTCGAGAACGAAGCCGATGCGCGCCTTGCGCCCGACCGCCTGCGCGACCGCGCCGAACGCCGCAACCGCGAGCAGCGAGGCGCACGCGCGGCGACGGTCCATCGGCGGCGCGTTCGGCGTCAGGGCTGCGCGCGGCGCACGCGCGTGCTCGCTACACGCACGCGGCGGGCGCGGCGGCGGCGCGCTTGGCGAGGAGCGCGTTGGCGACGCGCGAGACCGGCTTCCTGCCGAGCACGCCCGAGATGAACGCGGCGGCGTCGACGACACCGTCGATGGACACGCCGGTCTCGATGCCGAGGCCGTCGAGCAGGAAGAGCACGTCCTCGGTCGCGACGTTGCCGGTCGCGCCCTTCGCGTACGGGCAGCCGCCGAGCCCGGCGACGCTGGCGTCGAAGCTCGCGACGCCGACCTCGAGGCTGGCGTAGACGTTGCCGATCGCCTGGCCGTAGGTGTCGTGGAAATGGCCGCTCACCTCGGCGATCGGGTAGTGCCTGAGCGCGCGCTCGAGCACCGCCTGGACGCGCCTGGGCGTGCCGACACCGATCGTGTCGGCGACGCCGCAATGGTCGACGCCGATCTCCTTGATCAGGCGGACGACGCGCTCGACCTCGTCGGGCGAGACCTCGCCTTGGTAGGGGCAGCCGAGCGCGACCGAGATCGCGCCGCGCACCTTGATGCCGTGCTTCTTCGCGGCGTCGACGACGGGGCGGAAGCGCTCGATGCTGTCGGCGATCGAGCAGTTGATGTTCTTCTGGCTGAACGCCTCGGTTGCGGCCGCGAAGACGACGATCTCGTCGGGCCATTCCGCGCGCGGCGCCGAGAGCGCGGCGTCGAGCCCCTTCGTGTTCGGGATCAGCACCGAAGTGCGAACGCCGGGCTTCTTCGCGATGCCCTTCAGCACCTGCGCGTTGTCGGCCATCTGCGGCACCCACTTTGGGCTGACGAAGCTCGTCACCTCGATCTCGCGCAAGCCCGCGGCCTGCAGCCGATGGATGAGCTCGATCTTGACCGCGGCATCGACCGTCTGCTTCTCGTTCTGCAGCCCGTCGCGAGGGCCGACGTCGACGAGCGTGACGCGGGAAGGCAGCATGGCGATTCCTCTCTTGCCCGAGTTCGGCCGGCTCAACGCTCGAGCGCCGGCGCGATCTGGCCGCCGCGCATCCGCCGCAGCAGCCGCGCGATGAAGCGCCAGAGTACCCAGACGACGACGAGCGAAACGACGACGACGGCGGCGAGGACGACGAGCGCGACGAGCGGATGCACCCACGACAGCCAGAGCATGACCGGCACCGCGCCGTCGCCGAACAGCGACAGCGCGATGTTCGAGAACGGCTCGGGCGATGCGTTCGCCGACGCGCGTGTCGTCAGCTTGGCGGCATGGCTCGTCGCCGCGAGCGTGCCGCCCATGAGCGCCGCGGCGGTGACCCAGCTCGCCTGGTCGCCGCCGAACACCGCCGCCGCGAGCGCGGCACCGGCGGGGATGCGGACGAAGGTGTGGATCGCGTCCCAGACGCTGTCGAGGCCGGGGATCTTGTCGACGAAGAACTCGAGGACCAGCATCAGCCCGCTCGCGCCGAGGACGATCGGCGACTGCAGGACGGTGAGGTCGCCCGGCAGGTGGACCCAGCCGAGCCAGCCGGCGAGCCCGGTGAGGAAGACGACCGCGTAGAGGCGCAGCCCGCTCGCCCAGCCGAGCGCGGCGGCGATCGCGATCAGCTGCGTGAGGTCGAGATTCATGTCAGCGAACTTGCCACGCGGGTTTCCTCTTGTCGAGGAAGCTCTGGATGCCTTCGCGGCCTTCTGCGCCGACGCGGATGTCGGCGATCCGGCGCGCCGTGTCGGCGCGCAGCTCGGCGCTGATCTCGCGGCCGGCGACGTCGCGGACGAGCTGCTTGCACGCGCGCGTCGCGAGCGGCGCGTTGGCGACGATCGCGTCGACGATCCTGCCGACGACGGCGTCGATCTCGTCCGCGGCGCAGACCTCGTGCGCGAAGCCGCACGCCTTCGCTTCGGCGGCGCCGAAGCGCTCGGCGGTGACGAACCAGCGCCGCGCCGCCTGCTCGCCCATCGCGCGGACGACGTACGGGCTGATCGTCGCCGGCAGCAGGCCGAGCCTCGCCTCGCTGAGCGAAAAGGTGACGCCGTCGGCGACGACGCGGATGTCGCAGACCGACGCGATGCCGAGGCCGCCGGCATAGCAGTCGCCATGGATGCGCGCGATCACCGGCACCGGGCAGCTGTAGAGCGACCACAGCATCTCGGCGAGCCGCGACGCGTCGGCGTGGTTCTCCTCCCATGTGAACGACGACGCCGCGCGCATGGCGCCGAGGTCGGCGCCGGCGCAGAACGCCTTGCCGCTGCCGCCGACGACGATCGCGCGCACGCCGTCGTCGGCGGCGAGCGCCGCGAACGCCGCCGCGAGCTCGCCGATCAGCGCGGCGTTGAGCGCGTTGCGGATCTCGGGGCGGTCGAGCCAGACGCGCGCGACCGCGC
>DATJIM010000190.1:0-24314 GCA_035493195.1 Caldimonas sp.
GGGGACCGCGCCGGAGACGAACGACGTCACCGCCTCGGCCATCCGCTGGTTGACGATCTGCACGTCCTTGGTCGGATCGAGCGAAGCCTTCCGCAGCGCGCGATCGAGGAAGACGTGCGCGGTCGTCCCGGTCGTCGTCGAGATCTGCTTGCCCCTGAGGTCGGCGACCGACTTGATCGCGTCGTCGCGGACCCAGAGCTGCGCCGTCGCGTACTCGATGTTGTTGAGGAGGAAGACGCGGCCCTGGCCGCGCGCCGGGAAGTTGGAGACGACCGCGCCGGTGGAGAGCACGTCGAGGCTGCCGCCGATCATCGCCTGGAAAAGCTCGAGGCCGGTCGTGAACTGGATCAGCTCGAGGTCGACGCCGCGCTTCGTCCACGCGCCCGACTGCTGGCCGAGCCAGATCTGGCCGTCGACCGCCGGCGTGTGCAGGTAGCCGACGCGCAGCTTGGTGCGCGCCTGCGCGAACGCGGCCGAAGCGACGCCGGCGAGCGATGCAGCGGCGGTGGCCTGGAGGAGGGTTCTGCGGCGAAGGGTCATCGTGGTCTCCGGTCGGGCGGGCGCGGCCCGCGGGGTGGTTTGCGGTCGAAGCGGTTCGTCATTCGATGCGCGCGACGGCCGCCTGGCGCGCCTGCGCTTCGTACTCTTCCATCACGAGCGCGCGGATCTCGGCGCGAAGCGTTGCGAAGCGCGGGTCCTCGTGCACCGACTCGCTGCGCGGATACGCGAACGGCACGTCGATGATCGTGCGCACGCGCGCCGGCCGCGCGGTGACGACGACGATCCGCGACGAGAGGTAGATCGCCTCGTCGACCGAATGGGTGACGAGGAGGACCGTCTTGCCCTCGGTCGCGAGCACGTGCAGCAGCAGGTCCTGCATCGCCGCACGCGTCTGCGCGTCGAGCGCGCCGAATGGCTCGTCCATCAGCAGGAATTCGGGTTGCACCGCGTACGCGCGGGCGAGCGCGAGCCGCTGGCGCATGCCGCCCGAGAGATGCTTGGGGTGATGGTCGGCGAAGTCGGCAAGCCCCATCAGCGCGAGGTAGCGCTCGACGATGTCGGCGCGGCGCGCGACGTGGCGCGCGTTGGCGGCCAGGCGCAGCCCGAACTCGATGTTGCCGCGCACCGTGAGCCACGGAAAGACGCCGTACTCCTGGAAGATGAAGCCGCGGTCGGGGCCGGGCCCCGCGATCGTCGCGCCGTCGAGCAGCACCTCGCCGCGGGTCGGCTGCACGAAACCGCCGACGATGTTGAGCAACGTCGTCTTGCCGCAGCCCGAGGGGCCGATGATCGAGACGAACTCGCCCTGGCGAACATCGAAGCCGATGCCGTCGACGGCGCGCATCGGCCCCGCCGGCGTCGGGAAGTCGACGCCGACGTCGGCGAAGCGCAGCCGCACGGCGGCGTCGGGCGCGCTCACCATCGGCAACGTCTCGGCGGCCATCGCGCGCTCTACGCGATCCGGTCCTGCCAGGCGACGAGGCGACGCGTCGCCGCGCGCAGCGCGACGTCCATCGCCAGCGCGATCAGGCCGATCGAGATGATCCCGACGTAGACGATGTCGAGCTGGAAGAACGACGACGCGTTCTGGATCAGTGCGCCGAGACCCTGCTGCGCGGCAATCAGCTCGGAGGCGACGAGCGTCGCCCAGGCGACGCCGAGCGCGACGCGGATCGCCGTCAGGATGTGCGGCACCGCGAGCGGCACGATCACCTTGGCGAAGATCTCGGCGTCGGTCGCGCCGAGCGTGCGCGCGACGCGGACGTAGATCGGGCTGATCTGGCCGATGCCCTCGACCATCACGATGACGCCGGCGAAGAACGACGCGTAGAAGAGGATCACTGTCTTGGCGAGCTCGCCGATGCCGAAGTAGACGATGACGAGCGGGATCAGCGCGATCGGCGGCAGGGCGCGGAAGAAGTTGATGAGCGGGTCGACGAACGTGCGCACCGCGCGGTACCAGCCGATCGCGAAGCCGACCGGCACGGCGGCGAGGATGCCGAGGAAGACGCCCGCGAAGACGCGCCGCGTCGACATCCAGACGTCGAGCGGAAGTCGGTCGCGCGCGAGCTCGACGGCCTTGGCGAGGACGACGTGCGGAGCCGGAACCAGCGACGGGTTGACGAGCCCGCTCGCGCGCACCGCGTACCAGACGACGACGATCGCGAGCCACGGCGCGACGACGAGCGCGGCGCGGGAGGCGCCGTGGCGCGCTTGCGGCACTACCGGGTGAAACGTACCATTGACCATCCCTTTATAGCGCACGCCGATGAGCCGCGACAACCGGGGAACTCCGGCGCCTTCGTCTTCGCCCGCGATCGCGCGGGTCGCGGCGCACGTCCTGCGCTGGCCGGTGCGCGTTCCGGTGCGGACGTCGTTCGGGACGATGCACGACCGCCCCGCGGTGCTCGTCCGCGTCGAGGATGACGACGGCGCGTTCGGCTGGGGCGAGGCGTGGTGCAACTTTCCGACCTGCGGTGCCGAGCACCGCGCCCGCCTGATCGAGACGGCGCTCGCGCCGCTCGTCGTCGGCCGTGCGTTCGCTTCGCCCGAAGCCGCGTTTCGCGAGCTGAGCGAGAAGACCGCGGTGCTCGCGATCCAGTCGGGCGAGCCGGGGCCGATCGCGCAGGCGATCGCCGGCGTCGACATCGCGCTGCACGACCTCGCCGCGCGTCGCGCCGGCGAGCCGCTCTGGCGCCGGCTCGCGCGCGCGGGCGAGCGCGATCGCGCCGCGCGGGCCGCGCAGGCGCTGCCGGTCTACGCGAGCGGCATCAACCCCGACGCGCCTGGCAACGTCGTCGAGGCGCTGCGCAGCCACGGCTACACCGCGTTCAAGCTCAAGGTCGGCTTCGGTGGCGCACGCGATGTCGCCAACCTCGGCGACGTCCGCGCCGCCGCCGGAGCGCAGGCGGACGTCATGGTCGACGCCAACCAGGCGTGGTCGCTCGACGATGCCGCCGTCATGGCCGAGCGCCTCGCGGTCCATGCGCCGGCGTGGCTCGAGGAGCCGCTGCGCGCCGATCGACCCTGGTCCGAGTGGCATCGGCTGGCCGCGCTGTCGCCCATTGCGCTCGCCGCCGGCGAGAACGCGATCGGCGATGCGGCGTTCGACGCGCTGATCGCGTCGCGCGCCGTCGCCGTGGTCCAGCCCGACCTCGCCAAGTGGGGCGGCGTCTCCGGCGTGCTCGCCGTCGTCGACCGCATCGCCGCCGCCGGCCTGCGCTACTGCCCGCACTATCTCGGCGCCGGCGTCGGCCTGCTCGCGTCGGCCCACGTTCTCGCAGCGCGCGGCAGCGTCGGCGGCATGCTCGAGGTCGACGCCAACGAGAACCCGCTGCGGAGCGACCTCTGCCCCCCGCTCGCAACCCTCGAACGCGGCACCATCCGCCTCGGCGATGCGCCGGGGCTCGGTGTCGTCCCCGATCTCGAGCGCTGGGTGGCGATGCGCACGCAGCCGCACGCATGACGCTGCACACGCCGTCCTTGCGCGCAAGCGGCCGCGCCGCGCGCGCGATCGTCGTTGCGCTGGTCGCAGCATGGAGCAGCGCAGCGGCCGTCGCCGACGAGGCGGCCGCATGGGCGGCGCTGCGCGCGGGCGGCGTCGTCGCGCTGATGCGCCACGGCGACGCGCCCGGCGCCGGCGATCCGCCCGGCTGGCGGCTCGACGACTGCACGACGCAGCGCAACCTCAGCGAGCGCGGCCGCGCCGAGGCGCGCGCCGTCGGTGCCCGGCTGCGCGACGCGCGGATCGCGATCGACCGCGTCGTCAGCTCGCCTTGGTGCCGCTGCGTCGAGACGGCGCGGCTCGCGGCGGTCGGCACCGTCGAGGTCGAGCCGGCGTTCGCCAACGCCTACGTCCTCGCCGACGATCGCGAAACGCTGCGTGCACGCGGGCTCGCGATCCTGCGCACGTGGCGCGGCCGTGGCGTCCTGCTCGTCGTCAGCCACGGCGAGAACATCCGCGCCCTGACCGGCGAAAACGTCGCCCCGGCCGAGATCGTCGTCGTCGCTCGCGTGGCAGACGGCACGCTTCGGGCGATCGGATCGATTCCGCCGCGTTGACATCGCGCGCCGCCTGTGGCTCCCTTGGCCCGGCGACCTGAACGACGAACGCGATGTCGACATTCCTGCTGGTGCACGGTGCGTGGAGCGGCGGCTGGGCGTGGAAGAAGCTGCGGCCGCTGCTGCGCGCGCGCGGCCACGAGGTCCTGACGCCGACGCTCACCGGCCTCGGCGAGCGCGTCCATCTCGCGCGCCCCGACGTCGACCTCGCGCTGCACGTCGAGGACATCCTCGGCGTGCTCGCGTGCGAGGACCTTCGGCAGACCATCCTCGTCGGCCACAACTACAGCGGCATGGTCGTCACCGGCGTCGCCGACCGCGCCGGCGAGCGCGTCGCCGGCGTCGTCTATCTCGATGCGTTCGTGCCGCGCGACGGCCAGTCGATGGCCGAGCTCGTCGGTCCGCAGGCGCTCGCCGCGCGGGTCGAGGCGCAGCGCAACGTCGGCGACGGCTGGCGCGTGCCGCCGACGGCACTGCCGCCCGACACCAGCGCCGACGACGTCGCCTGGGCGACGCCGCGGCGCGCGATGCAGCCGGCGCCGACGTTCGATCAGGTGCTGCCGCTGACCGGCGCGATCGACCTGCTGCCGCGCGCGTTCATCTACTGCACGCGCTTCTCTCCGGGCGACGTCTTCCGCAAGTTCGCCGAGCGCGCGCGCACCGAGAAGGGCTGGCGGCTCGACGAGATCGACGCCAGCCACAACCCGCACCTCACGCGTCCCGACGCGCTCGCGGCGCTGCTCCACGAGATCGCCCACGAGCTCGAGCACAAGCGGCGAGCCAAGCCGTAGCGCGCGACCTGCTGCGCGGCGGCAGAATCGGCGCGCGCCCTCCTCCGGAGCGGCGGAGGACCGTCATCATGCAACGGCGATTGATCCTGCAGACCACGGCCGCGCTCGCGCTGCCGCTCGCGGCACGCGCGCAGTCGTATCCGGCCAGGCCGATCCGCTACATCGTTCCGGTCGCTGCCGGCGGCGGCAACGACATGATCGCGCGCGTCGTCACCGAGCGATGGGGCAAGGCGCTCGGGCAGACCTTCGTCGTCGAGAACCAAGGCGGCGGCGGCGGTGTGATCGCGAGCATGACGACCGTGCACGCGGCGCCCGACGGCTACACGCTGATGCAGGGCTACGTCGCGACGCACGGCACGACGCCGGCGACGCGGCGCGTGCCCTACGACGCGATCAAGGACTTCACGCCGATCGGCATGATCGGCGGCACGCCGAACGTGCTCGTCGTCAACGCCGGCGTGCCGGCGAAGACGCTCGCCGAATTCATCGACTACGCGAAGAAGAACCCGGGCACGCTCACCTATGGCTCTGCTGGCCAGGGCTCGCTGACGCACCTGACGATGGAGCTCTTCAAGCAGGAGATCGGCGCCTACATGCTGCACATCCCGTACCGCGGCATCGCGCCGGCGTTCACCGACCTGATCGGCGGCCAGACGCAGGCGATGTTCCCGGGCCTCGCGGCGGCGCTGCCGCACCTGCGCTCGGGGCGGGTGCGCGCGCTCGCCGTCACCGGCCGCGCCCGCAGCCCGCAACTGAAGGACGTGCCGACGCTCGAGGAGTCGGGCTTCAAGGGATTCGATGCGATGCAGTGGTACGGATCGGTCGGGCCGGCGGGAATGGCCGACGACATCGTGCGCAGGCTCAACGAGACCCAGGTCGCCGTGCTGCGCGATCCCGAGCTGCGCGAGCGGCTCTCGGTCGAGGCGGTCGAGCCGCTGCCGATGACTCCCGAGCAGTTCGGCCAGTTCATCCGCGCCGACATCCAGCGCTGGACCGCGCTCGCCAAGGCGAAGAACATCCACCTCGACGAATGAGCTCGCGCAGCGCGGCGCCGGGCGAGCGCGGCGCGGCCGGCGCAACGGTGCGGTGACCGGCTTTCAGGTGCTCGCCGTCGTCGTCGCGCTGGTCGCGGCGTTCGGCTACCTCAACCACCGCTTCGTCCACCTGCCCGACGCGATCGGCATCACCGCGATCGGCATCGTCGTCTCGCTCGTCGCGGTCGTCGCCGCGTCGTTCGAACCGGCGCTCGGCGCCGCGGTCGAGACCGCCGCGAACTTCGACTTCGCCGGCGTGCTGCTGCACGGCGTCCTCGGACTGCTGCTGTTCGCCGGCAGCGTGCACCTCCAGATCGCCGAGCTCGCGCGCGAGAAGTGGCTGATCGCGACGCTCGCGACGCTCGGCGTCGTCCTTTCGACGGCGATCGTCGGCGTCGCGTTCTGGGCGGCGACGCAGCTGCTCGGGCTCGGCGTGCCGCTGCTCGCGTGCCTGTTGTTCGGCGCACTCGTCTCGCCGACCGACCCGGTCGCCGTGCTCGCGGTGCTGAAGCGCCTCCACGTGCCGAAGAGCCTCGAGGCGCGCATCGCCGGCGAGAGCCTGTTCAACGACGGCACCGGCGTCGTCGTCTTCCTGACGCTGCTGCAGATCGCGATCGCCCCCGGCGGCGTCGACCCGACGACGACCGCGCTGCTCTTCGTCACCGAGGTCGTCGGCGGCATCGCGTTCGGCTTCGCCGCCGGGTGGCTCGGCGTTCGCATGCTCCGCCACGTCGACAGCCACCCGGTCGAGATCCTGATCACGCTCGCGCTCGCCACCGGCGGCTACGCGCTCGCCGAAGCGCTGCACGTGTCGGCGCCGATCGCGGTCGTCGTGGCGGGACTGATCGTCGGCAACCGCGGCCGGCGGGTTGCGATGTCGGCGACGACGCAGCGGCGCCTGTTCGACTTCTGGGACGTTCTCGACGACCTTCTCAACCTGCTGCTGTTCGGCCTGATCGGCCTGGTCATGATGGCGCTCACGATCTCGGCGCTGCAGGCAGCGGCGGCGTTGTCGGCGATCGTCATCGTCCTCGGCGCGCGGCTCGCGAGCGTCGGCATCCCGATCGCGGTCGTGCCGCGTCTGAAGCCGCACCGCAGGGCGGCGATCACGATCATGACCTGGGGCGGACTGCGCGGCGGCATCTCGATCGCGCTCGCACTCTCGCTGCCGGCGCAGATCAGCGGCCGCGCAACGATCGTGACGACAACGTACGCCGTCGTCATCTTCAGCATCCTGGTGCAGGCGCTGACGCTCGAGCGCGTCGCGAGGCGCGTCCTCGCCGACGACGAGCAACAAACCTTGGTGCCGTGATGCGAAAACGAACGGTTCCACAATCACCGCGATCGGCAAGAGGCCCGGAGGAGACGACGACATGGATGCGAGCACCTTGCTCCTCTGCCCACGCCCGCCCAAGGCCATCCGCCGGCAGCGCTGAGCCCGCGCCGGCGTCGAACACGACCCAGGAAGCAGAGTGAAAGCACCCGCAGCAGCGCCCGCGCTCGACGGCGACGCGGGATTCACGCTCGACAGCGCCGCGGTCACCCGCCAGCGCGCGGCGACCGCGTGGCGGCTGAACACGGTGCAGATCCCGGCGGTGCGCGCGATCGGCTTCGCGATCCTGTGCGTCATCGCGGCGATGCAGGACATTCGCATGGGCATACCGATCGCGAACGCGTGGCTCGCGACGCTGCTCGCGATCAACGTCGCCTACGCCGTCTTCAGCTGGCTCGCGCTGCGCGCCTGGTATTCGCCGAACGCACGGCTCGACCTCGGCCTCGTCTTCCTCCACGTCGACATCGTCGTCTGGCTCGTCAACCTGCGCCACTTCGAGCAGGCGCACCTCTTCTTCGCGTGCCTCCTGCTCGTGCGCGTCGCCGACCAGGTCGGCGACGGCTTTCGCCGCGCGATCTACTTCAACCACGTCGTCGTCGCCGCGTACCTGCTCTACTCGATCGGCGTCTGGCGCTGGCGGCCCGCCGAGGCGGCATGGCCCGACCGGCTGACGATCGCGGCGACGATGTACCTGCTCGGCACGTACCTCGCGTTCACCGGCCTCGTCTCCGAGCGGCTGCGCGCGCGCGTGCGGCGCGCGATGCACACCGCGCGCACGCTGGTGACGAGCCTCGAGCAGAAGACCGGCGCGCTCGAGCGCCAGGCCGACCAGCTCGCCGAGGCGAGCCGGCGCGCCGAGGAGGCCAACGTCGCGAAGGCGCAGTTCCTGGCGACGATCAGCCACGAGATCCGAACGCCGATGAACGGCGTCCTAGGCACCACCGAGCTGCTGCTCGACACGCCACTGATGCCGAGCCAGCGACGGCTCGTCGAGACCGCGCATCTGTCGGCGACCGCGCTCCTGACATTGATCGACGACGTCCTCGACCTGTCGCGGATGCAGGCGAGCAAGCTGTCGCTCAATCCGACCACGTTCGAGCTGCGTGCGCTCGTCAACGACGCCGTCGACCTGATGGCGACGACGGCGCGCGACAAGCCGATCGACTTCGGCTGCGTGCTCTCGCCCGATCTGCCCGAGCGCGTCGAGGGCGATCCGGTGCGGCTGCGCCAGGTGCTCGTCAACCTGCTCCACAACGCCGTCAAGTTCACCGAACGCGGCCGGATCGCGCTCGAGGTGCGCAATCGCGAAGTCGCCGACGGCGCGGTGCGCGTCCGCTTCGAGGTCCGCGACACCGGGATCGGCATCGCCGCCGACCAGTTCGACTCGGTGTTCGACGCCTTCACGCAGGTCGACGCATCGAGCACGCGCAGGCACGGCGGCAGCGGCCTCGGTCTGGCGATCGTCAAGGAGATCGCCGACCTGATGGACGGCGAGGTCGGCGTCGACAGCCGCGTCGACGAAGGCTCGACGTTCTGGTTCGAGGTGCCGCTGCGCACCGTCGCGCCGCCATCGTCCGAGCCGGAACGCGGCGGCGCCGGCGACGTTCCGTCGGCGCGCATCCTCGTCGCCGAGGACGACCCGGTGAGCCAGCTCGTGGTCGCGACGATGCTGAAGAAGATGGGCTGCATCGTCGACGTCGTCGGCGACGGCGACGCGGCGTTGCGCGCCGCGGCGTCGATGCGCTACGACCTCATCCTGATGGACTGCCATATGCCCGGCATCGACGGTTTCGAGGCGACGCAGCGCATCCGCAGCGAGACCGCCGGGCAAAGCGCGAAGACGCCGATCGTCGCGCTCACCGCCGACGCGCTTGCCGGCGATCGCGAGCGCTGCCTGCAGGCCGGCATGGACGACTACATGACCAAGCCGGTCGCAGCGGCGCAGCTCGCCGGCACGATCCGACGCTGGGCCGGCGCGACGTCGGCGCATGCCTGAGGAGCGACGCGGTGGACGGCAACGACGATCGAGCGACGGCGGTCGGCGTGCACGACGTCGCGATCCCGTACCTCGAGCGCATCCGCACGTATTACCAGGCGCTCGGCTACGGCGCGCCGTACGTCTGGGCGCACCACGTCGAAGTGCCGTTCGTTCGTCTCGCCCGGCCGCTGGCAGCTTGCCGCGTCGCGCTCGTCACGACCGCGGCGCCGTTCCAGCCCGACAAGGGCGACCAGGGTCCGGGCGCGCCGTACAACGCGAGCGCCAAGTTCTTCAGCGTCTACTCGGGCGACACGCGCCGCGATCACGACCTCCGCATCGCGCACGTCGCGATCGACCGCCAGCACACGACCGCCGAGGACGTCAACACGTGGTTCCCGCTGCCGGCGCTGCGCCGCGCCGCGGCGAAGGGGCGGATCGGCGCGGTCGCGCCGCGCTTCCACGGCGCGCCGACGCGGCGCAGCCAGCGCACGACGATCGACGTCGACGCCGCCGAGGTCGCGGCGCGCTGCAAGGCCGACCACGCGGACGCCGCGATCCTCGTCGCCAACTGCCCGGTCTGCCACCAGACGATGGCGCTGATCGCGCGCCGGCTCGAGGCGAGCGGGATCGCGAGCGTCGTCCTCGGCTGTGCCAAGGACATCGTCGAGCACGTCGGGGTGCCGCGCTTCGTCTTCTCCGACTTCCCGCTCGGCAACGCCGCCGGCCGGCCCAACGACCGCGCGTCGCACGAAGCGACGCTCGAGCTCGCGCTCGCGCTGCTCGAAGCGGCGCCGGCGCCGCGCACGACGGTGCAGTCGCCGCTGCGCTGGAGCGGCAACGCCGACTGGAAGCTCGACTACTGCAACGTCGATCGTCTTTCGCCCGAGGAGATCGCGCGCCGCCGCGTCGAGTTCGACGCCGGCAAGGCGGACGCGAACGCCGCGAAAGAGCGCGGCGACGCCGACTGACGCGCACGAGCGTTGCCGTGGACCATCGGTTGCGCCGCCTCGTTCACGTTCTCGTCATCGCGCTCGTCGTCGGCGAGCGTGCCGTCGCGGCGGCCGCGAGCGGCGATCCGCTGCACGCTCCCGAATGCGAGCGCGCGCTGGCGGCGCTGCAGACGGTCGAAGAGAGCGCGTCGGCGCCGCTCGGGCAAGGCGTGCGGAGCGTCGCGCGTGCGGGCGCGAGCGGAGCGGGCGCGCGTGCCGTGCCGGCGGTCGATCCGCGACTCGCGGCTGCGCGGCGCGACGTCGCTCGCCGGTGCCTCGCGGCGCGCGAGGATCCGCCGCGTGCGGGTCGCCTCGCCGAGCCTCCGGTCGCGGTGCCGCCGGTCGCCGGCGCGCGCGTGTCGCCGCCTGCGCCATCACCGACGGGGCCAACGACGCTGCCGGCGCGCGTTCCTCCGGTGCAGCCGCCGGTCGCAATCACGACGTGCGACACCGGCGGTTGCTGGACGAGCGAGGGGACGCGGCTGCAGCGCCTCGGACCGACGCTCTTCGGACCGCACGGCGCGTGCAGCGTCGTCGGCGCGGTCGTCCACTGTCCGTAGCGCCGGCGCGCCGCCGCTCACTCGCCGAGCAGATGGAGCGCGATCTCGCGGCGGTGCGGCCGCGTGCGGTGCTCCCAGACGTGGACGCCCTGCCAGGTGCCGAGGACGAGCCGGCCTTCTGCGACCGGAATCGCGAGCTGCGTCGCCGTCAGCGCCGCGCGGACGTGCGCCGGCATGTCGTCGTCGCCTTCGTCGCGGTGGCGAAAGATCGCGTCGCCGTCCGGCACGAGCCGCGCCATGAAGCGGTCGAGGTCGCCGCGCACGTCGGCGGCGGCGTTCTCCTGGATGACGAGGCTCGCCGACGTGTGGCGGATGAAGAGGGTGAGGAGTCCGGTCGCGATGCCGCTCGACGCCAGCCTCGACTCGACCGTGCGCGTGATCTCGACCAGGCCGCGGCCGCGCGTCTCGACGGCGATCGTGGTCGCGAGCTGACGCAGCATGCGGGCGAGGATACGTCGCAGGCGGCGATGCGCGGGAGATCAGCGGCGCGCGTTGTCGCCGTTGCCGCCGCCGCGGCCGAACAGCCGCCTGCTCAGCGTCGCGTTGCCCTCGTGGATGAGGTCCTTGCTCAGTTCGTCGCTCACGGTGGCGCGGACGTTGGCGGCGAGCTCCTTTCGCAGATGGCCGAGAAAGCGCGGCGCAGCGACGATGCGCAGTTCGTCGAATCGCTTCTGCCGCAGCGCGTCGGCGAGGTGAGCGGCGACGCGGCGCGCGAACGACTGCGCCTCGAGATGCCGCTCCTCCTCGCCCGCCGACGCGGTGATGCTCGCCGTCGCCCGCCCGCCGGCCGCGCGTCGCCCCGCCGAATCGCGATCGAATTCGCCCTCCTTGACGTGCGCCGCAGGATCGGCGATCGCCTCGACGTCCTCGAGCACGTCGCCGTCGTCGGGCCAGCGCAGGATGCGGGCGAGCGCCTCGTCGGCGACCAGCACCCACACCGTCCTGTTGTCGGTGCGCGGCACGACGCCGCGCTCGGCCCAGCGGCCGTCGTCGATGCGGGCGTTGGCGGCGTCGGCGGTCGGGCCGCTGCCCGCTTCGTCGTGCGTGGCCGGGCCGCGGACGTCGCCGGCGCGGTCGGCGTCGCTGCGGGAGGTCGCGTCTTCGCTCATGGCGGAATTCCAGTGGTGAGGCCTGCAGCGTGCAATCGCCATACCCGCACCCCGCTAGAGTCGCGGCCATGCGACCGTTCAAGTCGATCACCTACAGCAGCGCGAGCCCGGGCCCGCGCCTCATCGTCCTCGGCGCGGTGCACGGCGACGAGACCTGCGGAACGCGCGCGATCGAGCGCCTGGTCGGCGAGCTCGACCGCGGCGAGATCGCAGTCGCGGCGGGCCGGCTGACGCTGGTGCCGGTCACGAACGCGCTCGCCTACGAGAACAAGCGCCGCACCGGCGACCGTAACCTCAACCGAAAGCTGCAGCCGACGCCGACGCCGCGCGAACACGAGGACCACGTCGCCAACTGGCTCTGCCCGCTGCTCGCCGCGCACGACGTGCTGCTCGACCTGCACTCGTTCAAGTCGCCGGGGGTGCCATTCGTCTTCATCGGTCCGCTCGACAACGACAGCGCAATCGAGCCGTTCGCCCAGTCCGCGCGCGAGGAGGCGCTCGCGCTTCGCCTCGGCGTCGACCGCGCTGTCGACGGGTGGCTCACGACCTACGCCGCCGGCAGCGAGCGGCGGCGCGCGCTCGCGGCGTCGATGCCCGAGGCCAAGCTCGACGTCGATCCGGCGTACGGCATCGGCACGACCGAGTACATGCGCTCGGTCGGCGGCTGCGCGGTGACGCTCGAATGCGGACGCCACGACGACCCCGAAGCGCCCGAGGTCGCGCACCGCGCGATCGTCAACACGCTCGCGCATCTCGGCATCAGCGGCGCTGCCGACCCGGCGCCGGCGAGCGCGATGGAGTCGCTCAGCCTCGTCGAGGTCGTCGACAAGACGGCGGCCGGCGACGCGTTCGCGAAGCCGTGGTCGAGCTTCGATCCGGTCGCCGCCGGCGAGCGCATCGGCACGCGCGCCGACGGCACGCCTGTCGTCGCGCCGTTCGCCGGCAGGATCGTCTTTCCCAACCCGACTGCGGAGACCGGGCAGGAGTGGTTCTACCTCGCGCGCGAGAGTGCGCGGCTGCGTCGCTAGCGCAACCCCGCGACTCGTGCGCCGGCATCGCCGATGCGCCATTGCGGCGGCGTGGACTTTGCCGTTCGCGTCAGCGACGCGGTGCTAGAACCCGCGCTTCCGAGCCGTGGAAGGGAGCGCCGATGAGCGAGCTCAAGCCCGCAGCGGAGCTTGCCGCTGCAGCGAGCAAGCCGTACCCGAACGACAGCGCCGAGTACCGGCGCGCGCGCGCCGCGCTGCTCGCCGAGGAGATCGAGCTGCGCCGCCACATCGAGCGCGTCGCGGCGCAGCGGCGCGCGCTGCCGCCCGGCGGCGAAGCGCGCGACTACCGCTTTCGCGACGAGGCCGGCAAGACCATCGGCCTCGCCGACCTGTTCGGCAAGCACGACACGCTGATCACGTACTTCTGGATGTACGGCCCCCAGCGCGAGCGGCCCTGCCCGATGTGCACGGCCTTCGTCGGCGCGCTCGACACCCCGAGCGTCGACCTGACGCAGCGCGTCGCGTTCGCGGTCGTCGGCCGCTCGCCGGTCGAGCGGCAGCTCGCGTTCGCGCGCGAGCGCGGCTGGCGCAACCTCAAGTTCTACGCGACGGTCGGCGACGACTTCGCGCGCGACTACCGCGGCCTCGCGCCCGACGGCAGCGAGTGGGGAGCGCTCGACGTCTGGGTGAAGCAGGACGGCAAGGTGCTGCACTTCTGGGGCGACGAGCTCGGCGACACCAGCGATCCGGGTCAGGACCCGCGCGGCGCTCCCGACCCGACGCCGCTCTGGAACTTGCTCGACCTGACGCCCGCCGGCCGCGGCACCGACTGGTACCCGAAGCTCTCGTACCCACCGAGCTGACGCTGGCGACGACATGACGCTTCGCGTCGAGTGCAGTCCCGGCTTCGGCGGCGACGCCGAGCCGCTCGTCGTCTGGTTCGGCTCGCGCCGCGTCGGCGTGCGCGCCATCGTCGATCGCTGGTTCGCGCCGCGCCGGCGCTGGTTTCGCATCGACGCCGACGACGAGCAGCTGTACGTGCTGCGCCACGACGAAGCGACCGGCGAGTGGGACCTCGCCGCATTGACGAGGCGCGACAGCTAGACGCATCCGTTTTTTCCACCCGGCCGCGCGCTCACGGCCGAACAACAGAGAGAAAGAGAGAGGAGACACCATGACTTTCGCACCCGGTCGCAAACAGCGTTCGCTCCATGCCGACGCCAGCGCGCGCTTTCGCGTCGCGCCGCTCGCGCTCGCCGTCGCCGGCGCGCTTGGCTGCCTCGGCACCGCAGAGGCACGCATCACCAAGATCGACATCACGACGACGGAATCGCCGACCTTCGGCGGCTACTCGTGGACGGGAGTCGGGCAGTACGAGAAGCTCGCTGGCAAGGCGTACGGCGAGGTCGACCCGCTCGACCCGAAGAACGCATCGATCGTCGACATCGAGCTCGCGCCGCGCAACAGCCGTGGCATGGTCGAGTACGCATTCGACTTCTACATCCTGAAGCCGATCGACCTGCGCCGAGGCGCGCACAAGGTGATGTACGAGCCGCCGAATCGCGGCGGCAAGACCTGGAACACCTTCGGTCGCGTCCCCGGCGGCAACGACCCGGGCTCGATCACCGACCCGACGGTGCTCGCCAACGCGTTCCTCATGCCGCGCGGCTACACGATGGTCTGGAGCGGCTGGGACAAGTCCGCCGGGACGGCGAACAGCGGGCCGCCGAACTTCAACACGACGATCACGCTGCCGGTCGCGGTCAACAAGGACGGCAGCACGATCACCGGGCCGGCGTTCGAGTACATCGTCACCGGCGCCGCGACGTACACGCTCAACTATCCGGCGGCATCGCTCGACAAGACGAAGGCGAAGCTCACCCACCGCGTCCATCTCGACGACGTGCCGGTGCAGATCCCCGACAGCGGCTGGGACTACACCGACGCGAACGGAACGGCGATCAAGCTGGCGAGCGGCAACTTCGTGAACAACGACATCTACGAGTTCTCGTACACGGCGAAGAATCCGACCGTCAACGGCCTCGGCTTCGCCGCCGTCCGCGACTGGAACTCGTGGTTGCGCTCGGCGCGCATGGACGACTTCGGCAACAAGAATCCGCTCGCGCGCGACATCGAGCGCATCTACACCGAGGTCGTGTCGCAGCCGGGACGCTTCCTCAACGACTTCACCAAGCTCGGCTTCAACCAGGCCGAAGACAACAAGAAGGTCTTCGACGGCATGATGCAGTGGATCGCCGCCGGCTCGGGCATCAACCTCAACTACCGCTTCTCGCAGCCCGGCCGCACCGAGCGCAACCGCCAGGACCACCTGTTCATCGAGAACCGGTTCCCGTTCGCCAACGTGCTCGCGACCGACCCGATCACCGGCAAGGTCGACAGCCGCTACGCCAAGTGCGAGATGAACAACACGTGCCCGCTCGCGGTCGAGATCTATTCGGCCAACGAGTACTGGGTCAAGACTGCGTCGCTGCTGCACACGACCCCGGACGGCAAGTCCGACCTGCCCGAGTCGCCGTTCGCGCGCAACTACTTCATCTCGAGCCACCAGCACGGCGTCGGCAACGCGGCGAGCAAGGGCAACTGCCAGCAGCTCCAGAACCCGCTCAACTCGGCGCCGATCCAGCGCGCGCTCTTCGTCGCGCTCGACGACTGGAGCAACGGGGTCGCGCCGCCGGCGAGCCGCGTGCCGCGCCTGGACGACGGGACCTTCGCCAATCCGTTGCCGCAGTCGGCGGTGGGTTTCCCGAACATTCCCGGAGTGACCTACACCGGGCTGAAGACGACGCGCTATCTGTTCGACTACGGCCCGAACTTCTACGCGACCGGGATCGCGACGATCAATCCGCCGGTGATCACGCCGCCGTACGAGGACAACCCGCTCAACGGTCCGATCTATCCGAGCTTCGTGCCGAAGACCGACAGCGACGGCAACGACATCGCCGGCGTGCGGCTGCCCGATGTCACGGTGCCGCTCGCGACCTACACCGGCTGGGCGCTGCGCTCGGGTCCGCAGGCCAACGACGGCTGCGAATCGTCAGGCCAGTACATCCCGTTCGCGAAGACCGCTGCCGACCGCGCTGCGACCGGCGATCCGCGGCCGTCGGTCGGAGAGCGCTATCCGTCGTTCGGGATGTACCGCGCGGCGGTGAACAAGGCGATCGACGACCTGGTCAAGGATCGGCTCATGCTCTGCGAAGACACCGACGACCAGCAGACGCGGCTGCTCGCGGCCGGGCTGGCGGCCGGCGTGCCGGCGCCGACCGGAAACGGCAGGCCGCTGCCGATCCCGCACTGCCAGGGCCGCTCCGGACGCTGACGGGCGCGGCGGCGCGAAGCGGGCGCACGGATCGTCGCGCGCCGCCGGCGGTGCGCGGACGATCGCGTCGAACGCGCCCGCCGGCATCGTGCTGTCGGTCTCGAGGAAGCCGACCGACAGCACGCGTGCCGCGTCGAGCGCGAGCCAGCGTGGCACGCCGAGGTCGCGGCGCGCGTGGCCGTTGCCGGCGAGGAGCACCGCGCCGGCCGACGCGTGCTCGCCCAGCACGTGCGCCATGAACGCGTCGCGCGCGTACTGCGCGCGCGCCATCCGCGGCCAGACGTCGCTCGGCAACGCGTGGCAGTGGCCGGCGTCGATCTCGCGCTCCTGATCCGCCTGCCACGCCGGATCGATCGTGCGGTCGAGGCCGAGCGCGGCGATCGTGCCGCGATCGAAGACGGCGTCGTAGCCGCCGCGGACGATGCGCGCGGTGTCCGCCGCCGAGACGTTGCCGGCGACGAGCGGCACGCGGTGGGCGAGCGCGAGCGCGATGTACGGGCGGTAGTCGTCCCAGTTCCAGCCGCTGCGCTGCGGCGCCGCGACGTCGATGACGTGCTGCGCGTCGTCGGGGCGCTCGCGGCGCGCGCGCTCGATGTCGGCCTGACGCTCGCGGTCGAACTGCTCCATCACGATCGTCGGCCGCCAGCCGGCGGCGAACGCGCGCTCGAGCACCTCGAGCCGAAGTCGCAGCAACGCGTGGTTGTCGTGCACTTCGCCGAGCAGCACGACCGCGTCGCCGTGCAGACGCGCTTCCCAGCCGTTCTCCAGCGGCGGTGCGGCGCACGAAGCGAGGACCATGCTCAGCGTGGCCGCGAGCGCGGCGCCGATGCGCTTCACGTCGACCCGCGCGCTGCCTTTGCGAGAACGACGTGCAGCGCGTTCTCGGTCGCGGCGTGGCGCACCACCGAAAAGCCGAGCGCCGGCAGGTCGATTCCGGCAAACAGCGCTTCGCCGCCGCCGAGCAGCGCCGGCGCCATCGCGAGATGGAGTTCGTCGACGAGGCCGGCAAGCAGGTACTGGCGAACGGTCGCGACGCCGCCGCCGATCCGCACGTCGGCGCCGCGCGCGGCGTCTCGCGCGCGTTCGAGCGCGGACTCGATCCCGTCGGTGACGAAGTGGAACGTCGTCCCGCCCGCCATCGCGAGCGGTGCACGCGCGTGGTGGGTGAGGACGAAGACCGGGACGTGGTACGGCGGCTCGTCGCCCCACCAGCCTTTCCATTCGCCGTCGGGCCACGGCCCGCGCACCGGGCCGAACATGTTGCGGCCGAGGATCCAGGCGCCGACGCCGGCGAAGCTCGCGCCGGCGAATTCCTCGTCGACTCCGGTCGTGCCGCCGCCGTTGCCGAACATCGCCTGGAACGTCCGCGTCGGCCACGCCCAGGCGTGCAACTGCTCGCCGCCGATGCCGAGCGGCGCCGCGAGGCTCTGCTCGCGGCCGGCACCGTAGCCGTCGAGCGAAACGCTGAACGCGGCCACTCTCACCTTTGCCATCGCTGTCACTCCTTTGCGGCCATAGTGTGCAACGTGCGCACGACGCTCGATGTCCGTCTGGTCGATCCCGGGGCCTTCGAGCCCGGGCTCGTCGTCGATGTCCGCGACGAGAAGCGCGCGCTGCTGGTCGATCTCGGCGAGATCGACCGGCTCGCGCCGCGCGTGCTGCTGCGCGTCTCGCACGCCTTCGTCAGCCACACGCACATGGACCACTTCGCCGGCTTCGACCATCTGCTCGCGCTCGGCCTCGGCCGCATGCGAAAGCTCGTGCTCTGGGGCGGCCCGGGCTTCGTCGAGCAGGTCGAGCACAAGCTGCGCGCGTACACCTGGAACGTCGTCCACCGCTACGAGGTGCCGATGACGATCGAGGCGCACGCGATCGGCGACGACGGCACGAGGACGCAGGCGACGTTCGAGAGCGCGCAGCGGTTCGCGCGCAGCGACGGCGCGACGGAAGGCGCTGCCGCGTCGCCAGGCGACGTCGCTGTGCTCCTCGACGAGCCGCTCTTTCGGGTCAGCGCGTGCATCGTCGATCACGAGATGGCGGTGCTCGCGTTCGCGATCGACGAGAAGGCGCAGGTGCGCGTCGCCGTCGACCGCATCGCGGCGATGGGACTCGCGACCGGTGCCTGGCTGCGCACGCTGAAGCAGGCGGTGCTCGCCGGCGCGCCCGACGAGACGGCGATCGAGCTCGCGTGGCGCGACCGCAGCGGCGAGCACGCCGAGCGGCGCAGCGTCGGCGAGCTGCGCCCGCTCGTCCTCGACACGATCCCCGGACGTCGGATCGGCTACGTCACCGACCTGCGCTTCACACCCGACAACGTCGAGCGGCTCGCGCGCCTGCTCGACGGCGTCGACGTGCTGCATATCGAGGCGGTCTTTCTCGACCGCGACCGCGACCAGGCGCTGCGCAAGAACCACCTCACGGCGCGGCAGGCAGGCGAGATTGCGCGCCGCGTGCGCGCGAAGAAAGTGGTGCCGTTCCACTTCTCGCCGCGCTATCGCGACAAGGACGAAGGCGCGTTGCGCGCCGAGGTCGCCGCTTGGCACGAGGCGTGCCCAACGGCATGCTCGCAATCCTGAGGCGCACTACTCGCCTGGCGCGTTTACATGCGACGCGCGCACTCCTAGGATCGTTCGCACGGTGGGCACGGGAGGAGCGGCGTGGCGCGCCGTTCCGTTCTCCGCGGTCGCCGTGGCGCTCTCGTGCGACGGCTCCGGGTCGTCGCAGCGAAAGAAGACAAAGAGACGAACGAAGGAGACGATCTCATGCGAACGCTACGACTTGCTTCCGTCGTTGCCGCGGCCGCGGTGACGGCGGCGACCGCCGGCCTGCTGCTCTGGTCCGACCAGAGCGAGGCCCAGAGGGGCGGACCGAGGGTGACCAAGTACCAAGTCGACGGCAATTGGCCCAAGCCGTTCCCGTCGACGCCAGATCCGGTGACCGGTCGGCCGCGGACGTGGATTCCCGGCGAGGTCGCAGGCACCTGCGTCGACTCGCAGGACAACGTCTACATCGTCACCCGCGGCAACCTGATCTCGCCCGAGGACGTCAAGGGCGTCGCGGCGCCGCCGGTGATGGGCTTCGATCCGGCCGGCAACACGATCGCTGGCTGGGGCGACCGCAACGTGCTGCCGAACGGCATCCACGGCTGCTTCATCGACTACCAGGACAACATCTGGATCGCCGGCAACGGCGACGGCATCGTCCAGAAGTACACCAAGGCCGGGGTGCTGCTGCTGCAGATCGGCACCCGCGGCGTGTGCGACAACCCGCCGGCGAACACGTGCGGCAACTCGGGCGCCAACCCGAACGCGAACCAGAGCCACACGCTGCTCAACCAGCCGGCCGACATGTACATCGATCCCAACCCGGATCCGGTGACCGGTCAGCGCGGCAGCATCTACATCGCCGACGGCTACGGCAACCACCGCGTCGTGGTCTTCGACGCGCAGGGCAACTACCTGCGCCAATGGGGCGGGGTCGCGGGCACGGTGAACAACGTCGTCCTGGACTTCCCCGACAAGTTCGGTGCCGGCGACGGCGGGCACCCGCACTGTGTCGTGATCGGCAATGACTTCATGGTCTACGTCTGCGACCGCCAGGACGACCGCATCCAGGTGTTCACGAAGCTCGGCCAGCTCGTGAAGGTCATTCCGGTCATTCCAGGCACCGGCGCGACGCCGGGTCCGCACGGCGAGGCACCGCTCAACACCGCCGGCTCGGCGTGGGACCTCGACTTCTCGACCGACCCCGGTCAGTCGATCATGTACGAGGCCGACGGCGGCAACGAGCAGATGCTGCAGATGGACCGCGTCGTCGGCACGATCCTCGACAAGTTCGGGCAGCCGGGCCGGCAGGCAGGACAGTTCACGTTCCTGCACACGGTCGCGCGTGACTCGAAGGGCAACCTCTACACCGGCGAGACGATCAACGGCCGCCGGATCCAGAAGTTCGTCCCGTGCCGCGGTCTGCAAGGCCGCTGCAACTGACGCGCGCGTTCGCGCTCGCGGCGGCGCTCGTCGCCGCGGGCGCCGCGTGGGCGCACGAGTTCACGCTCGAAGCGCTGGTCAGCGCCTTCTTCAAGGTCGAAGGGAAGGAGGCGCACCTCGTCATCCGCGCACCGCTCTACCTGTTCAAGGCGGTCCGCTTCCCGGTGCGCAACATCGAGGTCGACACCGAGCACTCGGGCGAGGCCATGCAGCGCGCGCTCGCCGCGTTGCAGTACGGCATGGTCGTCACCGCGGACGGCAAGCCGCTGCAGGCGAGCGCCGCGAGCGGGCGCCTCGCGCTGCCGTCGGACCGCTCGTTCGACACCTACGAGCACGCGGCGGCGCACGTCGCCGCGCCGCTCGAGCCCGATACCCACATCGTCGTCGACCAGGGCTACGTCGACGCGCACATCGTCTATCCGATCGAATCCCCGGACGCCGTCTTCGCGCTCTCGACGTCGGCCGGCAAGGAGATCGGCACCAAGCTCGCGATCCGGTTCCTCGGCGCGCACGGCGAGGACCGCGCGGTGCTCGTCAAGAGCGGCACGGGAACGGTCGAGCTCAACCCGAGCCTGCTCGGCGCGGCACGCGGCTTCGTCGGCCTCGGCATCATGCACATCGCGACCGGGCTCGACCACCTGCTGTTCCTGCTCTGCCTGGTCGCGCCGCTGCGCCGCGTCAAGCCGCTGCTGGCGATCATCACCGGCTTCACCGTCGCGCACTCGTTCACGCTGATCGGCTCGGCGTTCGGCCTCGCGCCGCAGGGCGCGTGGTTCGGCCCCTTCGTCGAGATGATGATCGCGATCTCGATCGTCTATATGGCGATCGAGAACGTCCTTGGCGTCAGCGTCACGCGTCGTGCGCTGCTCGCGATCGGTTTCGGTCTGGTGCACGGCTTCGCGTTCTCGCAAGGGCTGCAGGAACAGCTGCAGTTCGCCGGCGCGCACCTCATCACGGCCCTCTTCGCATTCAACATCGGCATCGAGATCGGGCAGCTGCTCGCGCTCGCGGTGATGCTGCCGCTCCTCATGCTCGTCCTCCGCCACGTGCTGACGGGACGGGTCGGCTCGATCATCCTCGCGCTCCTCATCGGCCACGTCGCCTGGCACTGGATGGTCGATCGCTGGGACGCGCTGGGCCGGATGCCGTGGCCGAGCCTCGGTGTCGCCGACCTGGTTCCGGTGCTGCTCTGGTCGGTCGGCCTCGTCGCTGCGGCGGCCGGGGTGCGCGTGGTGCTGTCGAAGCTGCGCGTCGAGCCCGCGATCGCGCCGCGCGGCGAGCGCTGACCGCGCCCGAAGCGGCGCCCGGAACGCCAAGATTCGCACGGTCGGCGCCCGCGGGTGCGCTCGCCAGGGACGCGCGGGCTCAAGCGCGCCGCCAAGGGCGCCGAAACGACGTAGGTCGAAAAGCCGCACGAGCAGGCCATGTCCGCCAAACCATCGAAGTCGATCGAGTCGCGTGGCGACGCCGGCGCGCGGCCGCCCAAGCGCCGCTCGCTCGACTGGGTGCGCGAGGTCCTCGGCCGCCAGATCCGCCTCGAGCATGGGCGCAAGCACCAGGCACAGCGTCCAGCGAGCGAGAAGCGCGACGATGCCGAGCCGGCGGCGATGTCGCTCGTGATGCAGCAGTGCGCCGAGATCGGCGCGCGCCTCCTGATCCACGATCCGGCGACGCAGCCGGTGCGCCATCTCTTCATCCTCCACGACGAGTTGCGCAACGGTGGCTGGGAACGCGTCGAGAAGCTGCCGCTCAAGGTCATCGACCGCGCTCTCACCGAGGCCGAGATCCTCGAGTGCTCGGAGCCGTCGCCGCTGCTGACGACGATCGTCGCCGAGCTGCGCGAGCACAAGGCCGCCGGCGAGGCGCGCGCCGCACGCGAGGCCGCCGAGGGCGACTGGGAGGTTCCGAAGGTGCCCGAGGTCTCGGACAGCGACTTCGCCGAGTGGGAGCTGATGGAGCGCAGCTGGGCGGGAACGGTCCCGGCCGGCCTCGACATCCCCGTCCGCGACACGACGATGTGACGACGGCCGCGCGCACGCGGCCGCCATCCGCGATGGATCGCCTCGCAACCTTCGCTGCGGTCGCGGCGCCTGTCCCGCGACAAGGCGTGGGGATGCGGTTGTCGGAGCTGATCGGCTCGCTCAGCCACGCGCTCGATCTCACCGAAGGCCAGCCCAAGGGCCACTGCGTTCGCGCGTGCTGGATCGGCAGCCACGTCGGCGCCGCGATCGGCCTCGGCGCCGCCGAGCTGCGCGACCTCTACTACACGCTGCTGCTCAAGGACCTCGGCTGCAGCAGCAACGCGGCGCGCATCTGCGAGCTCTACCTCACCGACGACCTCGCGTTCAAGCGCGGCTACAAGACGGTCGGCGACGGCCTGCCCGAGGTGCTCGGCTTCGTCTTCGCGCACACCGGGCTCCGCGCCGGGCTCGCGGCACGGCTGCGCGCGGTCGCCAACATCCTGCGCAACGGCAAGAAGATCACCGACGACCTGATCCAGACGCGCTGCACTCGCGGCGCCGCGATCGCGCGGCGGCTGCGCTTCGGCGACGCCGTCGCCGCCGGCATCGCGAGCCTCGACGAGCACTGGAACGGCAGCGGCCGCCCGGAAGGCCTCGCCGGCCAAGCGATTCCGCTCAGTGCGCGGATCGCGCTGCTGGCGCAGGTGGTCGACGTCTTCCACACCCTCGGCGGCCGCGACGCGGCGCTGCGCGAAGCGCGCAAGCGCGCGGGCAGCTGGTTCGACCCCGCGCTCGTGCGCGCGATCGAGCACGTCGGCAGCGACGACGCCTTCTGGCGGACGCTTGCCTCGGCCGACGTCGAGCGCGCCGTGTTCGCGATGGAGCCCGGCGCCGGCGAGGTCGTCGTCGACGACGACTACCTCGACGACATCGCGGCCGCGTTCGGCGAGGTCGTCGACAGCAAGAGCCCGTACACGAGCGGCCACAGCGAGCGCGTCGCACGGATCGCCGACACGCTCGCCGAGCGGCTCGGCATCGCGGTCGCGCGCCGCCGCTGGCTCAAGCGCGGCGCGCTGCTGCACGACGTCGGCAAGCTCGGCGTCAGCAACGCGATCCTCGACAAGCCCGGGCCGCTCGACGACGACGAGTGGGCGTGCATGCGCCAGCATGCGGCGCACACCGAGGCGATCCTCGGCCGCATCGGCGCGTTCACCGAGCTCGCTCGTGTCGCCGGCGCGCACCACGAACGGCTCGACGGCGCCGGCTACCCGCGCGGCCTCGCCGGCGACGCGATCGCGCTCGAGACGCGCATCATCACGACCGCCGACGTCTTCGACGCCATCTCGGCCGACCGGCCGTACCGCGCCGCAGTGCCGATCCCGCAGACGCTCGCGATCATGCGCGCGTCGATCGGCACCGCCATCGACCCGCTCTGCTTCGAGGCGCTCGAGCAGATCGTCGACGCTCCACCGGCACGCGCCTGAACCCTCCGTCATCGCCGATGGTCTCGATGCCGTCGCGCGGGCAGGTGCGTTATCGTCGATTCGCCGGCCGTGCTCCGTGCCGCCGACCCACGACGACCGTAAGGAGACAACGTGATCCAGAGACTTCGCCTTCTCGTCCTCGCCGCGTGCTCGCTGGCCGCGATCGCCGTGCCGGCGCGCGCCGCCGACTACCCGACCCGGCCGGTGACGTGGGTGGTGCCGTATCCGCCGGCAGGAACGACCGACACGCTCGCGCGCATCGTCGCGCAGTGGCTGACCGAGAAGATGGGGCAGTCTTTCGTGATCGAGAACAAGCCCGGCGGCGGCAACAACATCGGCGTCCAGTACGTCGTCAACTCGGCCCCCGACGGCTACACGATGCTGCTCGTCAATCCGGCCAACGGCATCAACGCGACGCTCTACAAGAACCTGACATTCAACTTCATCCGCGACATCGCTCCCGTCGCCGGGATCGTGCGAACGCCGAACGTGATGGAGGTGACGCCCAAGCTGCCGGTGAAGACCGTCGCCGAGTTCATCGCCTACTGCAAGCAGAACCCGGGCAAGATCAACATGGCGTCGTCGGGAAGCGGCACGTCGGTGCACCTCTCGGGCGAGCTCTTCAAGTCGATGACCGGCTGCAACATGCTCCACGTCCCGTACAAGGGTGCGGGGCCGGCGCTTACCGATCTCATCGGCGG
>DATJIM010000191.1:0-11886 GCA_035493195.1 Caldimonas sp.
CAGCGCACCCAGCGTGGCGGCATCGAACTCGCGTCCGATGATCGCTGCGACCTGCAGGACGCCGCGAGCCTCGCCGCCCATGCGATCGAGCCGAGCCATCAGCGAATCGCGCAGCGTCGCGGGCACCGCGCGAGCGCCCTCGCGACCGAGCGCCAGCACCGCCTTCGTGAGCTCCTCGAGGAACAAGGGCACGCCGTCGCCGCGCTGCACGATCTGCGCGACTTCGGCCTCGTCCAGCGCCTGCGCCGCCATCAGCGCGCGCACCAGGCTCGCGCAGGTCTGCTGGCCGAGCGGGTTGCAGGCGAGCGCCGAGGCGTTCGCGTGGCGATGCCAGCCGGGCAGCCCCTCCGGTCGGTGGGACACCAGCGCCAGCAGCGGCCGCTCGCCGACGCTGCCGAGCAGTTGCTCGAGCAGCAGGCTGCTGGTGGGGTCGATCCAGTGCGCGTCCTCGACCAGCAACAGCGTCGGTCGATCGGCCGCGGCGAACACGAACGCCTGCAGAAGCGCCAGCGTCTCGCTCTTGCGTTGGGCGGCCGTCATCTCGACGGCCGTGAGCGCCTCTTCTCCCTCGAGCTCGAGGAGATCGGCGATCAATGCCCGCGCCACCTTGTCGGTGCGGCCGAGCGACGCCAGCCACGCACGTGCGGCTGCGAGGCGCGACACCGCCGCGTCGCCGGCGCGCAGCCCGGCGGCATTCGCAACGAGCTGAGCGAAGGGATGGAGCGCGCTGTTGCGGTGGTACGGCGAGCACTGGCAGCGAAGCACCCTGGCGCCGTCGACCCGCACGCGCTCGGCCATCGCCTCGAGCAGCCGCGACTTGCCGATCCCGGGCTCGCCGCCGACCAACACGACGTGGCCGCTCCCGGCTTGCGCGCGCGCCCAGGCGTCGATCAGGTAGGCGATCTCGCGCTCGCGGCCGACCAGCGGCGTCGCCGCGCTGCGCGCGGCCGCGAACCGGCTGACGACCGTTCGTTCGGCCCGCACGCGCCACGCCTCCTGCGGCACCGCGTAGCCCTTCAGCTCGACGCTGCCCAGCGGCTCGAAGTCGAAGAACGTGCCGGTCAACGCGCGCGTGACCGCGCCGACCACGACCTCGCCCGGCGCAGCCAGCGTCTGGAGCCGCGCGGCCAGATTCGGCACATCGCCGACGACGGTCTGCTCGGCAGCGGCGCGTGCGGGCGCGGCGACAATGCCCGACGCGATTCCGGCGCGGCTGGCCAAGGGCACGCCGTCGGGCGCCTGCAGCCGCGCGACCGCGCGCACCGCCTCGAGGGCAGCGCGCACGGCGCGCTCGGCAGCGTCCTCCTGTGCCTGCGGATAGCCGAAGTAGCACAGCAAGCCGTCGCCGAGATATTGCGCGACGTGCCCCTCATGGCGTCGCACGACTGCACCTGCGGCTTCGCGGTAGCGCTCGAGCAGCGCCTTCATGTCCTCGGGATCGAGTCGGCTCGCCAATGCCGTCGAGCCGACGAGATCGAGAAACACGACGGTGACCGGCCGCCGTTCCATCGGCGCACCGCTCGCGGGCGCAGGCGGGACAGGCACTGCGCCTGCTTCGACGCCTTTGGGTTTGAGCGCCGCTGCTGCTGCGAGGAAGCGACGTCGATGGCCGAGAGAAAGCCCGAGTGCGACGAGATCGGCGTCGGTGATGTCGGGAGCAACGACCAGATCGAGGTCATGCGCCGTGAACAACGGCTCGTACTGCTGCAAGCCGATACCAGCCAGCCACTCCGCGAAGGTCACCATTCCGCCGACTGTGGCACGGCGGCAGGGGTCGCGCAACGGCGCGCGCGGAGGCGATCACTCCTGGCGGCGTCGTCAGTGCGGCACGGTCGTTGCACGGCTGGGACGTGACGCGGCGAGCGCGACCGATACGTGCGCACCGGCGTCGCCGCATGATTCCCCACTGCTGTGGATGGCGTCTGGCGACGCTCGCAACAGAATGGCTCCGCATCAGGCCAAGGAGTCCTCCATGCGAAAGCTCCTCATGTGCGCGGGCGTCGTTCTCGCCCTCTGCGTCGCCACCTCCGGCGTTGCCCAGACGCGGTACTCGACCGGTGCGGTATCGAACTATCCGGCCAACCCGTGCTTCGGCCCGAACCTGCCGTTCAGCGTCGGGTCGGCAGCGTCGTTTCGTGGCTGGTATGCGCTCGCCGGTCTGCCGAACGTCTCGCGCTGGGAGAACAACGACGTCTGGGGCTCCGACTTCCGTGACGGCGCGAGCGCCGACAACGAGCCGCAGGGCGGCAGCGATCTGCCCGACGTCTACTTCTACAACGGCCACGGCATCTGCCAGGCGGCGCCGAAGGCGACCGACTCCGACTTCATCTTCGTCTGCAGCAGCAATGGCCAGCCCAACTCCACCGACATCGGCGCGTCGTCGCGCTGGGGCAATTCGCCGGGCCGGCTGAAGTTCGCGTTCATCGACGCGAGCTGCCCGATGGACCTCGTCAGCCTCGGCAACAACTGGTTCCCGCCGTTCGAGGGGCTGCACGTCGCAGTCGGCCACTCGGGCAACAGCACGCACGACACGCTGAACAGCCAGACGCGCGGCGGCACGTTCTCCGCCTATACCGTCGGCTACACGGTCAACGCCGGTCCGTTCCAGATCCCGCTCTTTCCGGAGCTGCCGGCGACGTGGGCGTGGATGAACGCGGGCCTGATCGACGTGCAGTCGCAGGTCTGCGCAGTCGCGATCGCCAACGACACCACTGCCGACACTGCCTCGAACCGGCGTGACAACGAGCGCGTCAAGTCGCCGTTCGGGCCGGCCTCCGGGAATTGGTTTGCGTGGCGCTGGATCTGCAGCGGCTGAGGCGCGAGCAAAGGAGATTGCCATGAGCAAGACGTTGCGCATCGTTCTCGTTCTGGTCGCTGCCGGCGCCGTCCTTGCCGGCTGCGCGACGCGGCCCAGTCGCGTCGACGATGAGCAGGCAGCCCGCCTGACCGCCACCGCAGCCGCTTTCGGCATCGTCTGGCAGGCGCAGCCGGTCGGCGCGACCGACCGCGGCGTGACCGCGCTCAGCGACGGCACGACGACGCTCACCACACGCAAGGGCAGCCGCATCTACATCCTTCACGACCGCAAGGCGTTTCCGCCGAGCGATGCCGACGCGTTCGCCGGCTCCGACGACGAGCTGAAGCGGATCGGCAGAAGGCTGCTCGTCGCTGCCGGCGCCGACGAGAAGGAGATCGCCGAAGAGCGCGTCCTCCAGCAGTTCACTCAGCTCGGCGAGACGTCGCCGGACCGCAAGACCGTACGCGTGCTGCCTGCGCAGGCGAGCCAGCGCACGCTGCTCGTCACGCGGCAGGTGCGCGGCATCGAGGTGATCTCGTCTCGCCTGCTGCTGCACGTCGATCGCGCCGGCCGGCCGATCTTCATGGAGCTGGCGTGGCCCGATGTCGCGCCCGAAGTCGTCGAGCGAGCGCTTCGCCTGCGCGAGCTCCGGGCAGCGACCAACATCGCGCCGCGCATGGAAGGCGCTCGCGTCGAGGCGGTGCAGCCGGTCATCCTCCATTCACCCGCGGTCGGCTTCTACGACGATGCGACGGCGGCGCTGCGCGTCATCTACATGCCGGACGAGCGCCAGGTCGGGCAGAAGGCCGTGCGCTACGTCGACGAGCGCGGCATCGACGTGACGTTGCCGCGCGATGTCGACCCACCGCGTGAAGCGCCGGTCCAGCGGGGGGCGGCGAGGCGCTGAACGGCTGCTGGACGTGACGTTCGAATGATCGCGTCAGACTGACAGGAGATGTTCAGTCGTTGCGATCGACCGTCCGCGCGTCACCTCAGTGTCGTTCGCAACCTTCCGATCGAACGCCGGGGATCACGGATCGCTTCTTTCGTGACCGGAAGGCGAGCAAGCCCACCGCGGTCAGCATCCATGTCGCGGGTTCGGGAGCCGGCGAAGCGACGGCTTCGGCGATGTTCCAGTGGAAGTCGGCGGTCTCCGTGCCAGCCGCCAGCACCGCCTGGTCGAACGTCGTGAAGCCGGGACTGAAGAATTCGAGCGTGTAGGCCTGCCCGGCAATCAGATCGGCCGCGAAACTTCCTGCGCCGTTCACGAAGGACGGCGTGCCGATCGACGTTCCCCTGATCAGAAGGATGTCCCATCCGCCGAAACCGGGACCGAGCAGGACGCCGGCGTCCACGTCGTAATCGACCGTCAGCCGGGCGTTCGTCTCCGGCGTGAACCGATATTGCCAAAAGCTGTTGAAGCTGTAGCCCACCGGCAGATAGGCCTGCACCTCGGGGCGCAGCACCGCGATCTGGAAGCTCGTCCTGAAGTCGACCATGCCGTCTGCGGCGGAGGTCGTCGTTGCCGAGCCTTGGGCGTTGGACTGCACCACCCCCAGACCGTTGAACAGGCTTTCGCTGACGGAGCCGTCCGTGCTGAGAGACGAGGGCGCACCCACCGAGTAGGCCGATACGTTCTGACCCCCGTACATCGCGACCCCCTCCAGCTGCACCGCGGGCTCGGTGAGCAGATAGGAACTTTGCGGCGTGACCGCCATCGCGGCGGGGGCCGTGGTCAGAAGCGCTGCCATCAGCGTGCCGCCGAGCGCGCGCGAGGTCGATGTGGTCAAGTTGATCTCCAGAGTCGTTGCAAGGCGAGGGGCCGCGAGGCTCCTCATCTTGAAAAGCGCATTCGGAGCGGAAAGCACGCCAGCGTGCTCCCAAAAGGTTGAGCGGTGTGCGTCGCAAGCCGCACAACAGCCGTGATGCCCACCGGCGAGGCGCGCGGCTGCCGCGCGGACACGGCGGCGCTGCGTCCCGGCCCCAGATGGCGCGAATTGCTCTCGTCTCGCGCTTTATCTCGTGGATCTGCTCAGGGAGCGCGTCTATCGGCGCGCGGCCACACGTCGGCGCGGTCGTGGGGAGCGCGCGGCCCGTGTCGACCCAGACGGCAGCGAGGAGATGACGTGCTGCGCCATCGGCGATGGCGTCCGGCCGCGCAGGGTAACGATGCCGGCAGCGAGAACAGCGGCGGCAGGTCGGCGATCGTCACCGCGCGCAGCGAACCGGCGGCGATTTCCCGCTCGAGGGCTCGCTGCGGCGACGCGAGCACCAGGTCGCATGCCAGCCCCGTGGCCTTGAGTATCTGGACGTCGTCGCATTCGCGAGCGCCAGTGACAGGCTCGCCGCTGATTCGAGGCGAGCAGGCGGGCCAACGTGAGCCGCACCTGCTCGGGAAGCCGCACCGCGGCGATGCCGTGCGACCAGCCTTCGTTCAAGGTGACCGGTCGGCCACGAAGAACTCGATGTCTGCTTGCTCGATGGACTCGAGGTGACGCGACGGTGGCGCGGGATCGAAGCCCGCAGGTCTGATCGGCGGACGCGGATCATCGGGACAACAGAAACCACCGAAGTCGTCGACTGCGTGCTTGCGCAGGTGCGGGATGGACGAGGTGCTCACCAAACCGTTCGGCGTGGACGACTTGCGTCTGCTCCTTACCGACCTGCTGCCGAGTCGGGATGGCGCCGGGCCCGACGAGAACATGGGCATCTAGACTCCAGCGATGCCCAACGCGATGACGTCGCAGCCGGATGCACGTCGTTTTGCGACGGAGCGCGCCTTCGAGAGCTGGTTGCGAAAGAACCACGCATCGTCCGACGGCGTCTGGCTCTTGATTGCGAAGCCCGGCGCAGACAAGCCGACGATCACCTACCCGGCGGCAGTGGAGGTAGCGCTTTGCTACGGGTGGATCGACGGCCAGAAGAAGGCGATCGACGCACATCACTGGCTGCAACGATTCACGCCCAGGCGCGTGCGCAGTCTGTGGTCGAAGGCCAACCGCGCCAAGGCCGAGGCGTTGATCCAGGCCGGTCGGATGCAGCCGAGTGGGATGGCAGAGATCGAGCGGGCCAGATCCGACGGGCGTTGGCACGCGGCTTACGAAGGAGCGCGAACTGCTGTCGTCCCGACTGACTTGCAGGCAGCGCTCGACGCCGAGCCCGAAGCCGCCGCCTTCTTCGCCGGACTCGACCGCGCGAACCGCTACGCTGTGCTGTGGCGAGTTCAGACTGCGACCAGGCCCGAGACACGATCCAAGCGCATCAAGTCGCTGGTGGCGATGCTGGCTCGCCGCGAGAAGATCCACGGCCGGGAAGGACGTTCAAAATGACGCGGGCGCTGCCCACGATGAGTGGGAGCGCCCGCGGGTCTGGTCGAGACCTGGCTACATCACGTAGGGAGGTCACTCTCGGACCAAGAGATTGAAGACATATCACCTCCTTTCGTGGCTGCCAAGGGAGCTCTAGAGTACCGCAAGGCGAAGATTCGCGCATCAAGGGCGAACGAATGTCGGAGTCGAGTCGCCGTTCCGAACCTCGGCCGCGTCGATCTCCCAGGGGAAGGAAGAGATGACGTTCAGTCGCCGCGAGTTCATTGGAGCCGCAGCCGCCATCGGCGCGGCCTGGATGTGGTCTGGGCCGGCCCGAGCATCGCGCTCGAGATGGCGCGAGCAGCGCAATCTGTATCCCGAAGGCGTCGCGTCCGGCGACCCCGACTCCAGCAGCGTCATCCTTTGGACCCGCCGTCCGTTCGACGACGGCGACCGCCGCCTGCTGACGCTGGAGGTCGCCGAAGACGTCGCGTTCCGCCGGGTGGTGTCGCAAGGATCGTCGCCGGTGTCGCCTGCATCGGACTGGACAACGAGGATCCTGGTCGGCGGTCTGAAGCCGTCGCGCGTCTATTGGTACCGCTTCACCGACGCGCAAGGGAACGGCAGCCGCATCGGCCGCACCATCACCGCGCCCGAACCGAACGACCCGCGAGCGGTGAACTTCGCCTTCGTCAGCTGCCAGGACGTCAACGAGGGCAAGCTCAACGCCTATCGGCGGATGATCTTCGAAGATGAACGCGCGCAAGCGGAGCACCAGCTCGGCTTCGTGCTCCACCTCGGCGACTTCATCTACGAGGTCGTCGAATATCCCGACGAAGTGAAGACGCGTTACGACCGCACGATCTACGAAGTCGCGCGCATCGCCGACGGCGGCAACAGCGGCAAGCTCCACTACCCGCTCACCGTCGACGGCTATCGCGCAATCTACCGCGGCTATCTCGCCGATCCGGACCTGCAGGATGCGAGAGCCCGCTGGCCATTCGTGGCGATGTGGGACAACCACGAATTCTCTTGGCAGGGCTGGCAGAGCATCCAGCAGGCAGGAGGGCCCCCGCTCCCGGGAGCGAGCATCAAGGTGGCCGCCAACCAAGCATGGTGGGAATACCTGCCGTCGCGTTGCAGGAAGTTCGGCGGACCATCGCTCGACCAGTTCGATCCGCCTGCGGTGCAGGATGTTGCGATCGAAAAGTGGGACGAGAACGGACTCGGCGATGAGCCGAACAATCGCGCTGCGATCGACAGCCTGATCGGCTACCGCGCGCTGCGCTACGGCGCACACCTCGACCTCATCGTCACCGACCAGCACAGCTATCGCAGCGCCGACCCGTTCGGCGACCCCGCGATCGCGAAATTCGGTCCGGAGTTCCCGGGGATGTTCCCCGAGGACGCGGCTCGGATTCTCGACGGCGGCCGCGCTTTCGGCGGCGGCAACCCACCGGCGGAGATCACGTTCAACGATGCGCGTGCTGCCAATCCGCAGCGCAATGCACCCCCTCAAACCATTCTTGGCGCCGAGCAGAAGGCGTGGTTCAAGGAACAGCTTCGCAGCTCGAAGGCGACGTGGAAGATCTGGGCCAATTCGCAAGGCACACCCGATTGGCGCGCCGACCCGCAAAATCTTCCGCCCGGCCTGACCAGGGAACCCTGGCCCGCTGGCACGTATGCCTCGCTCGGCACGGGCGATTACGGCAGCGCCTACGCAGAGCGCGCCGAAATCTACGACCTGGTCCGCGACGCGAAGATCACCGGCTTCGCGATCGTCTCGGGCGACCGCCACAGTTTCTGGTCCGGGTATGCGACGTCGGAGCTGCCGCCAGGCAAGTTCGACCCCGTCGGGTTGAGCTTCGTCGGTGCCTCGCTCTCGAGCGCAGGCACCATGGAGGCCTACGAGCACAGTTTCCCGAAGAACCATCCGCTGCGACCGCTGTTCCTCGCCGACCGCCCCGGCGCAGCCAAGCCGGACTGGACGTTCAACATGCTGTTGAGGCACGGCGTTCGCTCATGCCTCGAATATGCGAATAGCTTCGACGTGAAGCGTGCGCGTTCCTTGTCGAACCCCCAGCTCGCCCCACACCTCGAGTTCGTCGATCTGGGCGGCCACGGCTATTGCACGGTTCGGGTCAGTGGCGACGACATGCGTACCGAGTTCGTCTGCATCCCGCGCCCCATCGCCCGGAGCGATAGGCCGGACGGCGGGCCGCTGCGCTATCGCGTCGCGCACACGGCCGGATTGTGGAAGGCCGGCGAGCCGCCGAAGCTCTTCCAGCGCGTGCTGGAAGGCGATGCTGGCCTCTCGACCTAGGTGCGGAGCAGCGGCGCAAAGCGACGTTCGGAACGCAGACATGCTCCGGCTGCGCGCCGACGAGATGATCGTCGAGGCCTACCGGATCACCTCATCGGCCCGCGTGACGAGCGATTGCGGAATGGCGAGGCCGAGCGCCTTGGCAGTTCCGAGGTTGATCACGAAGTCGAATTTGGTGGGCTGCTCGACGGGCAGGTCGGCGGGTTTCGCACCCTCGAGGATCTTGGCGACGTACGTGGCCGCACGTCGAAACATGTCCTCCAGGTTGGCCCCGTAGGCGATCAAGCCACCGTCGACCGCGAACTCCCTCGGCCCGTACATGGCAGGCAGCCGGGTCATGTTTGCGAACTCGACGATGCGCTTGCGCAGGAGGAAAGAAAAAGGATCGTCGATGACCAGAAGGGCCTCCGATGAGGCTGCCCTCTGGAATGCACCCTCGAGAGCATCCGCACCCCGAACCTCCAAGATCTGAATGGAGAGTCCCAACGCGCGTGCCGCCGTCTCGGCTGCCTTCAGCTGAACGAGAGCAGCTGCGTTCGGCGACATCCAGAGTACGGCGATCCGGGACAACCTCGGGACGACTTCCTTGAGAAGCTGCAGCCGTTTCCCGGTCAGGTCTTCAGAGAAGTAGCTTAGCCCGGTGACGTTGCCGCCCGGCCTTGCGAGGCTTGCGACAAGTCCGGCGCCGATCGGGTCGGTGTGGACCGGAAATACGATGGGGATCGTCGCCGTCGCTTGCTTGAGAGCCAGGACTGTGGGCGTAGCACCTGCGACGATGACTTCCGGGTGGAGGGCGACGAGCTCGGCGGCCAGGGCGGGAAAGCGATCGGGTTTGCCGTCCGCCGATCGGAGTTCGAGCACGACGTTCTGGCCCTCGACGTACCCGAACTCATGCAAGCCTTGCCGGAAGGCTGCGATGAGACGCGACGCCTCGGGGCTGAGCGAAGGAGCGAGATAAGCGATCCGTGGCAGTCTTGTCGACGGCTGCGCATCGGCAGTGAACGGCGCACCAAGGAGACAGCCCGCGACCCCTGCCGAGAATGCTCTGCGGTCCATTTGCGGGAGCATCCGCACTCTCCTACCACTCAAGCCGTTCGCTCGTCGCTTACGCCGAGCTCCGCGATCATCGCCTTCCTCATCTCGAACTTCTGCGCCTTCCCGGTCGCAGTCAGCGGAAACTGCTCGACGATGCGCACGTAGCGCGGCACCTTGTAGTGCGCGATCTGCCCCTTGCAGAAGTCGCGGACCGCGTTCTCGTCGAGCGCGTGGCCGCGGCGCGCGACGACCCAGGCGCACACCTCCTCGCCGTATTTCGCATCGGGGACGCCGAACACCTGCGCGTCCTGGATGCCGGGATGGCGCAGCAGGTACTCCTCGATCTCGCGCGGGTAGACGTTCTCGCCGCCGCGGATCAGCATGTCCTTGACGCGGCCGACGATGTTCGCGTAGCCGTCGGCGTCGATCGTCGCGAGGTCGCCGCTGTGCATCCAGCCGGCGGCGTCGATCGACTCGCGCGTGCGCTCGTCGTCCTTCCAGTAGCCGCGCATCACCGAGTAGCCACGCGTGCACAGCTCGCCCGCGGTGCCGACGGGGACGATGCGGCCGTCGCCGTCGACGATCTTGACCTCGAGGTGCGGCTGGACGCGGCCGACCGTCGAGACGCGGCGCTCGAGGGGGTCGTCGAGGCCCGACTGGAACGAGATCGGCGACGTCTCGGTCATGCCGTAGGCGATCGTCACCTGGCGCATGTGCATCCGCGCGATCACCTTCTTCATCGTCTCGATCGGACACGGCGCGCCGGCCATGATCCCGGTGCGCAGGCTCGCGAGGTCGAAGCGCTCGAACTCGGGGTGCTCGAGCATCGCGCCGAACATCGTCGGCACGCCGTGCAGCGCGGTGCAGCGGTGCTTCGCGACCGAGCGCAACGTGTCGCCGGCATCGAACCCTTCACCGGGGAAGACCATCGTCGCTCCCGAGGCGGCGCAGCACAGCACGCCGAGCACCATGCCGAAGCAGTGGTAGAGCGGCACCGGGATGCACAGCTTGTCGTCGGGGCCGAGCGCCATCGCCTTGGCGCAGTAGCGCGCGTTGTTGACGATGTTGAAGTGCGACAGCGTCGCTCCCTTCGGCGCGCCGGTCGTTCCGCTCGTGAACTGGATGTTGATCGCATCGTCGGGGTCGAGCGCTGCCGAGAGCGCGTCGAGCCGAGCGCGTTGCGCGGGGCCCGAGAGCGCGAGCAGCTGCCGGTACGTCAGGCAGCGCGGCGGCGTCGGCTCGTCGCCGAGGACGACGACGTGCTTCAGGTCGGGAAGGCGCACGCTGTCGAGCACCTCGCTCGTGCCCTTCAGGTGGATCTCGGGAGCGATCTCGCCGAGCATGCCGAGGTAGTCGCTCGTCTTGTAGCGGCGCGCGAGGACGAGCGCGCGGCAGCCGACCTTCTGCAGCGCGTATTCGAGCTCGCTCGTGCGGTACGCCGGGTTGATGTTGACGAGGACGAGGCCGACGCGCGCGGTCGCGAACTGCGTGATCAGCCACTCGTGCCGGTTCGGCGCCCAGATGCCGACGCGGTTGCCGCGGCGCAAGCCGAGCGCGAGCAGGCCCGCCGCCATCTCGTCGGTGCGCCGCTGCAGGTCGTACCACGACAGGCGCAGCCCTTCGGCATCGAAGATCGCGGCGTCGCGCGCGCCGTGCCGGCCGACCGTCTTGGCGAGTTGCTGCGAGATGGTGATGAAGCGCAGCGGCTCGTCGGTCGTTCCCGAGACGTACGAGAGCGTTCCCTTCGGCTTCAGCTCGTCGCTGCTGCCGCCGTCGAGCCAGTCGGAGCGAAACGGGTTGGCCGTCACGGCGCTGCCCTCGGTCGCGTCGGTCGGCGGCTAGAAGTTGCGCCAGTCGCCGAGCTGCTCGAACGCGTGCGCGGCGCGGTAGATCGTCGATTCGTTGTAGTGCGCGCCGATCAGCTGCATGCCGACCGGCAGCCCCGCCGACATCCCGCACGGCACGTTCATCGCCGGGTGGCCGCTGACGTCGAAGGGCGCCGTGTTCGGCAGCATCTCGAAGCCGCGCTGGCAGTAGAGCGCGAGCGGTGCGTCCTGCGGTGGGATCGGGGTCGCCTTCATCGGCGTCGTCGGCGTCAGCAGCAGGTCGTGGCGCGTCAGCGCCTCGTTGTAGGTCTTGCGCAGCAGCCGACCGAGGTTCTGCGCCTTGGCGTAGTAGTGGCCGCGGTACTGGCGGATGAAGTATTCGCCGGCCATCATCGAGATCTTCAGCGTGCGCGAGAGCTGGTTGGCTCGCGCGCGCCAGTTGGCGTGGGCGTCGAGCAGGCTCGTCGTGTACAGGCCCTCCCAGTTGAAGCCCATGCCGTTGCCGCGCATCATCTGCGCCTGCAGGCCCTCGAGCGCGATCGGCGTCCAGATCGCGAGGCCGTCGACGTGCATCGGGATCGAGATCTCCTCGACGAT
>DATJIM010000192.1:0-18016 GCA_035493195.1 Caldimonas sp.
GCTGATCGTGCGCCCCGACTTCGCCCGCGCCGCTGACCTGGGCGTCACCTCCGCCGCGATCGCCGACACCCTGCGCATCGCGACCGCCGGCGACTACGACCAGGCGCTGCCCAAGCTGAACCTGAGCCAGCGCCAGGTGCCGATCGTCGTCAAGCTCAAGGCCGACGCACGCACCGACCTCGACCTGCTCTCGCGCCTGGCGGTGCCGGGCGCGCGCGGCCCGGTGATGCTCGGCAACGTCGCGACGCTCGCGATCGACAGCGGCCCGGCGCGGATCAACCGCTACGACCGCCTGCGCAACATCAACTTCGAGATCGAGCTCAACGGCCAGCCGCTCGGCGAGGTCGAGAAGGAGGCGCTCGCGCTGCCGAGCATCAGGAACCTGCCGCAAGGCGTCGTCCAGACCTCGGTCGGCGACGCCGAGGCGATGGCCGAGCTGTTCGGCTCGTTCGGCCTCGCGATGCTGACCGGCGTGGCCTGCATCTACATCGTCCTGGTGCTGCTGTTCAAGGACTTCGTGCAGCCGGCGACCATCCTGGTCGCGCTCGTGCTCTCGGTGCCCGGCGCCTTCCTCGCCCTCTTCCTGACGCGCACCGCGCTCTCGATGCCGTCGATGATCGGCCTCATCATGCTGATGGGGATCGCGACCAAGAACTCGATCCTGCTCGTCGAGTACGCGATCATGGCGCGCCGCGACCGCGGCATGACGCGCTTCGAGGCGCTCATCGACGCCTGCCACAAGCGAGCGCGGCCGATCGTCATGACGACGATCGCGATGGGCGCCGGCATGACGCCGATCGCGCTCGGCATCGGCACCGACCCGAGCTTTCGCGCGCCGATGGCGATCGTCGTGATCGGCGGCCTGATCACGTCGACGTTCCTGAGCCTGCTGGTGATCCCGGTCGTCTTCACCTTCGTCGACGACGGCGTGCAGAAGATCAAGGCCGTCTTCGCGCGCCTGCACCACCATGTCCCGCACGCGCCGGGCGCAGCCGCGGGCGGCGGCACGCTGCCGGGTCCGGCCGAGCGCCACTGACGCGGCGGCAGGCGCAGAATCGCTGCGACCGTCTTGCAAGGGAGGCCCGATGCGCACGCCGCAGCCCGATGGCGAATTCATGATGCGCGACACGACGTCGCACCCCGCGGCGTATGCGCCGCAGTACAAGACGAGCGTCCTCAGGAGCCCGAAGCTCGCGCTGATCTCGCTGCAGCAGTCGCTCTCCGAGGTCACCGCGCCGGTCTTTCGCGCCGACGAGCTCGGCCGGCTCGACGACGACCTGATCCTCAACTACGCCAAGAACGGGATGCCGATCGGCGAGCGCATCGTCGTCCACGGCTACGTCCACGACCAGCTCGGCCGGCCGCTCAAGAACGCACTGGTCGAGGTCTGGCAGGCCAACGCGAGCGGCCGCTACCGCCACAAGAAGGACCAGTACATCGGCAGCCTCGATCCGAACTTCGGCGGCTGCGGGCGCATGCTGACCGACGAGAACGGCTACTACGCGTATCGCACGATCAAGCCCGGCCCGTACCCGTGGCGCAACCGCGTCAACGACTGGCGGCCGGCGCACATCCACTATGCGATCTCGGGCGACGGCTGGGTGCAGCGGCTGATCACGCAGATGTACTTCGAGGGCGACCCGCTGATCCGCAGCTGCCCGATCCTCGGTGTCGTGCCGAGCGAGGAGCAGATCCGCGGCCTGATCGCGCTGCAGGACATCGGCGCGTTCGTCCAGCTCGACAGCCGCGCCTATCGCTTCGACATCGTCCTGCGCGGCCAGCGCGCGACGCTGTTCGAGAACCACGTACAGAAGACGCCCGAAGGAGAGCGGCAATGAGCCGCCGGCTGGAGCATCGCCACGGCCTCGAGGGCGCGCTCGCGGCGCCCGGCGGCAGCGAGCTGAAGGTGCGCCGCGAAACGGCATCGCAGACCGCGGGCCCGTACGTCCACATCGGACTCGCGCCGCAAGCCGCGGGGTTCGACATCTTCGAGAAGAATTTCGGCAGCGTGCTCGCGAACGACAAGACCAGGGGCGAGAAAATCCGCATCGAAGGCCGCGTCTTCGACGGCATCGGCACTGTGCTGAAGGACGTGCTGATCGAGATCTGGCAAGCCAACGCCGACGGCAAGTACGCGCACCCCGCCGACCGCCAGCCGGGCAAGTCGATCGATCCGAACTTTCGCGGCTGGGGCCGCGGCTGCACCGACTTCGAGACCGGCGTCTACACCTTCGACACCATCAAGCCCGGCCCGGTCGAAGGCAGGAACGGGCGCATCATGGCGCCGCACGTCAACGCCTGGATCGTCGCGCGCGGCATCAACATGGGCCTCAACACGCGGATCTACTTCAGCGACGAGGCCGAAGCGAACGCGGAGGACGCCGTCCTCAACCTGATCGAGTGGGAGCAGCGTCGCCAGACGCTTGTCGCCGAGCGGCTCGACCGCCGGCTCGACAACGGTGCCGCCGTCTACCGCTTCGACATCCGCCTGCAAGGCGAGAACGAGACCGTCTTCTTCGACGTCTGAATTTCGCGCAGCGACGCAGCGCGGGCGATTGCCCGCTCGTCGCGCTGGCTTCGCTTGGCGCGGGCTGGCGCGAGCGCGCCGGACGGCGTACCGTCGCAGCACCGAAGCGTCGGCACAAGGAGGAGACGATGGCGACGACGAAGGCAGCGGCGCACGAGCCGCATGGCGTCCATCAGACGAAGAAGGCGACCGCGAGCGGCTGGATCGGCTCGGCGCTCGAGTACTACGACTTCTTCATCTACGCGACGGCGGCGTCGCTGATCTTTCCGCAGATCTTCTTCCCCAAGGGCGACCCGGCGGTCGCGATCGTCGCCTCGCTCGCGACCTACGGCGTCGGCTACGTCGCGCGCCCGATCGGCGCATTCGTGCTCGGCCACTGGGGCGACACCCACGGGCGCAAGAACGTGCTCATCCTGTGCATGATGCTGATGGGCATCTCGACGATGGGCGTCGGCCTGTTGCCGACGTACGCGCAGGCCGGCGTCCTCGCGCCGGCGCTGCTCGTGATCCTGCGCTTGATTCAGGGCTTCGCGGTCGCCGGCGAGATCTCGGGCGCGAGCTCGATGATCCTCGAGCACGCGCCGTTCGGCCGCCGCGGCTACTACGCGAGCTTCACGCTGCAGGGCGTCCAGGCCGGGCAGATCCTCGCCGCTGCGGTGTTCCTGCCGCTCGCGCACTACATGCCCGAGGATCAGTTCAACAACTGGGGCTGGCGGATCCCGTTCCTGCTCAGCTTCGTCGTCATCGTCGCCGGCGTCATCATCCGGCGCAAAGTCGAGGAGACGCCGGCGTTCGCCGAAGAGGGCCAGCGCCAGCAGTTGCCGCGCTCGCCGGTGATCGACGCGTTCAAGTACAGCTGGCAGGACATGCTGCGCGTCGTCTGCATGGCGCTGATGAACGTGATCCCGGTCGTGACGTCGATCTTCGGCGCCGCCTACGCGGTGCAGGCGGGCTACGGCATCGGCTTCGCCAAGGACGTCTATCTCTGGATCCCGGTGCTCGGCAACATCCTCGCCGTCCTCGTCATCCCGATCGTCGGCAACCTCTCCGACCGGATCGGCCGCCGCCCGCCGATCATCGTCGGCGCGCTCGTCTCGGGCCTGCTCTCGTTCGCGTATCTCTACGCGATCAGCATCAAGAGCGTGCCGCTCGCGATCGCGATCTCGCTGCTGATGTGGGGCGTCGTCTACCAGGGCTACAACGCGGTCTTCCCGAGCTTCTATCCCGAGCTCTTCCCGACCCGCACGCGGGTCTCCGCGATGGCGATCTCGCAGAACGTCGGCACCACGATCACGGCGATGCTGCCGGCGATCTTCGCCGCGATCGCGCCGCCCGGGTCGACCGGCATCCCGGCGACGATCGGCGCGCTCACCTTGGTCATCTGCGCGATCGCCGCCGCCGCCGCGTGGTCGGCACGCGAGACGTTCCGCGTCCCGATGAACGACCTCGGCAAGGCAGACGCGCGGCCGATCGAGGCGGGCGAGTACGAGCGCCTGCGCGCGCAGGCGATCGCCGCCTGAGACGCCGCGGTGGCCGCGACGCTCGGCGCAACGTCCGCGGCGCGCCTAGCGCTCGCGGCCGGGCGGCCGTGCGTCGTGCATCGCGGCGAGGATGCGTGTGGTGCTGATGCCGTTCCAGACGACGAGCGCGATCATCGCCAGCGACGTCAGCGCGGGCAGCAGGTCATAGGGGTCGAAGGACATGGTGGCGCTCCGGGGCGGGACGCCTTGTCATCGGCAGCGTCGCCGCGCCGATCGAGCGCGCCCGGCGTGAACAAGTGCGCCGCCGCTTCGGCGGCGCGGCCGAACGGTTGCGGCATCTGCCTTGCCGGAGGAGCATCGCAATGATCAGCGGCCACACCCGGCTCGTCGCCCACCTCGGCTTCCCGACCGAGGCGTTCAAGGCGCCGATGATCTACAACCCGTGGTTCGAGCGCGCCGGTGTCGATGCCGTCGTCGTTCCGATCGGCGTTCGCAGCGACGACTATCCGCGCATGCTCGACGCGCTCGCGCGCGTCACCAACCTGCGCGGCGCACTCGTCACGATGCCGCACAAGGTGCAGACGATGGCGCTCGTCGCCGACGCATCGCCGACCGCGCGGATCGCCGGCGCCGCCAATGCACTCCTCTTGCGCGAGGACGGCACCTGGCGCGCCGACCAGTTCGACGGCGCCGGCTTCGTTCGCGGCGTCGAGCGCAAGGGCACGACGGTCGCCGGGATCCGCGCCATCGTCTCGGGCGCCGGCGGCGTCGGCTCGGCGATCGCAGCGTCGCTCGCCGCCGCCGGCGTTGCCGAGCTGATGCTGTACGACCGCGATGCGAAGGCGGCCGACGCGCTGCGCGGTCGCCTCGTCGAGCACTACCCGAAGCTGGTCGTTCGCACCGGGTCGAGCGACCCGGCGGGATTCGACCTCGTCGTCAACGCAACGCCGCTCGGCATGCGCGCCGGCGACCCGCTGCCGTTCGACGTCGAGCGGATCTCGCCAAAGGCGTTCGTCGGCGAGGTCGTCATGGCGAGCGAGATCACGCCGCTGCTCGCCGCGGCGCGCGCGCGCGGCTGCGCGATCCAGCCGGGCACCGACATGCTGTTCGAGATGATCCCGGCGTACCTCGAGTTCTTCGGCTTTCCGACCGCGACGCCCGAGCAGCTCCGCGAGGTCGCGCAGATCCGCTACTGACCGCCCTCACGAGCCAGCATGCGCCGCGCCGTCGCCACCGTCTCGCTGAGCGGGACGCTCCGCCAGAAGCTCGAGGCGATCGCCGCGGCGCGGTTCGACGCGATCGAGCTGTTCGAGAACGACTTCGTCCACGCGACGACGCCGGCGCGCGAGCTCGCCGCGATGTGCGCCGACCTCGGCCTCGGCATCGACCTCTACCAGCCGTTCCGCGACTTCGAGGGCATGCCCGAGGCGCTGTTCGCGAAAAGCCTCGACCGCGCCGAGCGCAAGTTCGACCTCATGCAGGCGCTCGGCGCGCCGCTGATGCTCGTCTGCTCGAACACGTCGCCGCATGCGCTCGCCGATCCGGAGCGCGCGGCCGCGCAGCTGCACGCGCTCGCCGAGCGCGCGTCGCGCAGAAACCTGCGGATCGGCTACGAAGCGCTCGCGTGGGGCCGTCACGTCAGCCGCTACGCGCAGGCGTGGCGGATCGTCGAGCGCGCCGACCATCCGCACCTCGGACTCATCCTCGACAGTTTCCACACGCTCTCGCTCGGCGACGATCCCGCCGGCATCGAAGCGATTCCCGGGGAACGGATCTTCTTCGTCCAGATGGCCGACGCACCGCTGCTGGCGATGGACGTCCTGCAGTGGGCGAGGCACCACCGCAACTTCCCCGGTCAGGGCCAGTTCGACGTCGTCGGGTTCTTCACCCACGTGCTGCGCGCGGGCTACAGCGGAACGCTCTCGCTCGAGATCTTCAACGACGTCTTTCGCGAAACGCCGAACCGGCGCACCGCACTCGACGCGATGCGCTCGCTCCTCTGGCTCGAAAGCGAATCGCGAACGCGGCTCGAGCACGGCGACGCTGCCGAGCGGGGGGTCGTCGATCGCGTCGAGCTCGCCGATCCGCCGACGCCGACCGCGCTCGGCGGCTTCGCATTCGTCGAATTCGGCGTCGACGACGAGACCGCGGCGGCGCTCGAAAAGATGCTCGGCGAGTTCGCCTTCGCGCGCGCCGGCCGGCATCGCTCGAAGCGCGTCACGCTCTGGCGCCAGGGACAGGTCCAGCTCGTCGTCAACGCCGAGCCGGCGTCGGACGCGCGCGCGCGCTTCGCGGAGCAGGGCGCGTGCGTCAGCGCGATCGGACTCGCCTCCGACGACCCGGCGCGCGCGGTGACGCGGGCGACGGCGCTGCTGTCGGCGCGCTTCGAAAGCCCGCTCGGCAGCGGCGAGCTGCGCTTGCCGGCGATGCGCTCGCCGGGTGGCATGCTCGTCCACTTCGTTGCGCAGTCGCTCGGCGCCGAAGGGCTCGCCGCCGCCGACTTCGTCGCCGAAGGCACGCCGTCGATCGAAGGCGCGGGCCTCGACCGCGTCGACCACATCGCGCTCGGCATGACCGCCGACCAGCTCGACACGTGGGTGCTCTTTTCGCGCAGCGTCCTCGCGCTCGACGCCGGCGAGAGCCTCGAGCTCGCCGACCCGTTCGGGCTCGTCCGCACGTGCAGCGTGCAGACCGGCGACCGCCGCGTCCGCATCGTCCTCAACGTCTCTCGCGGCGCGCGCACACGCACGGCGCGCACCGTCGCTGCGCTCGGCGGCAAGCCCGCCGTCCACCACGTCGCTCTCTCGTGCGCCGACATCTTCGCGACGGTCGCGGCGCTGCGCGAGCGCGGCGCGAGGTTCGTCCCGGTGTCGGACAACTACTACGACGACCTGATCGCGCGCTTCGCGCTCGACGAGCGCGCCGTCGAACGGATGCGCCGACTCGGCATCCTCTACGACCGCGACGCCGCCGGCGGCGAATACTTCCACGCGTACAGCGAGCCCTTCGCCGAGCGCTTCTTCTTCGAGATCGTGCAGCGATCGGGCTACGACGCGTACGGTGCGCTCAACGCGCCGGCGCGAATGGCCTCGCAGGAGCAGCGCAATCCGCTTCCTCAGGAGGTCCCATGACGTCGAACAACCCCTGCATCATCTCGGTCGCGATCACCGGCTCGCTGCCGAAGAAGGCCGACAACCCGGCGGTGCCGATCAGCGTCGCCGAGCAGGTCGAGTCGACCCACGCCGCGTTCGAGGCCGGAGCGACGCTCGTCCATCTTCACGTCCGCAACGACGACGGCACGCCGAGCTCCGCGCCCGAGCGCTTCGCGCAGGTGCTCGACGGCATCCGCAAGCACGCGCCGGGAATGATCACGCAGGTGTCGACCGGCGGCCGCTCGGGCGCCGGCCGCGAGCGCGGCGGCATGCTCTCGCTCAAGCCCGACATGGCGTCCCTCGCCACGGGCTCGGTCAACTTCCCGACCCGCGTCTACGACAACTCGCCCGAGCTCGTCGACTGGCTCGCGAGCGAGATGAAGCGCTACGGCATCAAGCCCGAGGTCGAGGCGTTCGACCTCTCGATGATCTTCCAGGCGGCAGCGATGCAGAGGGACGGCCGCATCCCGGGCCACCTGCACGTGCAGTTCGTGATGGGCGTGAAGAACGCGATGCCGGTCGATCGCGACGTCTTCGAGTTCTACGTCAAGACGCTGAAGCGCCTCTCTCCCGAAGCGACGTGGACCGGTGCCGGCATCGGCAAGGACCAGCTCACGCTCGCACGCTGGTCGCTCGAACTCGGCGGCCATTGCCGCACCGGCCTCGAGGACAACGTGCGCCTCGACAAGACGACGCTCGCGCCGTCGAACGCCGCGCTCGTCGCGCAGACTGCGCGGCTGTGCGAGGAGTTCGGCCGCAGGCCGGCGACGGCGGCGGAAGCGCGCCGCCTGCTCGGTCTCGCGCCGGTCGCCGCCGCTCAGGCCGCCGCGTAGCGCACCGCCGTCGAACGCGCCGCGCTGGCGTCAGCGCTGCGGCAAGCGCAGGTCGGCGATGAGCGGGCGGTGGTCCGACGCCTCCTTGCCGCCGGTGAACGCGCGCACGACGTCGACGTCGTCGCTGACGAGGACGTGGTCGATGCGCAGGAACGAGAAGCGCGGCCTGAGGGTGTGACCGTACGTGTAGCCCCAGCCGCGGCCCGCGGTCGCGAACGCGTCGCGCAGGCCGATCGCGAGGAGTGCCTGCATCGCTGCCGATGCGTCGGGAGAATTGAGATCGCCGCCGACGACGAGCGGATGCGCGCTCGTGCGCAGGACGGCCGCCAAGGCGCGCGCCTGCGCGACGCGCCCGGCGTGGTTGCTTTGCCAGAGCTCGATGCCGTCGAGGCCTTCCTGGCGCGCGGCGACGAGCCCGTGGCGCGGCGACTCGAGGTGGACGTCGACGATCTCGAACGCGCCGCCGGGGCGATCGACGGTGCAGCGCGCGAAGGCGAGCTGCGCTTCCGCGGAGTCGGCGCGCGCCGTCGTGCAGCCGCGCAGCGGCCAGCGGCTCGCGATCACGTACTGCGCTTCGCGGCGCACCTCGGGCAGGCCGAACATCGGCCCCGGCCGTTCCGGGTCGCGGCCGCGCATCAGCGGGCTCGAGTCCTGCATCACGACGACGTCGGGGCGGTGCCGCTCGACCTCGGCGGCGAGCGCCGCGAGGCCGCCGGGCCGTTCGATGGCGAGCAGCGCCTTGACGTTGTAGGTCATGAAGCGGACGTCGACGCGAGCGTCGTCGCCGGGGTCGGCGTTCCAGACGAAGCCCATCGCCAGCGTCGCGAACGCCGCGATCGTCGCCACGCCCGCGAGCAGCCAGCGCCAGCCGAGGCGGATCGAGAGCAGCAGCGCGACGACCGCGGGCGCGACGAGCAGCGGATACGGCAGGTAGCGCGACAGCTCGAGCCACCACGGCCCTTCGCTCACGAAGCGCTGCGCCACCGTGAGCGCCAGGACGCCCGCGAGGAGCAGCGCGATGATCGCCCGCAGCGCGCGCGGCCGCTGACCCGCGGAGGCGGCAGCGCTCAGGGCGCGACGCCGAGCTCGACGAGGACGAAGGCGTCGTCCTCGGCGATCTCGCGCAGGCTGTCGAAGCGGCCCGACGCGCCGCCATGGCCGACCTCGAGGTTGATCCTGAAGACGAGCGGTCGGTCGTTGGTCTTCAGCGTGCGCAAGCGCGCGACGTACTTCGCCGGCTCCCAATAAGCGACCTGGGTGTCGTTGAGCCCGGTGCGAACGAGCATCGCCGGGTACGCGCTCGCCTTCAGGTTGTCGTACGGGCTGTACGCGCGCAGCCACGCGTACTGCTCGGCGATCTTCGGGTTGCCCCACTCGATGAATTCGCCGACGGTGAGCGGCATCGCCTCGTCGAGCATCGTCGTGACGACGTCGACGAACGGAACCGCGGCGACGACGGCACGGAAGAGCTCGGGCCGCTGGTTGACGACCGCTCCCATCAAGAGGCCGCCGGCGCTGCCGCCCTCGATCGCGAGCTGGGCCGGCGTCGTCCAGCCGTCTGCGATCAGCGCTTCGGCGCAGGCGATGAAATCGTCGAACGTCGTCTGCTTCCTGGCCATCTTGCCGGCCTCGTACCAGGTCCGGCCGAGGTCGCCGCCGCCGCGGATGTGCGCGATCGCGAAGACGACGCCGCGGTCGAGCAGCGAGACGCGCGTCTGCGAGAACGCCGGGTCGATCGGAATGCCGTACGCGCCATAGCCGTAGAGCAGCAGCGGTTGCGCCGACGCGAGCTTGCGGTCCTTGCGGTAGACGAGCGAGATCGGCACCCGCGTGCCGTCGCGCGTGGTCGCGAAGGTGCGCTCGCTCGCATACAGAGCCGGTTCGTAGCCGGGCACCGGCTGGCGCTTCTTGAGCACGCGCTCGCGCGTCGCGAGGTCGTAGTCGAAGGTCGACGCCGGCGTCGTCATCGACGTGTAGACGAAGCGGAGCGCTCGCGTCTCGAACTCGGCGTTGCCGGTGGTGTGAACGCTGTATGCCGGCTCGTCGAACGCGATCGCGTGGTCGTCGCCGCTGTCGAGATCGATCACGCGCAGCCTGAGATTTCCGGCGGCCCGCTCGGTGACGACGACGTGGCGCGCGAAGACATCGACGTCGTCGAGCATGACGTCGTCGCGCGCCGCGATCACCTCGTCGGCAGCGGCGAGGTCGGGCGCGGCGGCGGCGACGGTGACCAGGCGGAAGTTGCGCCCGGTGTCGTTGATGCGGATCCAGAAGCGGCCGGCGCGGTGCTCGACGTCGTATTCGACGTCGGCGCGGCGCGCGAGGACGGTGCGCATCGCGAACGCGGCATCGCCGCCGAGGTCGGCGTCGACGACCCGCCACTCGGACGCGTCCTTGCTCTGGCTGCCGACGAGGACGAAGTGCTCGTCGAGCGTCCTCGCGACACCGACGTCGAACAGCTCGTCGTGCTCTTCGAAGAGCAGCTCGGCGGCGGCGCCCGAGCCGACGACGTGGCGCCAGAGCCGGTTCGCGCGCTTGGTCTCGTCCATCGTCACGTAGTAGAGCGTGCGGCCGTCGTTCGCCCACGCCGCCGACGACACCTGCTCGACCGACCAGGCATCGATCGCTCCGCTCGCCAGGTCCTTGACGTGCAGTGTGTAGTCGCGGCCCCCCGTGTGGTCGACGGTGTAGGCAAGGCGCGCCGCGTCGCGCGAGACCGCGGTCGTGCCGAGCTGCAAGAACGGCTGCCCGATCGCCATCGCGTTGAGGTCGAGCAGCGTCTCGTCGACGCCGTCGGGGTCGAAACGCCGGTCGGCACCGAGCGCGCGCCGCCGCAGGTAGCGTGGGTACTGCTCGCCCTGGCGCGTCCGCGTCGAGTACCACCACTCGCCCTTTCGCATCGGCACCGAGTCGTCGTCCTGCTGGACGCGCGAGACCATCTCCTGGTAGAGGCGCTCCTTCAACTCGGCGTAGGGAGCGAACCAGGCGTCGGCGTACGCGTTCTCGGCCCGCAGGTACGCGAGGGTGCGCGGATCGTCGCGGTCGCGCAGCCAGTGGTACTCGTCGCTGCGCGGATCGCCGTGCACGCTGACATCGCGCGCCTCTTGCGGCGCGCGCGGCGCGGTCGCTGCGCTCACCGCGGCGCCTCGAGCGCTGCCGTCAGATCGCCCATCGGCGGCTCGCCGTTGGCGGCGAGCGCGCGGTCGCGCGCCTCGACGCCGGGCAGCGGGGCGAGGTTCCAGCGCCGGGTGATGAAGCGCAGGATCGACGCCGTGTCGTACGGCGTCTTGTCGACGAAGCCCTTCTTCGCGAACGGCGAGACGATGATCGCGGGCACGCGCGTCGCCGGCCCCCAGCGGTCGCCCTTCGGCACGCGCGCGTGGTCCCAGAAGCCGCCGTTCTCGTCATAGGTGACGACGACAAGCATGCGCGGCCACTGCGGGCTCTTCTCGAGCGCGGCGACCACCGAGGCGAGGTGGGCGTCGCCGAGCGCGACGGTGCTCGACCCCGGATGCTGGTTGAGGTTGCCTTGCGGCTTGTAGAACGAGACCGCGGGGAGCTTGCCGGCGGCGATGTCGGCCAGGAACTGGCTGTCGAAGTCCTTGAGGTGCGCCGCGCGGTAGTCGGCGTGCGTCGCCGGATCGAACGCGGCGTAGTAGTTGAACGGCTGATGGTGCGGCTGGAAGCGGACGTCGCCGCCGTAGATGATCTGCCGCGCCGCCGGCGTCTGCGCGCTCGCCGCGCTCCAGGCGCCCGAGTACCACGCCCACGAGACGCCCTTGGCGTCGAGGCGGTCGGCGATCGTCGCGGCGCGCTGCGGCGGCAGGGTGTGCGCGTCGGCGGGGTTGGCGAAGCGCGCGTCGCCGCCGGCCGCCGCGGCGATGCCGCTCGGCTGGTACGCCGGCTGCATCGTGTTGACCGCGTAGAACATGCCGCGCTCGTCCTTGGGCGTCAGGTCGCCGTCGCGAACGAAGCGCGGCGGGCCGGCGAGCGCGCTGCTCGCCGAGTTTGCGGCAGCGACCAGCCGGACGCGCCCGCGCGCGTCGGTCTCGACCGCGCTGATCAGGTCCTTGGCCGGCGAGCGGTCGGCATCCGGATATTCGGGCGCGCACGCGCAGACGAGGTACTGGTGGTTGAAGAACGAGCCGCCGAACGCGCCCATGAAGAAGTTGTCGGCGAGCGTGTAGCGGCGCGCGACCTGCCACATCGCGAGGCCGCTGCCGTCGTAGTAGCCCATCGTCAATCCACCGGCGTCCGACCACGCGGCGAAGCCGTCGTTGCTGCCGCCGTCGATCTGCATGATGCTGTTGTAGTAGCGGTGCACAAGGTTGCGCGTCATCTGCTCGATGGGCACGACGACGCCCTTGCCGCCCGCGAGCGCGTTCGGACCGTTGAGCAGGTAAGGCCGGTTCGCGAGACCGCGCGTCTGCTCCTCGGCGATCGAGAGCGGCTGGTTGCGCGCCATCAGGCCGCCCCACGACGGCGGCAACGTCGCGAGCGCGCCGCCGTTGCGGTCGACCTGCGGCGCGTAGCTGCCGACGGCGGTCGGGTTCACCCCAGGGATTCCGTTGGCGCCGGGGAAGAGCCCGAAGAGCGTGTCGAACGCGCGGTTTTCGGCGTAGATGACGACGAGCGTGTCGATCGCGTCGAACGCGCGGCGGTCGCTCGAAGACGCCGATGGCGACGAGGACGAGACGCACGCCGCGAGCGTCGCGGCGAGAGCGGGCAGGGCGAGGCGAAGGATGCGTGGCATGGCGAGTCCGCGGTGGGGAGGCGGCCGATTTTCCACCGCCCGCGCTGCGCGGGTGCGCAAGCGCGGAGTCGCCGGCCATGCTCGCGTCATCGCTATTGACATTCGCCGCCGAGGCTCGCCGAATGGCAGGCCCGCCGCCGCGCACAGCGCCTGCGGCCACCCTTCACCCGATCACAAGGAGCCCACATGGCCCACCTGCCAGGAAAGTTCGTCTGGTTCGAGCACCAATCCAACGACGTCCAAGCCGCGCGCGCGTTCTACAGCAAGCTCTTCGGCTGGAACGCCGAGGTCATGGCGATGACCGGCACCGATCCCTACGTCATCATCCACAACGGCAACGACGGCATCGGCGGCTATGCGCAAGCACGCGCCGGAGCGCCGACGCAGTGGATGTCCTATCTCTCGGTCCAGGACGTCGACAGCTCGTACAAGGCGGCGATCGCGGCCGGCGCGAAGAGCGTCGTCGCGCCGCTCGACGTCGGCCCGGTCGGCCGCATGGCGACGGTCGCCGACCCGACCGGCGGCGTCTTCTCGCTCTGGCGCGGCAACCAGGGCGACCCGCCCGATGTCGAGACGACGCCGGCCGGCGGCTGGATCTGGAACGAGCTGACGACGCAGGACGAAAAGACCGCGCTCGCGTTCTACGAGAAGGTGTTCTCGTTCGACCACGACGAGATGGCGATGCCCGACGCCATCTACTACGTCCTCAAGGCCGGCGGCAAGGGCCGTGCCGGTCTGATGAAGGCGCCGCAGGCCGCAGTGCCGACGATGTGGACGCCGTACGTGTGCGTGGACGACGCCGACGCGACGGTCGCGCGCGCGAAGGAACTCGGCGCGATGGTCGTCGTGCCGCCTTCCGACATCCCCGACGTCGGCCGCTTCGCGGTGATCGGCGACCCGCAGGGTGCGGCGATCGCGGTGCTTCGCCCCAACCCCGACATGCACTGAGCTTCGCGCGCCCGCGCGCGGGCGCGCCGGTTGCCATTCGTGCGGTCTGCTCCCGCGAGGGCCGAAGACCGCATGAACGACACGACTTCCACGATCGACCTCGGCGACCTGCGTCGCGTCACGCCAGTCGACGCCGGCTTCGGCCTCGGCCGCGGCAAGCCGGTCGATCGCCACTACATCGAGGACTTCCTGCGCCGCAACGCCGACGACATCCGCGGCCGCGTGCTCGAGGTCGGCGAGAACACGTACACACGCGCCTACGGCGGCCACCGCGTCACGCGCAGCGACATCCTGCACGCCGACGACTCGAACCCGAACGCGACGCTGGTCGGCGACCTCGCCGACGACAACGCGCTGCCGAGCGACACGTTCGACTGCTTCATCTGCACGCAGACGCTCACCTACATCTACGACGTGCGCTCGGCGCTGCGCACGATCCACCGCATGCTGAGGCCGCGCGGTGTGCTTCTCGCGACAGTGCCCGGCATCAGCCAGATGAGCCCGTACGACCGCGACCGCTGGGGCGAGTACTGGCGCTTCACGGCGCAGTCGCTCGGCAGGCTGCTCGGCGAGCCGTTCGGCAGCGCCAACGTCGAGGTCGAGGCGTACGGCAACGTGCTCGCGTCGACCGCGTTCCTGCAAGGCCTGTGCACCGACGACCTGCGCAGCGACGAGCTCGAGCACCGCGACCATCGCTATCAGATGCTGGTCGCCGGTCGTGCCGTCAAGCGGCGCTGAACCGTCGTCCTCGGGCCGCCGAATTCGGGCACAGTCGAGGCTTCCCGCGGGAGGCCGCATGGACCGTTCGACGATCGACACCGTCTTTCCCGCCCTGCCGGTGTGGGAGGGCGAAGGGACGAGCCGCGTTCCGTTCGCCGCGTACACGAGCGAGGAGCTGCATCGGCGCGAGCTCGAGCGGTTCTTCTACAGGCGCCACTGGTGCTACGTCGGCCTCGAGATCGAGATCGCGAAGCCGGGCGACTTCAAGCGCACGGTCGTCGGCGAGCGTTCGGTGATCCTCACGCGCGCGCTCGACGGCACGATCCACGTCGTCGAGAACGTCTGCGCGCACCGCGGCATGAGCTTCTGCCGGGCACGCAGCGGCAACCGCAAGGACTTCACCTGCCCGTACCACCAGTGGAACTATTCGCTGAAGGGCGACCTGCAGGGGGTGCCGTTTCGCCGCGGCGTCAAGCAGGACGGCAAGGTCCACGGCGGGATGCCGGCCGACTTCGATCCCTCGACCAACGGCCTCAACAAGCTCAAGGTGGCGACGCGCGGCGGCGTCGTCTTCGCGTCGTTCGACCACGACGTCGAGCCGCTCGAGCAGTTCCTCGGCTCGGCGATCGTGCCCTGGTTCGACCGCCTGTTCGACGGCCGCGCGCTCAAGCTCCTCGGCTACAACCGCCAGCGCATCCCCGGCAACTGGAAGCTGATGCAGGAGAACATCAAGGACCCGTACCACCCGGGCCTTCTGCACACGTGGTTCGTGACCTTCGGACTCTGGCGCGCCGACAACCGCTCGCGACTCGTCATGGACGAGCGTTTCCGCCACGCCGCGATGATCTCGACGCGCGGCTCGTCGGCCGCAGGATCGGACGCGAAGCAGGTGACGCAGGTCGCGAGCTTCAAGCAGGACATGAAGCTCGAGGACCCGAGGTTCCTCGACATCGTCGCCGAGCCGTGGTGGCACGGCCCGACGGCGGTGATGACGACGATCTTTCCGAGCGTGATCCTGCAGCAGCAGGTCAACTCGGTGTCGACGCGGCACATCCAGCCCGACGGCCACGGCGCCTTCGACTTCGTCTGGACGCACTTCGGCTTCGCCGACGACAGCGACGAGATGACGCAGAGAAGGCTCCGCCAGGCCAACCTGTTCGGCCCCGCCGGCTTCGTCTCCGCCGACGACGGCGAGGTGATCGAGCTGTCGCAGCAGGGCTTCGAGCAGAAGCCCTTTCACCGCACCCTCGCCGAGCTCGGCGGCACCGACGTCGCCGACACCGAGCACATGGTCACCGAGACGCTGATCCGCGGCATGTACCGCTACTGGCGCGAGGTGATGGAGGCGTGAGCGACCTCGACTTCGCCACCTTCCAGGCGCTCGTCCGCCTGTACGCCGACTACGCGGCGGCGGTCGACTCGGGCGACTGGGACCTCTGGCCCGAGTTCTTCGTCGACGACTGCACGTATCGGCTCGTGCCGCGCGAGAACCACGAGCGCAACTTGCCGCTCGCGACGCTCGCGTTCGAGAGCAAGGCGATGCTGAAGGACCGCGTCTACGGCATCCGCGAGACGCTCTTCCACGATCCTTACTACCAGCGCCACGTCGTCGGGCCGCCGCTCGTGATCGGCTGCGCGCCGGGCAGGATCGAGAGCGAGTCGAACTACGCGGTCTTTCGCACCAAGCTCGACGGCGCGACGACGGTCTTCAACGTCGGCCGCACCATCGACGTCGTCGTCGACACGCCTGCCGGCTGGAAGTTCAAGAGCCGCACCCTCGTCTACGACAGCGAGATGATCCCGAATTCGATCATCTACCCGCTATGAGCGCGTGGACGGCGGTCGCGACGCTCGACGACTTCGCAGCCAGCGATTCGATCGCCGTCGTCGCCGCCGGCCGCGAGATCGCGCTCTACCTCGTCGGCGAGACGGTGTACGCGACGGCGAATCGCTGCACGCACGGCGACGCGCTGCTGTGCGACGGCTTCCTGGAGGGCCACGAGATCGAGTGCCCGCACCACCAGGGCCGGTTCGACGTCCGCACCGGCGCGGCGACCGCAGCGCCGGCCGAGGTCGCGCTTGCGACGTGGCCGGCACGCATCGCCGACGGCCACGTCGAGTTGCTGATCGGCTGAGCCGGCGCGCCGCGACTGTTGCTATCGTCGGGACGGAGACGCGATGCAACCCGTCATCACCAGCCTGCTCGACACCGACCTCTACAAGTTCACGATGTGGCAGGCGATGCTGCATCGCCATCCCGAGACGCAGGCCGAGTACACCTTCCTGTGCCGCAACGAGCCGGCGTTCCCGCTCGCCGAGCTCGTCCCCGAGATCGACCGCGAGCTCGACGCGCTTTGCGCGCTGACCTTCCGTCCCGACGAGCTCTCGTACCTGCGCAGCTGGCGCTTCGTCCGCTCCGACTTCGTCGACTTCCTGCGCATCTTCCACTTCCAGCGCGACTTCATCACGGCGCGCGCAGGCGCCGACGGCAAGACGCTCGAGATCGTCGCCAAGGGACCGCAGGTCCACGTGATGGCGTTCGAGATCTTCGTGCTCGCGATCGTCAACGAGCTCTACTTCCGCCGCTTCGACGCCAAAGCCGCGCTCGCCGAAGGCAGACGGCGGCTGGCGGCCAAGATCGCGCTGATGCGCGAGTTCGCCAGGGAGGCGCGGCGGGCGACGCCGTTCGAGTTCTTCGACTTCGGCGTGCGGCGGCGCTTCTCGCACCAATGGCACCGCGAAGTGCTGGTGACGCTCAAGCGCGAGGTGCCCGAGTACTTCAAGGGCGCCTCCGACGTGCTCTTCGCGCGCGACCTCGGCATCGTGCCGATCGGGACGATGGCGCACGAGTACCTGCAGACGTTCCAGACGCTCGGCGTTCGGCTGCGCGACTTCCAGCGCGCCGCGCTCGAGGCGTGGGTACAGGAATACCGCGGCGACCTCGGCACCGCGCTCACCGACGTGGTCGGCATGGATGCCTTCCTCGCCGACTTCGACCTCTACTTCGCGAAGCTGTTCGACGGCCTGCGCCACGACTCGGGCGACCCGTTCGTGTGGGGCGAAAAGGCGCTCGCGCACTACGAGAAGCTGCGCGTCGATGCGCGCACCAAGCGGCTCGTCTTCTCCGATGGCCTCGACTTCGAGAAGTCGTTCGCGCTCTACCGCCACTTCGCCGACCGCGCACCGTGCGGCTTCGGCATCGGCACCAACCTCACCAACGACATGGGGCTGAAGACGCTGCACATCGTCATGAAGCTGACGAGCGCGAACGGGCAGCCGGTCGCGAAACTGTCCGACAGCCCGGGCAAGCTCCTCTGCGACGACGAGACGTTCCTCGCCTATCTGCGCCAGGTCTTCCACGTGCCTGCCTGAGGAGCGCGCGGTCGGGCGCGTCGATTGCTGCGTCGTCGATCGACGCTGACAGGAGACGCGCATGGGAGACTCGAAGCGCAGTTCGACTGCTCCTGACTCGAACCAGGAGCCTGGCCACTATGGCGCCGGCTACGGTGAGCAGGTGCCGGAGAGCGCACCGCCGCAGCTCGGTCCCACGACCGACGGTGACCCGCCAGCGAAGAAGAGCGGCGAACCCGAGGCCGTCGTTG
>DATJIM010000193.1:0-4229 GCA_035493195.1 Caldimonas sp.
GTGCTGCAGCTCATCCTGCGCTTCTACGATGTCGAATCGGGTGCGGTGCGGGTCGACGGCGAGCGGGTCGATCGCGTCTCGCTCGACGACCTGCGCAAGCGGATCGGAATCGTCCCGCAGGACAGCGTGATCTTCTCGACCGACGCGATGGAGAACATCCGCTACGGCCGACCCGACGCGAGCGACGACGAGGTCGTCGCCGCGGCGCGCGGCGCGTTCGCGCACGACTTCATCGCGGCGCTGCCCGAGGGCTACCAGACGTTCCTCGGCGAGCGCGGCGTTCGCCTCTCGGGCGGCCAGCGCCAGCGGATCGCGATCGCGCGCGCGATGCTCAAGAACGCGCCGCTGCTTCTGCTCGACGAAGCGACGAGCGCGCTCGACGCCGAAGGCGAGCGGATGGTCCAGGCTGCGCTCGAGTCGGCGATGCGGGGCCGCACGACGATCGTCATCGCCCACCGCCTCTCGACGGTGCAGCGCGCCGACCGCATCGTCGTCCTCGAGGCGGGCGAGATCGTCGAGTCGGGAACGCACGCGGAGCTGATCGCTCGCGGCGGCTTGTACGCGAGGCTCGCTGCGTTGCAGTTCGATCGCTGATCGCTTCCATAATCCACGGATGCACGCGCAACGTTCGGTCGATCCCGCGGAGCGCCCGGTCCGCACGCAGTACGAGGACTTCCTGCGCCACGTCCGCGACCACGGCGTCGCCAAGGCGGACCGCACCGGGACCGGAACGAAAAGCGTCTTCGGCCACCAGATGCGCTTCGACCTGCGCGAGGGGTTCCCGCTCGTGACGACGAAGAAGGTGCATCTGCGCTCGGTCGTCCTCGAGCTGCTCTGGTTCCTGCGCGGCGACGGCAACGCGCGCTGGCTGCAGGAGCGCGGCGTGACGATCTGGGACGAATGGGCCGCTGCCGACGGCGACCTCGGCCCGGTGTACGGCGTCCAGTGGCGGTCGTGGCCGACTCCCGACGGCGGCCACGTCGACCAGATCGCCAACGTCCTCGAGCAGCTGCGCACGAACCCCGATTCGCGGCGGATCGTCGTCAGCGCGTGGAACGTCGCCGAGCTGCCGAAGATGGCGCTGCTGCCGTGTCACGCCCTTTTCCAGTTCTACGTCGCGCCGGCGCAAGGCGGCGAGCGGCCGCGGCTCAGCTGCCAGCTCTATCAACGCAGCGCCGACATCTTCCTCGGCGTGCCGTTCAACATCGCGAGCTACGCGCTGCTCACGCACATGATCGCGCAGCAGCTCGATCTCGACGTCGGCGACTTCGTCTGGACCGGCGGCGACTGCCACATCTACAACAACCACGCCGAGCAGGTCGAGCTGCAGCTGTCGCGCGAGCCGTTCCCGTATCCGCGGCTCGAGTTCGCGCGGCGGCCGCCGACGCTGTTCGACTACACGCTCGACGACATCGTCGTCGTCGACTATCGGCACCACCCTGCGATCAAGGCGCCGGTCGCCGTCTAGCGCTCTTCGGCACGCCCGCGACACCCGTCGCGGCGAGCGTGGTGCAGTTCACTCGAATCGCGGTCGCCCCGTGGTCACGGGGTTGCCAGCGGCGCTACAGTCGGGGCCGACATGGCCAGCAACTACCTCGCCCCGACCGCTTCGGAGCTCGAACGCGACTGGGGTCTCGTCCTCGATGCAGATTGGCAGACCGACGTCGCCGCCGGCGAGACGGCCCCGATCATCCGTCGCTTCGGCGAGGGCGCTGCGGCGCAGCGCCAGGCCGTGCTCGCCCGATTCGGTCTGATCCCCGCGACCGCGAAATCGACGCGTTCGGCCAATTCGTCGGTCAACGCACGCACCGAGACCGCAGCGACGCGCTCGACGTTCAAGCACGCGTTCGCGAACCGCCAGTGGTGCATCGTTCCCGCGCAGTGCATCTACGTGCCGTACTACGCCGAAGGCGCGAAGCGCAGCGAGCGCTGGCGCATCCGGAGAAACGACCGCTCGCCGCTCAGCGTCGCCGGGCTCTGGGACCGCTGGGTCGACGACAAGGGCCGCGAGGTCCTCAGCTTCGCGATGCTGACGATCAACTGCGACCTGCATCCTTTGCTCAATCGCTTCGACCGTCAGCACACCGAGCGCGGCGAGATCGCCGAGAAGCGCACGCCGGTGCTGCTCGCCGAGGAAGACTTCGACGAGTGGCTCGACGCGACGCCGTCGCGGGCGCCGATCTATTTCGGGACGTTCGGCAAGGACGACCTCGACGCCGACCCGGCGCCGTCGGCGACGCGGCGCGCGACGACGATCATGCCGCTCGACACGACGATCTCGGAGTTCTGACCAAGGTCAGCCGGGCAGGCTGCGGCCGAACACGGCAGCTCCCGCGAAGCGCGCACGCGCGCCGAGGCTCTCCTCGATCCTGAGCGCCTCGTTCCACTTCGCCATCCGTTCGCTGCGCGCGAACGCGCCGACCTTGAGCTGGCCGACGCCCCAGCCGACCGCGAGGTGCACGATCGTCGTGTCCTCGGTCTCGCCCGAGCGTGCCGAGACGATTCCGGCATAGCCGACGTCCCGCGCCGCGCGCCACGCGTCGAGCGTCTCGGTCAACGTGCCGCGCTGGTTCGGCTTCAGCAGCACGGTGTTGGCAGCGCCGAGCGCGGCAGCCGCGCGGACGAGCGCGGCGTCGGAGACGAGGAAGTCGTCGCCGACGATCTGCATCCGCGCGCCGGCGGCACGCGTGAAGCGGGCGAAGCCGTCGCTGTCGTCCTCGGCGAGCGGGTCTTCGATCGAGACGATCGGATAGCGCCGCGTCCAGCCGAGCAGGAGCTCGATCCACTCGTCGCGATCGAGCCGGCGCGACTCGAGCCCGAGCGTGTAGCGACCGTCGCTGTGAAGCTCGGAGGCGGCGATGTCGAGCGCGATCGCGACCTCGTCGCCAGGCACGCGGCCGGCGCGCTCGATCGCAGCGACGAGCGTCTCGAGCGCCTCCTCGTTGCTCGCGAAGTCGGGCCACCAGCCGCCTTCGTCGGCAACGCCGGCGAGCTTGCCGCGCGCCGCCATCAGCTCGCCCGCGCTTCGATAGACCTCGGCGGTCCACGCGATCGCCTCGCCGAAGCTCGATGCGCCCGGGCAGACGACCATGAAATCCTGGACGTCGACGCGCCGCGACGCGTGTGCGCCGCCACCGAAGATCTGGACCTGCGGCATCGGCAGCAGCGTCGCCTCGGCACCGCCGATCGACTCGCAGAGCGCGACGCGGCGCGATGCCGCGACCGCGTGCGCCGCCGCCATCGAGACCGCGAGCGTCGCGTTGGCGCCGAGCCTCGTCTTCGCCGCGGTGCCGTCGAGCTCGATCAGCCGATGGTCGAGCGCGGCCTGGTCGTCGGCGGAAGTGCCGACGAGCGCAGGCGCGATCTCGCGGTCGACGTTGGCAACCGCGCTCGCGACGTCGAGACCTGCGAACGCGGCGCCGCCGTCGCGCAGCTCGCGCGCCTCGCGCGAGCCCTTCGATGCGCCCGCCGGACAGATCGCGCGGCCGACGGCACCGTCGGCGAGCGCGACCTCGGCCTCGACGGTCGGGCGGCCGCGGCTGTCCCAGACGCGGCGACCGTGGACGCGCGCGATCCGCGTTCCGCTCACCGCGCGAGCTCCTCGCGCCAGGCGGCGGCGACGGCAGCGATGCGCTCGACCGGCGATTGCAGCAAGCGCCGCGCGACGCGACGCACCGTGTCGCGATCGCGCTCGTCGTTCAGATACTCGACCGGCGACTTGCCGTCGACGCGCGCGAGCAGCAGCGCCGGCAACAGCGTCGCGGCGCGCCGTTCGAGCGCGTCGCGCGGCTCCCAGTCGACACCTTCGAGATGCGCGCCGGCGAGCGCGTCGAAGCAAGCGAGAAAGCCGGCGCGCGCCGCCGGAGTCCACAGGCATTTGAGCAGCAGGTGGTTGAGGCAGAACGCGAGGTCGAACGCGGGGTCGCCCCACCATGCGCACTCGGCGTCGAGAAAGACCGGGCCGCGCGCGCCGACGAGGATGTTCTTCGGGCTGACATCGCCGTGAACGAGCGCGACCCGGTGCGTGCGCGTCCGCTCGACCAGCGCCGCGAGCACGCCGGCGAGATCGCGATGCCGCTCGGCCGTCGCGACGAGGTACGGCTCGAGGCGAATCGCGAAGAAGATCGCGTCGGAGTCGAACTGCGACGCGAGCTCGGGCCGTGCGGCGGAGTTGGCGTGGATCCGCGCGAGCGTCGCGCCGACCGCACGCGCGGTGGCGACGTCGGCGT
>DATJIM010000194.1:0-3571 GCA_035493195.1 Caldimonas sp.
GCGCGCCTGCACGCGGCGGCGGCCCGGCCGAACCTCTACATCAAGATCCCGGGGACGAAGGCCGGCGTGCGCGCGATCGAGGCGTCGATCTTCGCCGGCATTCCGATCAACGTGACGCTGCTCTTCTCGCGCGAGCAGTACGTCGCCGCGGCCGAGGCCTACCTGCGCGGCATCGAGCGACGGATCGCCGCCGGGCTCGATCCGAAGGTCGAGTCGGTCGCGTCGCTGTTCGTCAGCCGCTGGGACGTCGCGGTCAAGGACCAGCTGCCGCCGGAGAAGCGCAACCGCCTCGGCATCGCGATCGCGAGGCGAACCTACAAGGCGTACCGCGAGCTGCTCGCGTCGCCGCGCTGGCAGAAGCTCGCCGCCGTCGGCGCGCACGCGCAGCGGCTGCTCTGGGCGAGCACCGGCACCAAGGATCCGGACGCGTCCGACACGCTCTACGTCGAGGCGCTCGCCGCGCCCGACACCGTCGACACGATTCCCGACAAGACGCTGCTCGCGTTCGCCGAGCACGGCAAGCTCGGCGCGCCGATGGCGGTCGACGGCGCCGACGCCGAAGCGGCGATCGCCGAGTTCCGCTCGCTCGGCATCGACGACGGCGCGCTCGCCGAGCGGCTGCAGAAGGAGGGCGCCGAGGCGTTCAGCAAGTCGTGGCGCAGCCTCCTCGACGGCATCGCCGAGAAGACGTCGCAGCTGAGCGGAGCGGCGGCGCGGTGAGTCGCGAGCCGAGCGCTGCGCCCGCGCTGACCTCGCTGCCGGCGTGGCAGGCGCTCGTCGCCCACCACGCCGAGGTCGGCGCGCTGCACCTGCGCGAGCTGTTCGCCGCCGACGCGAGGCGCGGCGAGCGCCTCGCGGTCGAAGCGGCGGGACTCTATCTCGACTACTCGAAGAACCGCGTCACCGATGAAACGCTGCGTCTCCTCGTCGCGCTCGCCGACGCGCGTGGCCTGCGCGACCGCATCGCCGCGATGTTCCGCGGCGACGTGATCAACCGCACCGAGCAGCGCTCGGTGCTGCACGTCGCGCTGCGGATGCCGAAAGGCGAAAGGCTCGGCGTCGACGGCGTCGACGTCGTCGCCGAGGTGCACGGCGTCCTCGACCGCATGAACGCGTTCGCCGACGCGGTGCGCAGCGGCCGCTGGCGCGGCCACGGCGGCAAGCGGATCCGCAACGTCGTCAGCATCGGCATCGGCGGCTCCGACCTGGGCCCGGTGATGGCGTACGAGGCGCTGCGCTTCTACAGCGACCGCGCGCTGACGCTGCGCTTCGTCTCCAACGTCGACGGCACCGACCTCGTCGAGGCGACGCGCGACCTCGACGCCGGCGAGACGCTCTTCATCGTCTGCTCGAAGACGTTCACGACGCTCGAGACGCTCACCAACGCGCACGCCGCTCGCGCCTGGTGCGTCGAAAAGCTCGGCGACGAGAAGGCGGTGGCGAAGCACTTCGTCGCCGTCTCGACCAACGCCGGGGGCGTGCAGAAGTTCGGCATCGACGTCGAGAACATGTTCGGCTTCTGGGACTGGGTCGGCGGCCGCTATTCGATGGATTCGGCGATCGGCCTGTCGACGCTGATCGCGATCGGGCCCGCGCACTTCGCCGCGATGCTTGCCGGGTTCCACGCGATGGACGAGCACTTCAAGAGCGCGCCGATCGCGCAGAACCTGCCTGCGTTGCACGGCCTGCTCGCGATCTGGAACAACGATTTCCTCGGCGCGGCGACGCTCGCCGTGCTGCCGTACGAGCAGTACCTGAAGCGCCTGCCCGCGTACCTCCAGCAGCTGACGATGGAGAGCAACGGCAAGCACGTCCGCCAGGACGGCGGCGCGGTCGGCGTCGAGACGGCGCCGATCCTCTGGGGCGAGCCCGGCACCAACGGCCAGCATTCGTTCTACCAGCTGATCCACCAGGGAACGCGGATCGTGCCGTGCGATTTCATCGGCTTCGCGCAACCGCTCAATCCGCTCGGCCGCCAGCACGATCTGCTGATGTCGAACCTGTTCGCGCAGGCCGAGGCGCTCGCGTTCGGCAGGACCGCCGCCGAGGTCGCCGCGTCGGGAGTCGCTCCCGAGCTCGTGCCGCACCGCGTCTTCGAAGGGAACCGGCCGACCAACACGCTGCTCGCCGAGCGGCTGACGCCGGCGACGCTCGGCGCGCTCGTGGCGCTCTACGAGCACAGCGTCTTCACGCAGGGGATCGTCTGGGACATCGACTCGTTCGACCAATGGGGCGTCGAGCTCGGCAAGACGCTCGCGCTGCAGACGATCCCCGAGCTCGAAAGCGCCGCCGAGCCCGAGCTTCGCCACGACAGCTCGACCAACGCGCTGATCCGCCGCTATCGCCGCACGCGCGGCAAGCCTTCGACTTCCTGACCGCTCCTGACCATGGCCACTCGCATCAGCCCTCTTGCCGGCAAGCCCGTTCCGGCGTCGTCGCTCGTCGACATCGGCAAGCTCGTCACGGCGTACTACACCGGCGTCCCCGACCCGTCGGTGCCGGCCGAGCGCGTCGCCTTCGGCACCTCGGGCCACCGGGGCTCGTCGTTCGAGCGCTCGTTCAACGAGCACCACATCCTGGCGATCACCGAAACGATCTGCCGCTACCGCGAGAAGAGCGGCATCGACGGGCCGCTCTTTCTCGGCATCGACACGCACGCGCTCTCTCAGCCGGCCGCGGCGACCGCGCTCGAGGTGCTCGCCGCGCACGGCGTCGACGTCATGCTCGCCGAGGGCGACGAGTACACGCCGACGCCGGCAGTCTCGCACGCGATCCTCACCTACAACCGCGGTCGCACGACGCACCTCGCCGACGGCATCGTCATCACGCCCTCGCACAATCCGCCCGACAACGGCGGCATCAAGTACAACCCGCCGAACGGCGGCCCGGGCGGCGTCGAGATCACGCGCTGGGGCGAGGGCGTCGCGAACGGCTTGCTCGAAGCGAAGCTGGCCGGCGTCAAGCGCATCGCCCACGCCGACGCGCTGCGCGCGGCGACGACGCACCGCCATGACTACCTCGGCGCGTACGTCGCCGACCTCGGCAACGTCGTCGACCTCGACGCCGTTCGCGCCGCCGGCGTTCGCATGGGCGTCGATCCGCTCGGCGGCGCCGGCGTCCATTACTGGTCGCGCATCGCCGACCAGTACCGGCTCGACCTCACCGTCGTCAGTGACGAAGTCGACGAGACGTTCCGCTTCATGACCGCCGACTGGGACGGGCAGATCCGCATGGACCCCTCGTCGCCGTACGCGATGCAGCGCCTGCTCGACATCAAGGACCGCTTCGCGATCGCGTTCGCGTGCGACACCGACCACGACCGCCACGGCATCGTCACGCCCGGCGCTGGATTGCTGACCGCGAACCAGTACCTCGCGGTCGCGATCGACTACCTGTTCCGCAACCGGCCGCAGTGGCCGGCGCACGTCGCGGTCGGCAAGACGGTCGTCAGCACGCGCCTGATCGATCTCGTCGCACAGCGGCTCGACCGCAAGCTCGTCGAGGTGCCGGTCGGCTTCAAGTGGTTCGCCGACGGCCTTCTCGACGGCTCGCTCGGCTTCGGCGGCGAGGA
>DATJIM010000195.1:0-3781 GCA_035493195.1 Caldimonas sp.
ACGCTTTCACGCCTGTCCTGGAAAGACAGCGGCCCCGGGGAACACCGGGGCCGTTTTTGTTTTCGCCGGGCCCCTAGGCGGCCGCCGCGATCGCCTGCTCGGCCGCCGCCGCGAGCGAAGCGGAGTCGCCGCTCCAGCGCAACGTCGCGAGCGGCGCTTCAATGGCGCCGAAGTTGCGCCACAGCGATGCGTGGTAGATCGGGTCGTAGTGGACGTCCAGGAGGTCGCGCACGACCGCAGCGATCTCGCCGCTGCGCGCCGTCTCCTGCCACTTGTCGACGACGGCGTTGCCGCGCAGCGTGCGCAGCGCGTCGAGCCGCGCGCAGAACGCGTCGACGTCGGTGACGAAGAAGTCGTACTCGTCGATCAGCAGCGCGACGCGCGCCTCGACCGGCAGCTCGAGCCAGACGCACGGCGATGCGCGCATGCGCTGCACGAGCGCGTCGCGGACGTGCAGCTCGCCGATCTTCTTGCTCTCGCTTTCGACGAACACCGGCCGTGCCGGATCGAGCGCACGCAGCGCGTGCCAGAGCGCGGTGTCGAACGCCTTCTGCGTCGGCTGCGCGCTTCCCGGAACGAGGCCGAGCACCGAGCCGCGATGGTTGGCGATCGCCTCGAGGTCGAGAACCTGGCCGCCGGCGCGCGCGATCGCCGCGAGCAGGCGGCTCTTGCCCGATCCGGTCGGGCCGCAGACGACGCGCCACGCGAAGCGCGCCGGCAGCATCTCGAGCTCGACGACGACGGCGCGGCGAAACGCCTGGTAGCCGCCCTCGAGGACATGGACGCGAAAGCCGATCTGGTCGAGCACTGTTGCCAGCGCGCCGCTGCGCTTGCCGCCGCGCCAGCAGTAGACGAGCGGCGTCCAGCCCGGCGGCTTGTCGACGACGTGGCGCTCGATGTGCGCGGCGACGTTGCGTGCGACGAGCGCGGCGCCGCGCTTCTTCGCCGCGAACGGCGAGACCCGCGTGTACTCGAAGCCGATGTTCGCCCGCTCCTCGTCGTCGAGCGACGGCCAGTTGACGGCGCCGGGCAGGCGGTCCTCGGCGTACTCGGCCGGCGAGCGCGCATCGACGATGGTGTCGAAGCGGGCGAGGTCGCTGATCGCGGCTTGCGCGCCGATCGGAACAATCATGCGATCGCGTCGAGCATCTCGCTCTCGATCTGCAGCTGCATCCTGTTCTGCTGCAGCGCGCTGCCGTCGATCAGGAAAGTGTCCTCGACGCGCTCGCCGAGCGTCGTGATCTTGGCGAGCTGCAGGTTGATGTTGTGGCGCGCCAGGACGCGCGAGATCGCGTAGAGCAACCCCGATCGGTCGCTCGCCGAGACGCCGAGCAGCCAGCGCTGCGCGCGCTCGTCGGGCCTGAGCGTGACACGCGGGATCACCGGGAACGAGCGCACCCGCCGCGACAGCCGTGCCTTGCCCGGCTCGGGGAGCGGCCCGGTCGCCTCGAGCGCGAGCGCGAGCTGCGTCTCGACGTACGAGATCAGGTCGCGCGCATGCGGCTCGAGGTACGGGCTGACGACGAGGAAGGTGTCGAGCGCATAGCCTGCCTTCGACGTGTGCACCTTGGCGTCGAGGATGTTGAAGCCGGCGCCGTCGAAGTAGCCGCAGGTGCGCGCGAACAGGTCCTGCTTGTCGGGCGCGTAGACGAGCACCTGGAGGCCGACGCCGACCGGGCTGACGCGGGCGCGAACGACCGGACGTTGCGAATCGACCTTGTCGAACAGCGACCGCGTGTGCCAGGCGATCTCGCTCGCGTCGTGGCGCGCGAAGTAGCTGAGCTCGAGCGTGCGCCAGAGCGGCGCTTCGACCGCCGCCGGCAGCATGGCGAGGTTGAGGAGCAGCCGGGCCTCGAGCTTGGTCGCCTCGATCTCGGCGTCGACGTTGGGGCGCGCGCCGCCGAGCGCGCGCAGCGTCAGGCGGTAGAGGTCCTCGAGCAGCTTGCCCTTCCACGCGTTCCAGACCTTGGGGCTGGTGCCGCGGATGTCGGCGACGGTGAGCAGGTAGAGCGCGGTCAGCCGCCGCTCGCTGCCGACGAAGGCGGCGAAATCGGCGATGACGTCGGGATCGGAGAGGTCTTCCTTCTGCGCGATCCGCGACATCGTCAGATGCTGCGCGACGAGCCACTCGACGAGCGCCGCGTCCTCGCCTGCGATGCCGTGGTCGCGGCAGAAGCGGCGCACGTCGCGCATGCCGAGCTCGGAGTGGTCGCCGCCGCGGCCCTTGGCGATGTCGTGGAAGAGGGCGGCGATGTAGAGCAGCCAGACGCGGTCGAACGTCGACGCGAGCTGTGAGCAGAACGGGTACTCGTGCGCGTGCTCGGGGATGAGGAAGCGGCGGACGTTCCGCAGCACCATCAGGATGTGCTGGTCGACCGTGTAGACATGGAACAGGTCGTGCTGCATCTGGCCCACGATGCGGCGGAAGACCCAGAGATAGCGGCCGAGCACGCTCGTCTCGTTCATCAGGCGAAAGGCGTGCGTCTGGCCGCCGTCGGGTGCCTGCACGATCTGCAGGAACGTCGCGTGGTTGTGCTTGTCGCGGCGGAACTCGGCGTCCATCAGGTGGCGCGCGTTGTAGAGCGCGCGCAGCGTCCGCGCCGACAGCCCCTTCGGCCCGACCGTCTGCTGGTAGACGAGAAAAGTCTCGAGGATCGCGTGCGGATCGCGCTCGTAGAGGTCGTCGCTCGCGACCTCGAGCATGCCGCCGCGCTCGAGGAACTTCTCGCTGATCGGCCGCATCGGCGCGTCCTGGGTGCCGGCGACGCGCTCCTCGATGTTGAGCATCAGGATCTGGTTGAGCTGCGTCACGCCCTTGGCCGCCCAGTAGTAGCGGCGCATCAGCCGCTCGGACGCGCTCTGCGCGCCGAGCGCGCGGTAGCCGAAGCTCTCGGCGACGGCGGTCTGCAGGTCGAAGACGAGGCGATCCTCGCGGCGCCCGGCGATCGCGTGGAGCCGCGCGCGGACGAGCTTGAGCATGCCGTCGTTGCGCTGCAGCTGGCGCATCTCGAACGGCGTGATCAGCCCTTGCGCGGCGAGCTCGCGCCAGGTCTTGCCGTAACCGGCGGCGCGCGCGACCCAGATCACGGTCTGCAGGTCGCGCAGCCCCCCGGGGCTCTCCTTGCAGTTCGGCTCGAGCGCGTACGGCGTGTTCTCGAACTTCTGGTGGCGCTGCTGCATCTCGAGCGTCTTCGCGCGCAGGAACGACTTCGGGTCCATCGCCGCCGCGGTCGCGCGCGCGAACGCGTCGAAGACCTTGCGCGCACCGCAGAGAAACCGCGCCTCGAGGAGCGCCGTCTGCACGGTGACGTCGGCGAGCGCGATCGCGACGCACTCGTCGACGCTGCGCACGCTCGAGCCGATCTCCAGTCCGGCGTCCCAGCACGCGGTGATGAAGCGGCCGGCCGCAGCGCCGCGCGCGTCGCCGTCGCCGCCCTCGGGCAACAGGACGAGGACGTCGACGTCGGAATACGGGAAGAGCTCGCCGCGGCCGTAGCCGCCGACCGCGACGAGCGCCGCGTCGGCGGGCATGTCGGCGTCGCGCCAGAGCTCGAGCAGCGTGACGTCGACGTCGTGCGCGAGCGCGCGCACGAGGCGAACCGCCGCGCGTGCGGTCGGCCGGGCGGCGATGAAGCGCGCGAGCCGCGCCGCCTTGCCATCGCGGAAGCGCGCGCGCTGCTCGCCTGGGGCGGCGCGCACGGCAGCGACATCGTCCCGCGCGGTGGCGACCGTCGCGACGGGGACGCGGTCGCTGGCGCCCACGACGCCTCCGCTCAGGCGT
>DATJIM010000196.1:0-2535 GCA_035493195.1 Caldimonas sp.
GCGGCGGCGAACGGTGACAGCGCCGTCGGTGGCGAGACCTCGGAGAGCACTGCGTAGTAGAAGATGAACATGTGCGCGGCGAAGTCGGGGACGCCGAGCTTGATCATCGCCGGCGCCGCGATCACCGCGCAGATGATGTACGACGCCGTCACCGGCACCGCGAGGCCGACGATCCAGACGACGACCGACGTGAAGATCGCGGTCAGCAGCAGCGAGCCGGCTGCGTAGTCGATGACGATCGTGCTGAACTTGAGGCCGAGCCCGGTCAGCGTGACGACGCCGACGATGATGCCGGCGCCGGCGCACGTCGCGCCGACGTTGAGCATGCCAAGCGCACCGCCTTCCATCGCCTTCGCGAACCCGGAGTCGGCGAGCTGCCGAAAGACGCTGCCGCCGCCGCCGCGGAAGAGCGAATACGGCAGCAGCGCGGTGTCGGGCCTCAGGAGGCTCGTGACCAGCGCGACGACGGTCGCCCAGAACACCGACAGCACCGGCGAGAAGCCCCAGAGCATGAAGATGACGATCGCGAACAGCGAGAGGAAGTGGTACCAGTAGCGCTTGCTCAGGTTCCACACCGTGTCGACCTTCGCGAACGAGACCTCGCGCATGCCGTACTTGCGGGCGTCGATCTCGACCATCAGGAACAGCGCCAGGTAGTACAGCAGCGTGGGGATGCACGCCATCAGCAGCACGTCGAGATACGAGATCTTCAGGAACTCGGCGATCAGGAACGCCGCCGCGCCGAGCACCGGCGGCGAGATGATCGCGCCGAGGCCGCCGGCGGCGAGCAGCCCGCCGGCGGCGTTCTTCTCGTAGCCGACCTTCTCGAGCATCGGGTACGCGACCGCGCCGAGCGTCACCGTGGTCGCGACTCCCGAACCCGACGGACCGCCGAGCAGGAACGACGCGAGGACGACGGTGCGGCCGGCGCCGGTGGGCTTGCCGCCCATCGCCGAGAACGAGAAGTCCAGATAGAACTTGCCGGCGCCCGAGAACTGCAGGAACGCGCCGTAGATCGTGAACAGGATGATCAGCGACGACGCGACGTCGACGGCGACGCCGAAGATGCCCTCGAGCGTCATGTACATCACGCCGACGAGGCGCGCGAGGTCGTAGCCCTTGTGCGTCCACGGCGCGGGCAGGAGCGGGCCGGCGAGCGCATACGCGACGAAGGCGAGGGTGATCGCCGGCATGATCCAGCCGCTCGTTCGCCGCATCGCCTCGAGCACGAGCGCCATCAGCGCGAGGCCGAAGGCGACGTCCCAGCCGTTCGGCGACGTGTTGCGGTCGGTGAAGTCGTCGCCGCCCTGGAGCGCGTAGACGACCATCGCGATCGCGAGCGCGGCGCAGATCCAGTCCCACCACATGACGCGGTGGCGAAAGCGCCGCGCGATCGGAAAGACGAGGAAGCAGAGGAAGAGCACGAACGCGACGTGCACCGGCCTGAGCGTCTGCGTCGGCACGATCGAGTACGCCGCGTAGAGATGGAACGCCGCCATCGCGAAAGCGGTCAGGCGGACGAAGCCGCCAAGCCAGCCGTGCAGCTTGTTCGCCGCGCCTTCTTCTTCCTCGATGAACTCCTCGGCGCGCTCGAGCGCCTCGGCGGAGACCGCGTTGCCTGGCGCTGCCGGCTCGGGGCTGCTCATGGTCGGCGGCGGTCGGCCACGCGAATCGCCTTCAGTTGACCTTGACGCCCTTCTCGGCGAAGTACTTGATCGCCCCCGGGTGGAACGGGATCGGCGACGCCGACGCCTTCTGGCTCTCGAGCTTGAAGTTGGCCGCTTCCTTGTGGACGGCGACGATGTCGTCCTTGCGGTCGAAGATCGCCTTGACGATGTTGTAGGCGGTCTTGTCGTCCATGCTTTCGTGGGCGACGAGGATGTTCATCACCGTCGCCTGGTGGTTGTCGGCCTCCATCCCCCTGTACGTTTCCTTCGGGATCGTGTCCTGGACGTAGAGGTTGCCGTACTTCTTGTTCATCGCCGGCACGAGGTCGGCGTGGTCGATCATCTTGATCTTGGTGTTCGGCGTGTTCGCGAGGTCGGTCACGGCCGCGGTGGGCAGCCCGCCGACCCAGAAGAAGGCGTCGATCTTGCCGTCCTTGATCGCGTTGACGGATTCGGCGACGCCGAGCCGCTCGCGCTTCATGTCCTTGTCCTTGTCGAGGCCGGCGGCCTCGATCAGGCGGAACGCCATCACCTCGGTCGCGCTGCCCGGCGATCCGGTCGAGACGCGCTTGCCCTTGAGGTCGCTCATCTTGGCGACGCCGCGGCCCTCGACGCTGACGATGTGCATGCGGTTCGGGTAGAGGACCATGAGCGTGCGCAGCGGCACCTTGTGGTCCTTGAACTTGTCCTCGCCGCGGTACGCGTCCTGGCTGGCATCGGCCATCGCGAAGCCGATGTAGGGCTTGCCGCTGCCGATCAGCTTCAGGTTGTCGACCGAGCCGCCGGTCACCTCGGCGGTCGCCGACATGCCGGGCACGTACTTCGACAGCACCGCGGCGATGCCGCCGCCCATCGGGTAATAGACGCC
>DATJIM010000197.1:0-10696 GCA_035493195.1 Caldimonas sp.
GCTCGAGCAGCAGCTCGGCCGCGCGCCGCAGGAAAGCGAGATCGCCAAGGAGATGGGAATCACGCTCGCCGAGTACCAGGACCTGCTCGGCAAGGTGCGCGGAACGCAGCTCGTCTACCTCGAGGACATGTCGGGCTCGGACGGCGACAGCGACTTCCTCGACCGCCACGTCGCCGACGCCGAGGCGAACCCGCTCGCGCAGCTGCAGGACGAGCGGATGCGCTCGGCGCTCGTCGACGCGATCAAGGCGCTGCCCGAGCGCGAGCAGTACGTGATGAGCATGTACTACGAGCACGACATGAATCTCAAGGAGATCGCGGCGGTGCTGAAGGTCACCGAGTCGCGCGTCTGCCAGCTGCACAGCCAGTCGATCGCGCGCTTGCGCGTCAAGCTGCGCGACTACTGAGGTGCAAGTGCGCGGCGCCGCGACGTGGCCGCTGCCGGCGCTCGCGGCGTGGCTCGCGTGCTGGCTCGTCTTCGTGCTCGTCGAACGGCTCGGCGCCGCTGCGGCCGCTGCCGCGCTCGGCGCCGCCGTCGTCGGCGTCGCGCTGGCGCAGCGCGCGGCGTCGCGCTGGCGCAGGATCGTCGTCGCCGCCGGCTTTCCGCTTTCGCTCGCGATCGTCCACGCCGAGCTGCTGCCGGCCTGGACCTGGCTCGTCGCGCTCGTCGCGCTCGCCCTCGTCTATCCGCCTGCGGCGTGGCGCGACGCGCCGCTCTTTCCGACCTGGCGGCGCGCGCTGCGCGGCCTTGGCAGCGCGGTGCCGCTCGCGAACGATGCGGCGATCCTCGACGCCGGCTCGGGGTCGGGCGCTGCGCTCGTCGAGCTGCGCCGCGAATACCCGCACGCGCGGCTGACGGGAATCGAGCGCAGCTGGCCGCTCTGGCTTGCGAGCGCGCTGCGCTGTCGGTTCGCGCGCGTGCGGCGCGGCGACTTCTGGAGCGCCGACTGGCGACCGTACGCGCTCGTCTATCTCTTCCAGCGCCCCGAGAGCATGCCGCGCGCACTCGCCAAGGCAGCGCACGAGCTGCGTCCGGGTGCGTGGCTGGCGAGCCTCGAGTTCGAGATCGCCGCGCTCGTTCCGCAGGGCATGCTCGACGGCGACGACGGTCGCCGCGTCTGGCTCTACCGCGCGCCGTTCAGGTCGCGCGGTTGATCGGGCACGCGCGACCCGGTCGCGCGCTAGCTGCCGCCCTTGTGGGCGCGCTTGCCAGGGTTCTTCTTGCGCGTCGCGACGCCGCGCGCCTTGCTGCGCTTCTGCCCCGTCGGCTTGGTGCGCGACGGCAACGGCTTCGTGCTGCGCGGATTGCTCTGGTCGGCCATGGCTGCTCCTTGGTCGATCCGACTGTAGAGGATCGCGCGCGTGCGCGTCAGTTGCCGGCGGTGACGCCGTAGGTGAAGACGACGCTTGCGCCGACGACGGTCGCGCCGAGCGGGCCCCGCAGCGATTCGATGCGACCGATGCCGAGCCTCAGTCCGACGCCAGGCGTCAACTGTGCGCCCGCGTACAGCATCGCCTGGCCGACGGCGCCATGGCTGTCGACGCCGCCGCCGCCGGCGGCACCGCCGAGCAGTTCTGCAGCGACGTGCCAGCGCGCCGAAATCGGTTGCCACCAGCCGGCGCCGAGGAACGCCGACGTGTAGCCGCCGGCATTTCCGGCGAAGGCGGTGTGGGTCTGCAGGTTGAGGTAGATGTTGGGGGTCACGAAGCGGTCGATCCGCAACGTCGCCAGCGACATCGAGCGCGTCGTGCCGTCCTTGCGCGCCGCGTCGTACTGTTCGACGCCGGCGCCGAACTCCGTGCGCACCGGCTGCGTCGCGATGCCGCTCGAGCGCGGCCCGTCGAGCGCCCAGACGAGCGATGCGCCCGCGTGCACCGCGCGCAGCTCGCCTTGCGGGGCGCTCGTCACCCCGGCCTCGAGCGAGACGCCGAGGTCGTTGGAGAGACGGAAGATCCCGTACAGGGATCCCTTGACGAGAAGGCCGCCGCCGGTCGGCACGCTGCCGCCGCCGCCCATCCCCGCGCCGAAGCGAACACCGCCGTTGAGAACGTTGTGGACGAGCTCGGTCTCGACGCCGACGATGCCGAGGAACTCGGCGTAGCCTGCGACCGCGCTCTGTGTCGCGCCGTTCGCTTCGACGCCCCAGTAGCCGTTGCTGCCGATCGCCTGCTCGCCGCGCGCGCCCAGGTAGCCGATCGTCGGCACGGTGCGGCCGTCGGTGAGCGCCGATCCCGAGCGCGGGCGGTACGCACCCGCGACGAGCTGGACGCGATCGAAGCCGATGCCGCTGCGACCGGCCGCGCGCGTCGGCTCGTCGAGGCGGTCGGCGCGCGTCGAGCGGAACTCGTCGCTGATGTTGAAGACGAGCCCCCACTGCGTGCTCGCGATCTGGCCGTTCGGGAACTTGACGCGCGAGACCGACACGCCGAACGCGGTCGCGCCGAAGTCGGCGAGGAAGTCGAGATGCGGCCGCAGCATCAGCCCGCCGCCCTGCGGCGCCGCCGCACCGCCGCCGCCGCCCGCGTAGATGCCGGTCTCGATCCCGAACGGGCCGACGATGCGCTTGCGCCACGCGAGCTCGCCGCCGATCGTGAAGAAGCCGCCGCGGTGGCCGGTGATCGCGCCATAGACGGCGGGGCCGAGCGAGACGCCGTCGAGCCGCGGGACGTCGACGAGGTAGCTCGTGCCGACGAGGCCGACCTTCTCGTCGCCGGGAAAGGTGACGTGCTCGAACGAAATGCGCGCGTGCGCCGATGGCGTCACCGAAGCCGTGTCGGCGCCGGCATCGGCAGCGCTCGCCGGCGCGGCGAACGCCGTCGCCAGCGCGGCGGCCGCTGCCGCGCGCACGAGCGCGCCGGCGTCGCGCGTCGCGCGCGATCGCATCGCCGGCGGCTCAGCCCGCGTTCGCGTGCAACCAGTCGACGGCCGCGTGCGCGAGCGCGCGCACGCCGAGCGGCAGCCCTTCCTCGTCGATGTAGAACAGCGGCGAGTGGTTCGGCGCCGCGGTCTTCGTGTCCTGCGTGGGCGGCGTGACTCCGAGGAAGAAGAAGAATCCTGGAACGACATGCTGGTAGAAGGAGAAGTCCTCGGAGCCGGTGATCTTCGGCATCGCGATCATTTGGCTGGCGCCGGCGACGCGCTCGAGCGTCGGCAGCGTCGCGTGCGTGAGCTCGGCGTCGTTGACCGTCACCGGGTAGTTCTTCTGGATGCAGACTTCGCAGCCGGCGCGCGCCGCCGACGCGATGTGCTCTGCGGTGTCCTTGACGCGGCCGTGGATGTCGTCGCGCATCGTCTCGTCGAAGCTGCGGATGGTGCCGCGCATCTCGACGGTGTCGGGAATGATGTTGTCGCGGTTGCCACCCTTGATCGCGCCGACGGTGACGACCGCGGCCTCGTGCGTGAGGTCGACCTGGCGGCTGACGATCGTCTGCAGGCCGAGCACGACCTGCGCCGCGGTGACGATCGGATCGACGCCGCGCCACGGCATCGCGCCGTGCGTCTGCCGGCCCCGCACGGTGATCCGGAACTTGTCGGCGCTCGCCATCGCCGGCCCGGCGCGCCAGCCGATCGTTCCGGTCGGCAGGATCGACGTCACGTGCAGGCCGAAGATCGCGCCGGGCGCCGGGTTCTCGAGACAGCCTTGCTTGATCATCAGCCGCGCCCCGCCTTCCTCGCCTTCGGGCGGCATTTCCTCGGCGGGCTGGAAGAGGAACTTCACCGACCCCGCGAGCTCGGCGCGCAGGCCGGCGAGCACCGAAGCCGTCGCCATCAGGATCGCGACGTGGGCGTCGTGGCCGCACGCGTGCATGACGCCGACCGACTCGCCGTTCCACGTCGTTCGGACCTTCGACGCGAAGGGCACCGCGGTGCGTTCCTCGACCGGAAGCGCGTCCATGTCGGCGCGCAGCGCGACCACGGGACCGGGCTTGGCGCCGCGCAGCACGCCGACGACGCCGGTGACGCCGACCTCGGTGCGCACCTCGTCGAGTTCGAGCGAGCGCAGATGCGCGGCGACGATCGCGGCGGTGCGCACCTCGCGGTTGCCGAGCTCGGGGTGCGCGTGGATGTCGCGCCGCCACGCGACGAGGCGAGGGACGATCGCGGCGACGGCGGCATCGATGCGGCTGGCGAGCGGAAGGACTTCGTTGGCTGGCACGGACGGCTCCTCGGCTGGAGTCGCCATTGTCTCCGCGCCTGCCGCCGGGGTGCTGGCCCGGATCAGCCGTCGATCCGGAGCCCGGTCGGGCTGTCGTGGCCGGCTTCGCGCCCTTCGGCGTCGGCCGGATCGGCCGGAATCGTGACCGTGAACGTCGTGCCGCGGCCGGGCCGGCTGGTCACCTCGACCTCGCCTCCGAGGCGGTCGACGAGGGTGCGCACGATCGCCAGGCCGATTCCCGACCCTTCGCCGCGCCGCGCCGACGCTGCGAGGGTGCGGTCGGGCGACAGCAGGGTCGGCAGCATCGCCTCGGGGATGCCGGGGCCGGTGTCCGAGACGGTGAAGTCGAGGACGCGATCGCCCGTGTGGTAGCGGCCGAGCGCAATCCGCACCTGGCCGGTCTCGGTGTAGCGGATCGAGTTGACGAGCAGGTTGGTGAGGATCTGGTCGATGCGCGCCGCGTCGCCGACGACGAACATCGCTTCGGGCGGAACATCGACGACCAGGTCGAGCTTCTTCGCGCGCGCGAGATCGAGCGCCGACGAGGCGACGCCTTCGACGAGCGCGCTCGCGTCGAACGGCTCGGGCCTGAGCTCGAGGTGGCCGGCTTCGCTCTTGGCCAGCGTCAGCAGGTCGCGCAGGTGGGTGTTGAGGAGCAGCGACGAGCGACGGATGCGCTGCAGCAGATCGTCGTCGGGGCTCGCCCGCGGCCCCTGGCGCAGCGCGAGGACGTCGAGCGCCGAGACGATCCCCTGCAGCGGCGAGCGCAACTCGTGGCTGACGCGGGCGAGAAAGGCGCTGCGCGCCGCCACCGCGTCGTTGATCGCCGCTAGGCGCGCGCGCTCCTCATCGATCGCGCGCAGCGCGTGGATGCGGCGGATCAGCGAGGCGAAGAACAGCGGAACGAGCGCCAGGGTGACGAAGAAGGTCAGGACGAGCTCGATCCGGTCGAGCCACGACGGGTCGACGAAGAAGAGCAGCGACGCGACGAGCGCTGCCGACCACGACAGATACATGGTGCGCAGGCCGAAGCGGATGCCGTCGCGCAGGACGACGACGAAGAGCAGCGGATCGGCGAACGCGAAGCTGCGCGGGTCGAGCGCGAGGACCGCGGTCAGGAAGAACACGTCGCCGACGAGGAAGAAGTAGAGCAACGCTGCGCTGCCCGGCCGCTGCCGGCGCAGCAGCAGATAGGCGACGGCGAGAACCAGGTAGACGGCGTCGACCACGAGCAGCAGCTCGCGCGCCGCGTCGATCCGGCCGACGAAGCGGTCGTAGCTCCAGACGGCGGCGACGCAGAGACATCCGGCGATCCGCGGCCAGGCGCCGGCGCGCTCGTGCTCGCGGCGCGCCGGCGCGGTGTGGGCGTCGAACAGGCGCGCGGGATTGGAAAGAACGGACGTCACGCGAGTCGAGGGAAGCAGAGGCGCGAGTCTGCACGACGCGCGCCGTCGCTCCAAGCGATCGCCGTTCGTCGCGGCGAAAGCGCCGACAATCGCGCGTCCGAATACCGCCGCCGATCGCCATGGCCGTCCACCTCGCACCTCCCGACCCGAAAGCGCTCTTTGCCGTCGCCGGCGTCACGCTCGGCACCGCGATGGCCGGTGTGCGCAAGGCGAATCGGCGCGACGTCCTCGTCGTCCGGATCGACGCCGGCGCCGCCGTCGCCGGCGTCTTCACGTCGAACCGCTTCTGCGCCGCACCGGTGCAGCTCTGCCGCGAGCATCTCGCCGCCGGCGACGACGTCCGCGCGCTCCTCGTCAACACCGGCAACGCCAACGCCGGCACCGGTGCCGACGGCCTCGAACGTGCACGCTCGACATGCGCAGCGCTGGCGCGGCTCATCGGCTGCGCGCCCAGGCAGGTGCTGCCGTTCTCGACCGGCGTCATCATGGAGACGCTGCCGCACGAGCGGATCGAGGCGGCGCTGCCTGCGGCGCTCGCGGCGGCGCGCGCCGACGCGTGGGCCGAGGCGGCCGAAGCGATCATGACGACCGACACCGTGCCGAAGGCGGCGTCGACGCGGATCGAGCTCGGCGGCAAGGCGGTCGCGGTCACCGGCATCAGCAAGGGCGCGGGGATGATCCGCCCCGACATGGCCACGATGCTCGGCTTCCTCGCCACCGATGCGAAGGTCGCACCGGCTCTCCTCGATCAGCTCGTGCGCGAAGCCGCCGACGCGTCGTTCAACTGCATCACGATCGACGGCGACACGTCGACCAACGATTCGTTCGTCGTCGTCGCGACCGGCTGCGCCGGCAACGCCGAGGTGACGAGCCTCGACTCTCCCGACGGTCGCGCGCTGCGCGACGCCGTCGTCGCGGTCGCGCAGCGGCTCGCGCAAGCGATCGTCCGCGACGGCGAGGGTGCGACCAAGTTCATCACCGTGACCGTCGACGGCGGCAGGGAGGTCGCCGAGTGCCGCAAGGCCGCGTATGCGATCGGCCACTCGCCGCTCGTCAAGACGGCGTTCTTCGCGAGCGACCCGAACCTCGGCCGCATCCTTGCTGCCGTTGGCTACGCCGGCATCGGCGACCTCGACCAGACCAGGATCGATTTGTTCCTCGACGACGTCCACGTCGTCGAGGGCGGCGGCCGGCGCCCGAGCTACCGCGAGGAAGACGGCCAGCGGGTGATGAAGAAGAGCGAAATCACGGTGCGAGTCGACCTCCACCGCGGCGACGCGTCGGCGACCATCTGGACGTGCGACTTCAGCACCGACTACGTCCGCATCAACGCCGACTACCGCTCCTGACATCCGCAATCCTGTGGATGCACGTGCGCGTCACGTCGGCGCGCCGCAACGGCGGTGACTTTTTGCCTTGCCGCGCGGGTGAAGGCGCTGGTACGATGACGGCGCACTTCAAAGAGCGTCCCATGAACCGCACCACGCACCTCATCGCCCAAAGCGCCCTCGGCGCGGCCCGGCGATGGGCGCGCAGCGTCGACGGCATGGGCCTGCGCTCCGCCGGGCGTCGTCCGGCGTCGCCGATCTAGCACTCTCAGCTTCTTCGATCGAAGTCCGCTGAGACATCAGCGGAAGACTCGATCGATCCCTTCGTGTCTTCCGCCATCGGGCCGAAGGCCCACAGCGCTCCCCGCGAACCGGGGGCCGCGAAGGAAAGTCAGGGTGGAACCATGTGGTCCCGATTGAGAAGAATCAAAACTGCGCCGTGGTGGCCGAGGCTGCCGGCGAACGACCTGCTGCGCGACCGTGCGTACCGCCGCCTCTGGACGTCGATCGCGATCAGCTCGTTCGGCGGCCAGGTGACGATGCTCGCGCTGCCGCTGACTGCGGCGGTGCTGCTGCGCGCGACGCCGACGCAGATGGGCCTGCTCGGCGCGGTCGAGATCCTGCCCTTCGTGCTGTTCTCGCTGCCGGCCGGTGTCTGGCTCGATCGCGTTCGCAAGCTCCCCGTGTACATCGCCGGCGAGCTAACGATCGCGCTCGTCGCGGTCAGCGTGCCGGTGGCGTGGTGGCTCGAGTGGCTGTCGATCGAGTGGCTGTACGCCTGCGGCTTCGTGCTGGGCAGTGTCTACACGATCGCCGGCAGCGCGGCGCAGATCGTCCTCACGCAGGTCGTCGCGCGCGAGCGGTTGGTCGAGGCGCACGCCAAGAACGCGCTGGCATCGTCGGCCGCCGAGGTCGCCGGGCCCGGAGTCGCGGGAGCGTTGATCAAGATCGTCGGCGCGCCGCTCGCGTTGCTCGTCGATGCCGTGCTGGTGTCGATCTCGGCGCTGATCCTGCGCGGTGTCGTCGTCCGCGAGGCGGCGCTCGACGGTGACGCGGCGCGCCGTCGCCGCTTCTGGGACGACCTCAAGGCCGGCGTCCGCTTCGTCGCGCGCCATCGGCTGCTGGTGGCGCTCGCGTTCGCGGTCGGCACCTGGCAGATGTGCCACCAGGCAGCGATCGTCGTCCAGATCCTGTTCGCGACGCGCACGCTCGGGCTCTCGGAGAACGCGGTCGGCCTCGCCTACACGGGGATGGGGGTCGGCACGGTGATCGCGAGCGTGTTCGGCAACCGAATCAGCCGCGCGATCGGTCCGGGGCCATCGCTGATCATCGGCTTCGCCGTTTGCGGCGCCGGCTGGCTGCTGCTCGCGGTCGCGCCCGCGAACGTCTGGGGAATCGCCGCGTTCGCGGTGATGCTGACGATGTTCTCGACCGGAGCCGTCTTCATCTTCATCAACTTCCTGGCGATGCGGCAGGCGGTGACGCCGGCGCCGCTGCTCGGACGGATGACGAGCACCATGCGCTGGCTGATCCTGATTCCGGCGGGGCCGGGCGCGCTGATCGGCGGCTGGCTCGGCGAGCACGTCGGCCTGCGCGCGTCGCTCGCGTTCGCGGGCGGCGCTTCGCTCCTGCTCGCCGCCGCGGCGTGGCAGCTCGGCGTCATCCGACGCGTTCGCGAGCTGCCGGTCGCCGAGCGCGTCGACGAATGGGTCGGCGGCGAAGCCGAGGTCGGCTCGCGCGTCGTCGTGACGTGAGGCGCGCATGGACCCGCTTCTGCTCGACGTACCCGAGCGCATCGCGACCGAGCGGCTGGTCGTTCGCGTGCCGCGGCCCGGCGACGGCGTGGTGGTCAACGATGCGTTGCGTGCGTCTCACGCGGAGCTGGCGCCGTGGATGCCGTGGGCGGTGACGCTGCCGAGCGTCGACGAGTCGGAGGCGCACTGCCGGCGCGCGCACGCCAAGTTCCTCTTGCGCGAGGACCTCGCCATGTTCGTCTTCGCGCGCAACGCGGACGACGCCGAGGGCGAGCTCGTCGGCGCCACGGGGCTGCACCGGATCGACTGGACGCTGCGCAGCTTCGAGATCGGCTACTGGCGCAAGACCGGGTGCGAGGGTCGCGGATTCATGACCGAGGCGGTGCGCGCGATGGCGAGGATGGCGTTCGATGCGCTCGACGCGCGCCGCGTCGAGATCCGCATGGACGATCGCAACGTCGCGAGCTGGAAGCTCGCCGAGCGAGCCGGCTTCACGCTCGAAGCGCTGCTGCGCTTCGATTCGCTGACGCCTGCGGGCGAGCCGCGCAGCACGCGCGTCTACGCACGCGTGCGCGGCGCCGAGGAGCCGCTGGCTTGAGCGGCGCGCGACGGCCGGTCAGTCGGCGACCGCTTCCCCAGGCGAGAAGCGGTCGACCGCGTCGGTGACGATGCCGTCGATGCCGAGCGCATCGAGCCGGCGCGCCTCGGCGGGATCGTTGACGGTGTAGACGCAACTGCGCATGCCGGCGCCACGAACGGTCGCGAGCAGCGCAGCGTCGACGAGAGCGTGATTGAAGACGACGGCGACGCAGCCGAGCGCGCGCGCTTCGTCGAGCCAACCGCTGCGCAGGGTGTCGAGCAGGAGCGCGCGCGGCAGCGCCGTGGCGGTCTCGCGCGCCCCTTCGAGCGCGTCGGGAAGAAACGAGCTGAGGAGCGGCGGCGCCGCCGCGCTGGCCCAGAGCGCTGCCGCCATCGCCGCGACCGCGCGCCCGGTCTCGCGCTCGGCGCCGGGCGTCGGCTTGATCTCGACGTCGAGCGCGAAGGCGTTGCGCAGGCAATAGCGCGCGATCGCGGCGAAACTCGGGATCGGCTCGCCCGCCCACGCGCGCCCGTGCCAGCCGCCGGCGTCGAGGCGCGACAGCTCGCTCCACGGCAGCGCCGCCGCGAGGCCGCGCCCCGACGTCGTGCGATCGAGCGTTGCGTCATGGAGCAGGAACGGCACGCCATCGGCGGCGAGCTTGACGTCGCATTCGAAAGCGCGAAAACCGTGCGCGGCGCCGACGCGAAACGCCGCCAGCGTGTTCTCCGGTGCGAGCTTGCCGGCGCCGCGGTGTGCGAACCAGCGCGGGTACGGCCAGGGCGCGGTCACGACGCAGCGGTGGTCGCGAGCGGCCGCGCCGTGACGCGCGCCGACGTCGCCGCGTCGAACCAGTGCAGATGCTCCGGTGCCGCACGGAGACCGACGACGTCGCCGATCTTCGGATGCGGCGCTGTCGCGTCGAGGCGGACCGTGAAGAGCGTTTCGCCGAGCGTGCCGTAGACGAGGCGCTCGGCGCCGAGCATCTCGAGCGCCTGAACGCGCAACGGCCAGGTCGCGGCCGAGAGCTGGTCGACGAGCTCGACGTGCTCGGGGCGGACGCCGACGACGAGCTCGCCGTCGCGCGGCGTCGGCGCGGCGAGCGGCAGTAGCTGCCCGCCCGCCTGGAAGCCGGCGCCCGACGCGCGGCCGCGAACGAGGTTCATCGGCGGCGAGCCGATGAAGGCGGCGACGAACGTCGTCGCCGGACGGTGATAGACCTCGTCGGGAGTGCCGATCTGCTCGATCCGGCCTGCGTTCATCACGATCATCCGCTCGGCGAGCGTCATCGCCTCGACCTGGTCGTGGGTGACGAAAAGCGACGTCGTGCGAAGCTCGCCGTGCAGCTTCTGGATCTCGAGCCGCGTCTGCGCGCGCAGCTTGGCGTCGAGGTTCGAGAGCGGCTCGTCGAACAGGAAGACCGCGGGCTTGCGAACGATCGCGCGGCCCATCGCGACGCGCTGGCGCTGGCCGCC
>DATJIM010000198.1:0-13497 GCA_035493195.1 Caldimonas sp.
TGCGCCAGCTCGTGCCCACCCTGCAGCAGCGCCTGCGCGACGGCGGCAAGCGCGTCGCGACGATCCGCGTCAAGGTGCAGCCGCGTTGAGCCCGCCGTCGGTCAGCATCCAGTGGCCGCCCGGCGGCCGACCGGAACTCGCCGTGTCGGCCTGAATCCGCCTTCAACCGTTGCCTCTTCATGAACATGAACCGACGTCAGCTCTCCACCGCCCTCCTCGTTGCCGGCGTCGCCGGCTCGCTGCCCTCCGTCCCGGTCGCCGCCCAGGGCAGCGGGCCGGTCGAAGGCAAGGACTACACCAAGGTCGAGACGCCGCAGCCGACCAACGCGCCGCCCGGCAAGGTCGAGGTGCTGGAGTTCTTCTCGTACGCGTGCCCGCACTGCAGCGCGTTCGAGCCGACGCTCGAGGCGTGGGAGAAGCAGGCGCCGGCCGAGATCGCGTTCCGCCGCGTCCCGGTGCCGTTCCTGATGAACTCCGACAACTTCATGCACACGTACTACGCGCTCGAGACGATCGGCGCGGTCAAGGATGCGCAGCTGAAGATCTTTCGCGGCATCCACATCGAGCGGCAGCGCCTCGACACCGGCGAGAACATCGCCGCCTACCTCGGCAAGAACGGCATCGACGCGGCCAAGTTCCTGGCGGCCTTCAAGTCGTTCTCGGTCGCCACCTCGGTGACGCGCGCCAAGAAGATGGTCGCCGACTACAAGGTCGACAGCGTGCCGACCCTGGTCGTCGCCGGCCGCTGGATGACCTCGCCGAGCCTGGCGGGGTCGCAGGAGCGGTCGCTGCAGATCGTCGATCAGCTCGCGCAGAAGGCGCACGCGGCGAAGTGACGCGCCGCTACGCGGCGTCGAAGACCTCGTCGCCGGTCGGCTCGTAGTGCGGCACGGCGTTCATCTCGTGCCGCAGCGTCGAGAGCGCCAGGTACATCCGTCGCCGCGCCCGGCTCTGGTTGCCGAGCGGCCGGTGCTCGGCGATCGAGTGCCAGGGGTTGTACGACAGCCGCTTGGCGAATTCGAGCTGCGCCGGTGAGTCGAACGTCTGCCGCGGGATGCGCAGCGTCGCGACCGAGACGCGCGGCGACAGCCGCTCGGGCCAGAGCACCGAGGCGTCCTCGATCGGCATCAGGTGCGGATCGGTCTGGCGCTGGACGCGGAAGTCGAGCTCGACGTCGCCGGCGTCGAGTGCCTTGACCATCGCTGCGCGCAGGTAGTCGTCGGGCGGTCGCAGCGGCAGGTGCGGGATCGAAGTGCGCCTGGTCGTCTTCGGCCACACCGAATACATCATCGCCTGCCCTTCGCCGAGCAGATACGGCACGCAGCTGAAGTACGGCGCCTCGAACGGGCTCGTCTGCGTCTTCAGCCAGAGCGCCTGCATGATGCCGTCGAGCACGTGCGGCTGGTGCAGGTTGAGGAAGTAGAAGATCGACGCGTTCTTGCCGCTCTCGACCTGGAGTTGCGCGTTGGCGCGCACGTCGGGGGTGACGAAAGTCGGCGTCGAGACGCCGAACATGTCCTGGGTGAGTTTTTCCTCGTCCATCAGCTTGGGCCCCGGCACGCCGAGCAGCTTGATGCTGATGCTCATGAAGCCGACGTCGTCGATGTCAGGAGTGATGTAGGGGCCAGGCCCCGAGAAGCGCACCCAGGCGCGGTACGTCTTCGGCTCGGCGAAGACGCCGTGGCGGAACTCCGCGGGCAGGCCGTCGTGGACGATGAACTCGGCGCGAACGATCCCCTGCGTCTTGGTGTTGCCGCCGCGCTCGAAGCCGCCCGGCTTCCACAACCCCTTCATCTGCTGCGTGAAGCTCGCGATGATCGAGTCGACGAACTGCTCTTCGCCGGGGAACGGACGCTCCTCGGCGAGCGCGAGCTTCTGGTCGACGCGCCGCGCGTTGATGAGGGAAGTGACGAAGCGGGCGACCGGATCGCGAAAGACGGCGTCGAGCGCCGGCCGGACGAACGGATCGAACCGACGCTCGAGCTGCAGGACCGCGAGCATCGCGTCGGCAAGCGCGTCGAGCAGCTTCGATCCGGTGTTGGCCGGCGGCACCGGCCGGCTGACGTTCGAATTCTTGTTCGCGTCGATCATGACCGAGCTCATGGCAGGCTCCCGCGTTGTGCTCCGGCGAGCCAGCGCAAAGCGCGCACGCCAGGCAGGAAGAAGTACGCGCCGCCGACGACGGTGACGAACTGCGGCAATTCAGCGATGCGCTCGTCCGGGCCGTCGGCGCGCGGCAGCGAGAAACCGTCGGTCGCCGCGCCGTCGACGCCGGCCGCGCGCGTCCCGAGCAGCGGATCGCTCTCGTTGGCGACGCCGTCGAAATGGACGCCCATCGCCCATGCGTTCTGCACGAACTCGAACTGCCGCGCGATGTTGGCGCCGAGGCAGATGAAGTGCAGGCCCGGATCGTTTCCGTTCGAGGCGCTGCCGAGCGCCTGTTCGATCGTGACCCCGGGACCGTACTCGCGGCCGCGGCGCAGCAGGCGGTGGAACCGCGTCGAGGCGACGAGGTCGTGCGCGAGCGCGTCGGCGTCGAAGCCGAGCGTTCGCTTCGCCCACGAGACGAAGCCGCTCGGTCCCGCTGGCAGGTCGGCGTTGCGCGGGTTGCTGCGCCGGATGTGGGCGCCAAGCGGGCAGCGGAGGCCGTCGCGGTCGGAGCGGTACGTGAACGCGTTGAGATCCTTGGCATCGCCGCCGCCCTCGATCTGCTCGATCGCCGGAACGATGAGCGGAGTGCCGTCGCGCTTGCGGCCGACCATCGCGCTGGCGAGCTGCTCGCGGCGCGCGGCGTCGCCACCGGCTCGGCCGTCGATGAACCGCCAGAAGCCGCGCACGTCCTGGCGCAACTGGCGAAGCACGAGATAGCTGCCGTTCCGGCCGAGGTCGGCGCGGTCGGGCGCGTCCTCGGCGTTCGGGAGCAGCGCCCCGGCGGCGCCGCGATCGAGCAACGGCCGGTCGGTGTAGCCGCCGTATTCGTTCGGATAGCCGAGCAGGACTTCGCCGAGGCAGCACAGGTTCGAGTACTCGGTGCGCTCGGCGTCGCGCGCGACGCGCTTGCGCTCCCAGTCGAGCAGCGGTTGCGAGATGCCGTCGGTGAAGCCGAACGGCTCGATGCCGTCGAGATCGCTCGTCGCGAGGCACGCCATCCGCTCGAATCCGCCCTGGCACTGCGACTCGATCGCCTGCTGTAGGACCGCCAGCCGTCCGGGGATCGCGTAGAGAAACACGGCGACGTGCGGAACGCGATTCCCGGCGCCCCATTGCCAGCGCGACGGATCGTTGGCGCCGACGTCGCCGAGCCGACGGGCACGGTTGGCGTCGTCGCCCATGCCGACGACGAATTCGTCGGCGAACGCATCGACGACGGCATCGTCGACGCCGAGCGCCCGCATGCCGGCGGCGCTGAGCGCGACCTGGATCGCGAACTCGGGCAGCGGGTCGGTCGTCACCGCCGTGCTGACGGGAACGGTCGAAAGCCAGCGCCGCGCGGCGTCGCGATCGGTGACGCGCAGCAGCAGGAACGACGCCTCGGTGTGGTGCTTGTAGCCGAAGCGGACGAGCCCCTGGATGTCGTCGAAGTCGACGGCCAGCGCGCTGCTCACAGCAACCTCAGCCAGGCAAGCGCGTCGGCATCGCTCATCGTGGAGCGCTCGAGGCCTTCGCGGATTCGGTGGTTCCGCTTCATCTCGACCAGCGCGAGCCCGGGGTAGGCCTTGTACCAGACCTGCGTCGGCACCTGATGGCGGCGCTGGAAGTACTTGAACGACTGCTCGATGCGCGAGCCGCCGAAGACGAGCCAGCGCGTGCGCGGCCAGCCGACGCCGTTGCTGAACAGCACGTTCAAGCCCCAGCCGACCTTGTTGATGAAATCGTCCATGTAGCCCTGGTGACTGCCGTCGTAGTTGCTGACGAAGACGACCCGCGTCTTGTCGTCGAAGAAGAACCAGTGCGCGAAGTGGATCGTCTGCACGCGGGCGAGAAAGCCGCGCGTGTAGACGTGGCGGCACGCGTATTCGGTGAACGCGAGGAGCGCGGTCAACAGCCAGCGCCGGAAAAGGCCCGGCTTGACGGCACCGAGCGCGGTGTACTGGTTCGTCGTGTCGCGGTCCTCGAGCTCGTACAGCGCGGCGAGGTCGGCCTGACGCGGCCGCGGGCAGATCTCGGGATCGCTCGTCTCGAGCGCGCGCAGTTGCCAGACAAGGAAAGGCGCGAGCACGATCACGAACGGCAGCGCGGCGAGGCTGAGCAGCGGCACCGCGATCAGGTGCGCGAGCTTGCGAAGCTGCCAGCCGAGCGGAGTCGGCTCGGGCGGCGTCAGCGCGAGCCGGCCGGCAAGGACTTCGCCGGCGACGTGCTCGACGAGCTCACTGCGGACGCGCTGCGCATCGGCGGGTGTCGCGAGCGCCTCGCGCGGCACGCGCGCCGAGAGCGCGCGCTGCAGCGCGCTTTCCTCGCGGACTTGGCGGACGCTTCGCCCGACCCAGTTGACGAAGCTCGCCGCCGCGCGCCGGTCGCGCGCGCGCATCCATGCGAGCACGTCGGCGCCTTCGGCGAAGCCTTCGCAGTGGCTGAAGATCCGCGCCAGCCCCGGCCCGGCGCGCTGCGCGAGATCGGCAAGCGCGTCGTCGGCAGCGCCGTCGCAGTCGCCGATGAAGACGAGCACCGTCGGAAGCCGCGCGGGCTCGACGCCGTAGAGCTTCATGTCGACCTGCAGGGCGTCGTCGAGCACGACCAAGCGGGCGAAATGCAGGCCCTCGAACGCGCCGAACGGAACGACCGCGTTGCGCGGATCGGCAATGCCGGGCGCCGAGTTCATCGACGCCAGCAGTGCACGCAGCGCGGTCTCCTTGCCGCCGACGACCGGCGCGACCACCATGAAGTGGTCCTGCGGCGTCATGCTCAGAACTGCAGGCAGAAGTCGATCAGGCGGTCCTTGGCCCAATACACCTTGCCGAGATAGAAGCCCGGGCCGATCAGCCGGATCTCGTCGCGGATGTAGTGGGCGACGAGCGACGTCTCCGAGTAGTCGAGGACGATGCACTCCTTGTTGTCGAGCCAGCTCGGCGCCTTGTAGACCTTGGCGACGATCGCCTCGATGCCGAAGGCGAGGATCCTGTTCTTCAGATAGCCGCGCTCGGCATCGAAGACCTTGCCTTGCCAGCCGAAATGGTTGATGACCTGGGCGATCGCCGGCGTGAACTTGGTCCCGGGCGCGATGATCGCGGTGCCCGTGGCGCTGCCGTTCGGGATCGGCCCGGCGGGATTGGCTCGAAAGAGGTCGTCGAGCTCGGCTTGCGACATCGACATCAGCTGGGTGGCGTCGTAGGCCATGGAGGGCTCCTTGCGGTCTGGCCGCGGTCAAGAAAGCGTCGTCTGCGCGCGCTCTTGCGCCGGCGCGCGCGCGTCGTCGAGGATCGCGTCGGCGGCCTTCTCGGCCGCCATGTACACGGCGCTCGCGATGAAGAAGCCCGGGATGCGCGGGAACACCGACGCGTCGACGACGCGCAGGCGCTGCGTCCCCCGGACGCGAAAGGCGCTGTCGAGGACGGCCGCGGTGTCGCCGTCGGCGCCGATTGCGCACGTGCCCGATGCGTGGTGGCCCCAGGCGGTGTTGCGCACGTACTCGGCGATCTGTGCGTCGCTCGTGACCGTCGGACCGGGAGCGAGCTCTTCGGCGATCAAGCCGCTCGCGAGCAGCGGCGCGGTCAGGCTGCGAACGAAGCGGACCCCGGCGACGACCGCTGCGAGATCGTCGGCGGCAGCATCGCTGCCTTCCTCGAAGTAGCTGAAGTTGACGTCGGGCACGTCGCGCGGATCGGCAGAGCGCAGCCGCACGGTGCCGGCACGGTTCTCGGTATGCGCCTTCAGGATCGCCCACGTCAGCATGTCGCCGGGCCCGCCGATCAGCTCCGAGAAGCGCGGACGGTAGCCCTCGAAGCGCGCGAGCAGCGCCATGCAGAAGAGGTCGGGCTCGGGCTTGGTCGGCGCCGACTTGCCGATCAGCGCGAGCGCCGCGCCGTTCGATCCGTACATGCCGGCGCGCGACTCGCTCCAGCGCTGCCAGAGCGGGTCGCCGCTCTTGAACGTCGCGCCCTCGAGGACTCGCCACGGGCGCCGCATGCGGTGCGTCAGCGCGACCTCGTAGCGGTCCTGCAGGTTCGCGCCGACTCCCGGCAGGTCGACGCGCACCGCGATGCCGTGCGCGCGCAGCTGCGCCGCGGGTCCGACCCCCGAGAGCATCAGCAGCTGCGGGGTGTTGAACGCGCCGCCACAGACGATGACCTCGCGCCGCGCCCGCACTTCGCGTGCCGCTCCGGCATCCCCGCTCGCTTCGGCGTGCGCGCGATAGAGGCGCTTGCCCTTGCGATACGCGACGCCCCGCGCGACGCCACCGTCGTCGAGGACGACGCGCGTCGCGAGCGCGTCGAGCTCGACGTGGAGCCGGCCGCGGTGCGCGTGGGCGACGTCGAGGACGCGTTCACGGCTGCCTGCGCGCCGGTGGCCGCGGGTCGTGAGCGGCGTGTAGCAGAGGCCCTCGAAGCTGCCGAGCCGCCACGGTCTCAGGTTGGGATCGGCGCCGCGCCGCAGCCACCGGATCGTGCTCGCGAGCGGCGTCTTCAGGCCGCGGACGAAGGTGCGCGTCGTTGCGCGCATGAACTGCACCAGCTCGTCGTCGCCGAGCGCGTCGAGCGGGATCGACTTCTCGGTGCGCAGCCACCCGCCCCAGCCATGGCCGGTCGGATCGATGCCGAGCTTGGCGAGCGCGCGCCAGAGCGGCGCGTGGTGGCAGTCCTCGACCTGCCGTGCGTAGCGTCGCATCCGCGGCGCGCGCCACGACACGTCGCCGGTCAGCTCGGCGATCCGGTTCCAGTCGGAGTCGTGCGGTGGCATGTAGATCATCGCGTTGTGCGCGGTGCAGCCGCCGAGCGTCGCCGCGCGCGGATAGAGCACGCCCTCGCCCGCGCTGTACTTCGGGTCGCGTGACTGGCGCTCCTCGCTCGCGTAGTGGCGCACCTGGAAGTTCCAGCTCATCGCCGGGTTCTCGCACGCGTAGGGGTGGAACGCCGGCACGTCGTAGTCGTCGGGCATGCGCTCGGCTTCGGATGCGCGCGGATCACCGCCGGCCTCGATCAGGAAAACGCTCGCGCCCGCCTCGACGAGGCGCGCCGCGAGCGTTCCGCCGCCTGCGCCCGAGCCGACGATCACGTAGTCCCACGCGGGTTCCTCGGCGCCGTCTGCCATGGGCGCGTTCGCTAGGGCCTGTCCACGCCATGCGAGCGCTCCGCGCGCGAGCTCCCCAGGCCCGAGGCCAAGGCGCGAGCGAGGCCGCGTACCGGGCGTACGCAACGAGCGAGCAACGCCGGCCTCGGGCCTGGGGAGTTCGCGCCCTTCGGGTGAGCACGGCAGGGCGCTCGCATGGCGTGAACAGGCCCTCGCTCAGAACGTCTTCAGGAAGGCGATCAGCGCGCGCTTGTCGGCGTCGCTCAGCTCGGGCTCGGTGCCGAACGCCTTCTCGTCGCCACTCAAGCCGTCCTGCTTGTTGAATTCGGCGGTGCCGAAGTAGTGCCCGCGGTTGACGACGAAGTCCTTGCACTTGCTGAGCTTCATCATCGGCTCCTTCAGGTTGGCGAAGCGTTGCCGAAGCTCGGCGTCGCTCGCTCCCGCGGGCGCGGTCGCGAGGTCGACCTTGAGCTTGACGAGGAAGTCGCCGATGTCGCGCACGTGCGCCGCCTTGTCGCCGAGATCGTCGCTCTCGGCGCGAAGCTTCATGTTCGACAGCAGCCCGACCGGAATGCCCTGCGGAATCGGGCCGAGCTCGATGTCGTCGCCTTCGCCGACGAGCCATGGCAGCCAGCGGTGCAGCGCTCCCTGCAACGGACGCGCCGCCTCGGGCAGGTAGCCGCTCGGAATCTTGATCTTGCTGCGCTCGGTGGTGCGGTCGATCGTGCCGGGAATCTTGCTGCCGAGGACCGAGTCGTGCTCGCGCTTCTCGGGCCAGAGCATCTGCTCGATCGACGCGTCGAAGACCTTCATCCGGGCCGCCACCGAGGGGCTGCTGTCGAACGGGCCGACGCTGTTGTTGAGCAGGTACGGACCGGTCGACCACAGGCCGATCAGCGAAGGCACGCGCGTGTAGCCACGGCCGCCCGCCGGCATCTGGTAGGGCATCGGCTCGCCGGTGAAGGGGTCGTAGAGCGTCACCGTGCCGACCGACGGCAGCTGCTTGTACGACTGCGAGGAGAAGTTGTCCCAGATGTTGCCGCCGAGCGCATTGGTGGCGAGCGGGCTGCAGGCGTTGGTGCGCAGCAGCGTCACCGGGATGCGCGCGTCGCTCGAGAGATAGTTGCCGTCGAGGAAGTCCGGCGCCTCGACGACCTTTCGCATCTGCTGCTTGAACTCGTCGCTCTGCGTCCGCTTCCAGTACGCCTTGAAGCAGTCGAGGTAGCCCGCGCCCTGGCACGACGCGGGATACGGCGCCGGCGGCGGCGGACCCTTGCTCGAGTGGCAGCGCGCGCAGGTGTCGGCGAAGACGACCTTGCCGTGCTCGACGGTCGCCTGGTCCTCGGTCAGATACTGGGCGCCGCCGGGCGCGTCCTTCAGGTGGTCGGGCTGGGCCGCCTTCAGGAAGAAGAGCGCCGTCGCCGGCGTGCCGAGTTCGGTCGCCTGCCAGTAGCCCGAGTTCTTCTGGGCGTCGGCGATCCTGATCGGCGAGATGTCCTTGCCGCCGATCACCGGGTTGAAGTGCAGCTGCCACTCCTCGCTGAAGACGCCGATGTTCATGTAGACGCGGTTCAGAGCGCCGAGCAGTCCGACCGAATCGGCGCCGTCCTTCAGCACGTGCGGCGTCTTCGCCGTGGCGTCGGGCTTCGACCAGTACTCGAGCAGCGGGCCGCTCGTCACGAAGTCGTTGAACTGCTTGTTGTCGAGCTCGCCGTCGGCGAGCTTCTCGGCCCCGATGCGCTTGGCCATGCCCAGGCGCGCCCCGAAGGCGTAGACCGCGTTCATCGTCCGCGGGTTGTTGATGTTGTCGGTCGACACGAGCGAGGTGTCCATGCTGCCCGGCCGATAGGTGTGGGCGAGCTGGTACATGAAGTTCGTCCGTCCCTCGGGCTTGTTCGAGTTGAAGATGAACAGGCGGTCGACCCACATGTACTGCGCGCCCACCGACGAGCTGAGATTCGCGTACGTCGGATGGGCCGGATCGGCGGGCGGATGCGTCGGGCTCGGACCGACGTGGCAGAAGCCGCACGACATGCCGACGCGATAGGGGCGGACCAGGTCCCTGCGGTTGTAGTAGCTCGAGTCGGTGTAGTAGCGCTCCGGATCCCACGCCTTGGCGGCCTTCTCGTCGAACGCCGGGTTGGGAAAGAGGCGCAGGCCGACGATGCCGGTCGCATAGCCGTAGAACGAGCCGACCGGCTGCGTCGTGCCGTCGCCGAGCGGCTTGCCGCGCGAACCGATCGCGACGCCGGGGTACTTCGTCTCGTCCTCGAAGGGATCGGGCGTGCAGTCCTTGGCGCGAACGTCGAGCCAGAGGCCGCGTCGTTTCGGGTCGGGCCCGGTCGCGCTCTCGAAGCATGGCTCGTTGACGAGCCCGAAGATGTTCCAGCGCGATTCGCGGTTGTAGCCGAGCGACGGATGCGAGCTGATGGTCTTGAGCAGATCGAAAGCGCCGAACGTGTAGCCGCTCAAGCCGTCCCAGAAGCGGTCGTTGCCGCCGCTCCAGACGATCCACATGTTGCGGCCGGCGATCTCGGTCGGATCGAGCTTGACCGCGTTGTCCATGTCGTGGAAGTAGTCGTCGCTCGACTGCTTGAACGACGCGCCGTCGCGGCCCGCCTGCTTCGCCTCGTCGAGGACGGCGCCCGGCTGCGCCCCCTGAGAGCACGCCGCGAGGAGCGCAGCGCACGACAAGAAGGAAGCGGTCGTGACGCGCCAGCGTTGGAGAGCCATGGGTGCTACCTCGTGCGTGTTCTTGTCGCGCAGAGGATGCCGAATCGCGGGCCGGCGCGCAAGCCGCTCGTCGGAGGGCGGCGTCGATCAAACGAAGGATGACGGCGCGTCGCGGCGGCGGCACCGCCGAGCCGACGCAAACAACTCGACATCGGCAACGCAGTGGTGCCGGCTGTCCGAATCGAACGGACGACCTTCCGCTTACAAGGCGGGTGCTCTGCCAACTGAGCTAAGCCGGCGACGTCGCAACCTGCGGCGGGCCAGTATAGGTGTGCGTGTCGTGGCAGCGCTCTTGCGCGGCCGCTACTTCACGCGCTTCAGCGAAGGCCGCTTCGGTCCGGGCGGCGGACTCGGCGGAGTCGGCTCGGACGGCGCGTCGCTCGCGCTCTTCGGCGCCGGCAGGCCCGGCGTCGGGCTCAGCGTCAGCGCGGTGCCGCCCTTGCGCGACGCCGGCGCACCACCGGCGAGCCGCGGCCCGCGCGACGTCGTCGCCGGCGCGTCGGCGTTCGCCCCGTCGGCGGGATCGCTCGACGTCGTCGGCTCGCTCGGCATCGGAAACGCCATGCCCTGCCCGTTCTCGCGCGCGTAGATCGCGATCACGTGGTCGATCGGCACGGCGATCTCGCGCGAGGTGCCGCCGAAGCGCGCCTTGAACTCGATCAGCTCGTTGCCGAGCTTGAGCGCGCTGGTCGCCTCGAAGCCGACGTTCAGCACGATCTCGTTGTTCTTGACGTATTCCTTCGGCACCTGGACGTGCTCGTCGACGTACACCGCGATGTACGGCGTGAAGCCGTTGTCGGTGCACCAGTCGTGCAGCGCGCGGATCAGGTAGGGCCGCGTCGACGTGCCGGCGGTGGCTGGGGCGATCGGCGACGTCATGGTGCTGTTCTACCGCGGGCGCCCTACTTCCGCATCACCTTCTCTGAAGGGGTCAGCGCCTCGATGTAGGCCGGCCGCGAGAAGATCCGCTCGGCGTACTTGAGGAGCGGCACCGCGTTCTTCGACATGTCGATGCCGTAGTAGTCGAGCCGCCAGAGCAGCGGCGCGATCGCGACGTCGAGCATCGAGAAGTCGTCGCCGAGCATGTACTTGTTCTTCAGGAAGATCGGCGCGAGCTGCGTCAGCCGGTCGCGGATCTGCGAGCGCGCCTTCTCGAGCTGCTTGTCGGTGCCCTTGACGCCGCGCCCCTCGAGGACGTTGACGTGCGCGAACAGCTCCTTCTCGAAGTTGAAAAGGAAGAGCCGAACGCGCGCGCGCGCGACCGGGTCGCCCGGCATCAGCTGCGGGTGGGGGAAGCGCTCGTCGATGTACTCGTTGATGATGTGCGACTCGTACAGGATGAGGTCGCGCTCGACGAGGATCGGCACCTCGTTGTACGGGTTCATCAGCGCGATATCTTCGGGCTTCGCGAACAGGTCGACGTCGCGGATCTCGAAGTCCATGCCCTTTTCGAACAGCACGAAGCGGCAACGGTGCGAGTACGGGTCGGTGGTTCCGGAATAGAGCACCATCATGGTCGAGAACTCCAGGTCGAACTTGTCTTGAAAAGCGGAAGGCGAAGCCGCCGCGCGATCGCCGGCTTCGCCTCGCGAGCGCGCCGCGGGGGCGGCGCTGGGGGTCTAGTGGACGCTTCTCCAGTACGCCGAGCTCAGCCGCCAGGTGATGACCACGAGCAAGCCGAGAAAGAGCAGGACCCAGACGCCGACGCGCACCCGGGTGCCCTGCGACGGCTCGCCCATCCACTGCAGATAGGCGACGAGGTCGCCGACCGCCTCGTCGTACTGCTCGTTGCTGAGCGTTCCGCGCGTGATCTGCTCGAAGCCGGCGAAGCGGTGCTCGGTCCTGCCCTCCTCGTGCGGGTTCTTCACCTCGATGAACTTGGCGCGACGCTCGCCCTGCAGCTGCCACAGCGCGTGCGGCATCGCGATGTCGGGGAACGCCAGGTTGTTCCAGCCGGTGGGCCGCGAGTCGTCGCGGTAGAACGTCCGCCACAGCGTGTAGAGATAGTCGGCGCCGCTGCCCTTGCCGACCTCGGCGCGCGAGCGCGCGATCACCGAGAGATCCGGCGGTGCCGTGCCGAACCAGTCCTTCGCCTGCCGCGGATCGATCGTCGAGCGCATCGTGTCGCCGACCTTGTCGGTCGCGAACAGCAGGTTCTTCTTGATCTGGTCGTCGGTCAGGTCGATGTCGTGCAGCCGGTTGAAGCGCATGTACGACGCCGAGTGGCAGCCGAGGCAGTAGTTCGTGAAGATGCGCGCCCCGTTCTGCAGCGCGGCGATGTCGGTCATCTTTTCGGCGGGGAAATGGTCCCACGGATAGCCGCCTTCGTTCGCGGCCGCCGGGGCGAGCGGCGCGACGAGCCCGAGGACGACGAGGAATCGGATGAGGAAGGTGTGCATCGTCGACTCGCTGCGTCAGTGGGCGTTGAAGGTGACGCGGTCGGGCACCGGCTTGAAGACGCCCATCCGGCTCCACCACGGCATCAGCAGGAAGAAGCCGAAATAGACGAGCGTGCCGAGCTGCGAGATGTAGTTGCCTGCCGGCGACGGCGGCTGCGACCCGAGGTAGCCGAGGGCGAGGAAGAAGATCAGGAAGACACCGTAGACGATGCGGTGCCAGCTCGGACGGTAGCGGATCGACTTCACCGGGCTGTGGTCGAGCCACGGCAGGAAGAAGAGGATCAGGACCGCGCCGCCCATGATGACGACGCCCCAGAACTTGGCGTCGAACGTCTTCAGCAGGTAGACGGCGATCAGCGCGACCAGGGCGATCGCGACCTTGGCGCCGGCGCGGAAGCCGCCGCGCAGGATCGCCGCCACCGCGGCGAGTGCGACGACGATGCACAGCGCGTTGACCATCAGGTCGGTGGTCGCGCGCAGCATCGAATAGAACGGCGTGAAGTACCAGACGGGGGCGATGTGCGCCGGCGTCTTCAGCGGGTTGGCCTCGATGAAGTTGTTGAACTCGAGGAAGTAGCCGCCGCCCTCGGGCGCGAAGAAGAGGATGGCGCTGAAGATGAACAGGAACACGCTGACGCCGTAGATGTCGTGCACCGTGTAGTACGGGTGGAAAGGGATGCCGTCGAGCGGATGGCCGTCGGCGCCCTTCTTCTCCTTGATCTCGACGCCGTCGGGATTGTTCGAGCCGACCTCGTGCAGCGCGATGATGTGCGCGACGACGAGACCGAGCAGGACGAGCGGGATCGCGATGACGTGGAAGCTGAAGAAGCGGTTCAGCGTCGCGTCGCCGACGACGTAGTCGCCACGGATCAGGAGCGCCAGGTCGGGACCGACGAAGGGCACCGCCGAGAACAGGTTGACGATCACCTGCGCGCCCCAGTAGCTCATCTGGCCCCACGGCAGCAGGTAGCCCATGAACGCCTCGGCCATCAGGCAGAGAAAGATCGCGCAGCCGAACAGCCAGACGAGCTCGCGCGGCCGGCGGTAGCTGCCGTAGATGAGGCCGCGCCACATGTGCAGGTAGACGACGATGAAGAACGCCGACGCGCCCGTCGAATGCATGTAGCGGACGAGCCAGCCC
>DATJIM010000199.1:0-2006 GCA_035493195.1 Caldimonas sp.
GTCGAGTGGCGTCGCGCCGACGCAACCGCGCTGCCGTTCGGCGACGAATCGTTCGACGCCGTCGTCTGCCAGTTCGGCGTCATGTTCCTGCCCGACAAGACGAAGGCGTTCGCCGAGCTGCGGCGCGTGCTGCGGCCCAGCGGCATGCTGCACTTCAACGTCTGGGACCGAATCGCCGACAACGAGTTCACCGACGTCGCGACCGACGCGCTCGCCGCGATGTTCCCGGACGATCCGCCGCGCTTCATGGCGCGTACGCCGCACAGCTACCACGACGTCGCGGCGATCGCGCGCGACGTGCGCGCCGGCGGCTTCGAAAAAGCCGCGAAGATCGAGACCGTCACGAAGCGCAGCCGCGCGCCGACGGCGCGCGATGCCGCGCTCGCGATCTGCGCCGGCTCGCCGCTGCGAAGCGAGATCGAAGCGCGCGCCCCCGGCAGGCTCGAAGACGCGGTGCAGGCAACCGCCGCTGCGATCGCGCGCCGCTTCGGCGCCGGCCCCGTCGACGGCAAGATCCGGGCGCACGTCGTCGCGGTCGCGCGCTGACGCGCTCCGCGGCGACGCCTCTACTTCGCCTTGCCCGGGTCCTTGACCGCCTTCTGGACGTCGAACTCGACGTTCCAGAGCTGGCCGTTCTGGCGCTCGACCTTGCGGATGTAGACGTCCTGGACGACGTCGCGGGTCTGCGCATCGATCAGGATCCGGCCGCGCGGGCTCTCGATGATCTGGCCTTTCATCGCCGCAAGCAGCGCGTCGCCGCCACCCTGGCCCTTGGTCGCGCCGAGCGCGTTGTAGATCAGGTGCATGCCGTCGTAGGCGGCGACCGCCATGAAGTTGGGGCGGAATTTGTTGGCCGCCTCGAACGCCTGCACGAACTTCTTGTTCACCGCCGACGGGTGCGCCGCGGAGTAGTGGTGGGAGTTGACCACGCCGAGCGCGACGTCGCCCATGTCGTTGAGCTGGTCGTCGTCGGTGACGTCGCCGGTGGCGATCAGCTTGATCCCCGACTTGTCGAGCCCGCGCTCGCCGAACTGCTTCATGAACGCGGCGCCCTGCCCCGAGGGCAGGAAGACGAACACCGCGTCGGGCTTGGCGTCGGCGACCTTCTGCAGGAACGGCGCGAAGTCGGGTGCGCGCAGCGGCGTGCGGATCTCCTCGGTGATCTGGCCGCCGTCGAGCGTGAACTGGCTCTTGAAGAACTTCTCGGCATCGAGCCCGGGACCGTAGTCGGAGACGAAGCTGACGACCTTCTTGATGCCGTGCTTGGCCGCCCAGTCGGCCATCGGCACGGTCACCTGCGGCAGCGTGAAGCTGGTGCGCACGATGTAGGGCGAGCGCTCGGTGATCGCCGACGTCGCCGCCGCGCTCACCACCATCGGCGTCTTGCTCTGCGTCGCGATCGGCGCGGTCGCGAACGCCGACGGCGTGATGCCGAACCCGAGCAGCACGTCGACCTTGTCGTTGACGACGAGCTCCTGCGCGATGCGCTTGGTCGCGTCGGGCACGCCGCCATCGTCCTTGAGGATCACCTCGACCTTGCGGCCCGCGACCGTCGAGCCGTTCTGCGCCATCCAGAGCTTGACCGCCGCGTCCTCCTGCTTTCCGGTCGACGCCTGCTGCCCCGTCATGGGCAGGATCAGGCCGATCTTGAAAGGCGTTCCCGACTGGGCGCTGACGGCGCCGGGAAGCGCAGCGGCGAGCAGGGTGAGCGAGAAGCCAAGGGCGAGGCGGCGGTGCATGGTCGGGTCCTTCAGGTCGAATCGCGCGATTCTCGCGGCGGCGCCAGCAGCGGCAATGCGGACATTCGCCAACGACGGCAGCGCCTCCCTATCATCGCCTGGGTCCCCGCCGCGACCGAGAGACCCCGATGACGACCCGCACGCAGCCGCCGTTTCGCGCCGACCACGTCGGCAGCTTCCTCAGGCCCAAGCGCCTGCTCGACGCGCGCGAGCGCCGCGCCAAGGGCGAGATCACGGCCGCGCAGCTGCGCGCGGTCGAGGACGACG
>DATJIM010000200.1:0-4015 GCA_035493195.1 Caldimonas sp.
CGAAATCAACCTCCCCGGCGTCAACCAGGTCAACGTCAACGACAAGGCGGGCCTCACCTTCGCGGTCGCGCTGAAGTCGTTCCTGCGCCAGGACCCGGACATCATCATGGTCGGCGAGATCCGCGACCTCGAGACCGCCGACATCGCGCTGAAGGCGGCGCAAACCGGCCACATGGTGATGTCGACGCTGCACACCAACGACGCACCGACGACGCTGACGCGTCTCGCAAACATGGGCGTCGCGTCGTTCAACATCGCCGCGAGCGTGCTGCTGATCACGGCGCAGCGGCTGGCGAGGAAGCTCTGCGAGAACTGCAAGGCCCCGGCCGACTATCCTCGGGACGCCTTGCTCAAGGCGGGATTCAAGGCCGAGGATTTGGACGGCAACTGGAAGCCGTTCCGCGCCGTCGGCTGTTCGATGTGCAACAACGGTTACAAGGGTCGCGTCGGCATTTACCAGGTCATGCCGATCACCGAAGACATCCAGAAGATCATCCTCGCCGCGGGAACGTCGATGCAGATCGCCGAGCAGGCGAGTCGTGAAGGTGTTCGCGACCTGCGGCAGTCGGGCCTGATCAAGGTTCGCGGCGGGATGACGACACTGGAAGAAGTGATCTCGGTCACCAACGAGTAACGAGACAGCGAAAAGGCGGGGTCCGACCTCGAAGACGTATGGCAACGGCAGCAGTCGCAGCAAAGGGTCGCGTCAAGGACATCGTCTTCGAGTGGGAAGGCAAGGACAAGAACGGCAAGCCCGTCCGCGGCGAGATGCGTGCCGGCGGCGAGGCCATGGTGAGCGCGAGCCTGCGGCGCCAGGGCGTGATGGTCAGCAAGGTGAAGAAGCGCCGCGTCAGCGGCGGCAAGGCGATCAAGCAGAAGGACATCGCCGTCTTCACCCGCCAGCTCTCGACGATGATGCGCGCCGGCGTGCCGCTCATCCAGGCGTTCGACATCGTCGCCCGCGGCAGCACCAACCCGAAGCTCACCCGGCTGCTGACCGACATCCGCAGCGACGTCGAGACCGGCACGAGCCTGTCGGCGGCGTTCCGCAAGCACCCGCTCTACTTCGACGCCCTCTACTGCAACCTCGTCGAGGCCGGCGAGGCCGGCGGTATCCTGGAGACGCTGCTCGATCGCCTTGCCGTCTACCAAGAAAAGACGATGGCGATCAAGAACAAGATCAAGTCGGCACTGATCTATCCGATCGCCGTGCTCGTGGTCGCGTTCATCGTCCTGACGGTCATCATGATCTTCGTCATCCCGGCGTTCGAGGACGTGTTCAAGTCCTTCGGCGCCGACCTGCCGGCGCCGACGCTGGTGGTCATCGCGATGTCGAAGTTCTTCACCTCGTACTGGTATCTGATCTTCAGCATCCTCGGCGGCGGCATCTACTTCTTCATGCAGTCGTGGCGGCGCTCGGTGAAGATGCAGAAGTTCATGGACCGGTTGCTGCTGCGCATCCCGGTCTTCGGCGACCTCGTCAACAAGTCGTCGATCGCACGCTGGACGCGCACGCTCTCGACGATGTTCGCCGCCGGCGTGCCGCTCGTCGAAGCGCTCGACTCGGTCGGCGGCGCTTCGGGCAACGCGGTCTTCGCCGAAGCGACCGAGAAGATCCAGAAGGACGTCTCGACCGGCTCGGCGCTCACCACCTCGATGCAGGCGACCGGCATCTTCCCGGTCATGGTGCTGCAGATGTGCGCGATCGGCGAGGAGTCGGGCTCGCTCGACGCGATGCTCGGCAAGGCGGCGGAGTTCTACGAGGACGAGGTCGACGAGGCCGTCAAGGGTCTGTCGAGCCTGATGGAGCCGTTCATCATCGTCATCCTCGGAACGCTGATCGGCGGCATCGTCGTGTCGATGTACCTGCCGATCTTCAAGCTGGGCCAGGTCGTTTAGTCCACCGATCAGGGTCGTGCCCGTCAGCGAAGTCCTCCTCTCGCCCTTCGCTCTCGGCCTCCTCGGCCTCTGCATCGGCAGCTTCCTGAACGTCGTCATCCATCGGCTGCCGCTCATGCTCGAGCGCGGCTGGCGGATGGAAAGCGCCGACCTGCTCGGCGTCGCGCACGAGGAGAAGACGCCGCCGATCACGCTGTCGACGCCGCGCTCGCGCTGCCCGTCGTGCGGCCACCAGATCACGTGGCGCGAGAACATCCCGGTCGCGAGCTGGCTGTGGCTGCGCGGCCGCTGCTCGGCCTGCAGGACGCCGATCTCCGCGCGCTATCCGCTGGTCGAGATCGTGACGGCGGCGCTGTTCGCGCTTGCCGCGTGGCGACACGGCGCGCAGCCGGTCGCGTTGCTCTGGTGCGGCTTTTGCGCGGTGCTCGTCGCGCTCGCCGGCATCGACTGGGACACGACGCTGCTGCCCGACAACCTGACGCTGCCACTGCTCTGGGTCGGCATCGGCAGCGCCGCGATCGGCTTGACGATCCCGCTCGTCGACGCGTTCTGGGGTGCGATCGCAGGGTACCTGTCGCTGTGGTCGATCTACTGGGTCTTCAAGCTGACGACCGGCAAGGAAGGGATGGGCTTCGGCGACTTCAAGCTGCTCGCCGCGCTCGGCGCCTGGCTCGGCTGGAAGATGATCCTGCCGATCCTGCTCGGCGCGTCGGTGATCGGCGCGATCGTCGGCATCGCGATGAAGATGTCGGCGCAGCTCCGCGAAGGCCGCTACGTCCCGTTCGGGCCGTTCCTCGTCGGCGCCGGTCTCGTCGTCGCGTTCGCCGGTGCCGATCGCGTGCTCGGCTGGATGCGCTGGCCGCACTGACGACAATCTCGCGATGTCGCCTCCTCGGTTCGGCCTCACCGGTGGGATCGGCAGCGGCAAGAGTACGGTCGGCTCGATGCTCGCCAGCGTCGGCGCGACGCTGATCGATACCGATCTCATCGCGCGCCGCCTGACGCTGCCGGGCGGCGCGGCGATCGCGGCGATCCGCGACGCCTTCGGTGACGACGTCGTCGCCGCCGACGGCAGCCTCGATCGCCCGCGCATGCGCCTCGCCGCGTTCCACGACGCCAGCGTCCGCGGCCGGCTCGAGGCGATCCTGCATCCCCTGATCGGCGCCGAGGTCGAGCGGGAGGCCGGGGCGGCCCCTGCCGACGCACCGGCGCTCGTCTTCGACGTCCCGCTTCTCATCGAAACGGGCCATTGGCGCCGCCGCGTCGACGCGGTCTGGGTGGTCGATTGCGACGAGGCGCTGCAGGTCGCGCGCGTCGCGGCGCGGCCGGGATGGAGCGAGGACGCCGCGCGCGCGGTGATCGCGCAGCAGGCGAGCCGCAGCGAGCGCCGCTCCGGCGCCGACGCGGTGATCCACAACGTCGGGATCTCGCTCGTCGACCTCGCCGACGAGGTTCACCGGCTGTGGTCGATCGCGGTCGCCAGAGGGGCTTGACCGCACGACGACGAGCGTGCGGTTTCGCTATGAAACAATCCGCGCCGCGACCGCTGCCACGACGATGCCGCCTTGCCGCGGCGCCGAACCGCCTTCCCCTTGATCGTCTACGAGTATCCGTTCAACGAGAGCATCCGCACGATGCTCCGCCTCGAGCATCTGTTCGATCGTCTCGGCCAGCTGATCGAGCGTGACGCCGCCGTCGACCACCATCACGCGCTGGCGACGATCTTCGAGATCATGGACGTCGGCTCGCGTGCCGACCTGAAGTCCGACCTGCTCAAGGAGCTCGAGAAGCACCGTCAGCAGTTCCTCGCGTACCGCGGCAATCCTTCGATCTCGCAGGCGACGCTCGAGGGCGTGCTCGATCGAATCGACAAGGCGTTCGCCCACCTCAACCAGGTCGCCGGCAAGGCCGGCGCGACGCTGACCGCGAACGAGTGGCTGATGAGCATTCGCAGCCGGATCAGCATCCCGGGAGGCACGTGCGAGTTCGATCTGCCGGCGTACTACGCGTGGCAGCAGCTCGACGCGCGGCGCCGCCGCGCCGACCTGCAGCAGTGGGTGAGCTCGCTGCTGCCCCTCGCCGAGGCGCTGCAGGTGCTGCTCGGCGTGCTGCGCGA
>DATJIM010000201.1:0-4793 GCA_035493195.1 Caldimonas sp.
TTCGCGCGATGCTGTGGTTCGACGTCGACGTGCCTTTCACGCACGAGAGCTGGCGCGGCCGCATGCGCGCCTGCCGCGGGGTCGGCGCGGCGCTCGCGAGCGACGAGGTCGAGGCGTTCGACGCCGCCCTCGCCGCCTGGCTCGCTGCGCACGTGCCCGAGCGCTTCACCGTCCGCCACCGCGTCGATGCGCACGTGTTCGATCCCCGGCCGCAGTCGCCCGCTGCGTCCGCTGCGGTCGCGCCCGCGTAGAAGAGATGCGCGCGGCGAAAGGTTTTGCCCGCAGCGCCGACCGAGGACCACCGATATCGGAGAGACTTCCGCCATGACCCGTCGTCCCTTCCTCGCCGCGCTGGCCGCGCTCGGATTCGCCCCGCGCCTGGCGCAATCGCAGGTCTCGCAGGTACAGCCGCTCAAGCTGTCGGATGCCGAGTGGAAACAGCGGCTCAGCCCGGAGGCCTACCAGGTCCTTCGCCTCGAAGGCACCGAGGTCCCCGGCTCGAGCCCGCTCAACCACGAGAAGCGCAACGGCCGCTTCGTGTGCGCCGGCTGCGAGTTGCCGCTGTTCTCGTCGACGACCAAGTTCGAAAGCGGCACCGGCTGGCCGAGCTTCTGGGAATCGCTGCCGGGCGCGGTCGCGTTCAAGGTCGACCACAAGATGTTCCTGCCGCGCACCGAGTACCACTGCGCGCGCTGCGGCGGCCACCAGGGCCACGTCTTCGACGACGGCCCGCCGCCGACCGGCAAGCGCTACTGCAACAACGGCCTCGCGCTGAAGTTCGTCGCCGCATAGCCCCGCCGCGCTGCGCGCCCTCGCGCGCGTCGGCACAATCCGCCCGCCGCGCGTTAGCCGGCGAGAAGGACCGGCGATGCGAAAGGCGGCGGGCACGAGGACGGCGAAGGCGGCCAAGACCGCGCCGGCACGGGCGCGTCCGCACAAGGCGCACGCACCGTCGGCGTCGCGCGGTGAGGCGCAGCCGTCGCGCGACGAGCCGCTGCAAGCGCTGGCCAGCAGGCTCGGCCCCGGTCTGATCACCGGCGCCGCCGACGACGACCCGAGCGGCATCGCCACCTACTCGCAGGCGGGCGCGCAGTTCCGCTACTCGCTCGTCTGGACGCTCTTCCTGACGACGCCGCTGATGATCGGCATCCAGATGCTGTCGGCGCGGATCGGCTGGGCGACGAGCGAGGGACTGGCCAGCAACATCGACAAGATGTGCCCGCGCTGGCTGACGCTCGCGCTGGTCGGTCTCCTCGTCGTCGCCAACACGATCAACATCGCCGCCGACGTCGGCGCGATGGCCGAGGCGCTGAAGCTGATCGTCGGCGGCCCGCAGCCGCTCTACGTGCTCGCCTTCGGCGCGGTCTGCATCGCGACCCAGGTGTTCTTCTCGTACGAGCGGACGGTGCGCGTGCTGAAGTGGCTGACGCTCACGCTGTTCGCGTACGTCGCCGTGGTCCTGGCGGTCTCGGTGCCGTGGCGGCGCGCGATCGTCGAGTCGTTCCAGCCGTGGGCGTACGTTCCTCCCGCAGCGACCGCCAAGGACTACGCGGCGATGGTCGTCGCGGTCCTCGGCACGACGATCAGCCCGTACCTCTTCTTCTGGCAGGCGACGCAGGAGGTCGAGGACAGCCGGCGCCGGCCCGAGTCGCATGCGCTGCGTCACCACGGCGCCTACGCGAGCGAGCACCTGTCGCGGATCAAGCTCGACACCGTGATCGGAATGGGCATGTCGAACCTGATCGCGCTGTGCATCGTCGTCGCGACCGCGGTGACGCTGAACGAGCACGGCATCACCAACATCCAGACCGCGGCGCAGGCGGCCGAGGCGTTGCGGCCCGTGGCTGGAGAGTTCGCCTTCCTCGTCTTCGGTCTCGGCATCGTCGGCACGGGACTCCTCGCCGTGCCGGTTCTCGCCGGCTCGGCGGCGTACGCGGTGAGCGAGCTGTTCGGCTGGAAGGCCGGCCTCTCGCGCGGCTTTCACGAGGCGCGCGGCTTCTACTCGATCATCATCGCCGCGACCGGCATCGGCTCGCTGATGGGCTTCTTCGACGTCGATCCGATCAAGGCGCTGGTCCTGAGCGCGATCGTCAACGGCGTGATCTCGGTGCCGATCATGGCCGTGCTGATGATGATCGGCCAGTCGAAACGGCTGATGGGCCGCTTCACGATCTCGCCGCGGCATCGTTTCTTCGGTTGGACGGCGACGGTGGTGATGGCAGCCGCGGTCGTCGTCATGCTCGCGACCGCTCTCTGACCGCGGCACGGGAACAGCGCTTGCCATGCGCTGGCATGCCGCTGCCGTGCCGACTGCCGCCGACACGAATCGAACGCCTCGCGCGGCGCTGGCTCGTTCCTTCGCTGCTCGCGGTCGCGTGCGCGCCGGCGCTCGAGGCGCAGGCCGCGACGCCGAGTCTCGCAGCGCTGGTCAGGACAGCGCCTGCAGCGCACCTGAGCGCCGATGCGCAGACGATCGCGGCGTGGGTCGTCGCCGACCACAACGCCCAGGGCCTGCCGTTCCTGATCGTCGACAAGCGCCGCGCGACTGCGTTCGCGTTCGACGCGTCGGGCCGTCTGCTGGCGAGCGCGCCGGTGCTGCTCGGCCTGGCCCACGGCGACGACTCGGTGCCGGGGATCGGTGAACGCAAGATCGCCGACATCCAGCCGTTCGAGCGGACGACTCCCGCCGGCCGCTTCACCGCCGAGATGGGCACGAACGCGGGCGGAGAGGACATCCTCTGGGTCGACTACGACGCCGCGGTGTCGATGCACCGCGTCCGTCCGGTCAAGAAGTCGGAGCGCCGGCTCGAGCGCCTCACCAGCGCCACCGCCGCCGACAACCGCATCTCGTACGGCTGCATCAACGTTCCTCCGGCGTTCTACGACGGCTTCATCAAGCCGCTCTTCCAGCCGAAGAACGGCATCGTCTACGTGCTGCCCGACACGAAGCCGCTCGCCGCCGTGTTCCCGGCGGCCGTCACGCGCACTGCGCGCCGTTGAACGACGAGGGGGCCGAAGCCCCCTCGCGTGGAACGGCTGCGGCGGAGGACCGACGCCTCCCCCGCGCTGGTCAGTTGCGGTCGGCGCGCGCGCGACGCGAAGAACGCGTCGACGTGTCGTTCGACATCGACGAGTTGTTCATGCTGTTGTCGGTCGCGCTGCTGCCGGTCGAGCCGCTGCCCATTGGGGCGCGCGTGCCGTCGGCGGTCGTGCCGCCAGCGGTGGTGTTGGCAGTGCCCGTTCGCGTCGTCCCGTTCGTCGTGCCGGTCGCGGTGCCGCTCGAGCGCGTCGCGCTGCTGCCGCTGTTCATCGAGCTGCTGTTGTTGTTCATCGACCCGCTCGTCGACGACCCGGTCGTGCCGGCGTTCGGTCCGGCGCTCGTGCTGTTGTTGCTCGGCGAGCCGGATGCACCGCCCTGGCCGCCGCTGGTCGAGCCGGTCTGCGCGAACGCGCCGCCGCACGCGATCGCCGCGGCCGCCGAGAGAGCGAGGATCTTGAGAGTCTGTCTCATGGGTTACTCCTGATAGAGGTGAATGCCCGGCACGGACGCCGATGGGCACGTCCGCAAGTCGGCAATGGATGTGCCATCAAGACGACCGGACACCCGGGCGTCGGCGAATCCCTACACTCGCGGAGCGGGGTCGGCCACGAGCGGGCCCGCGCGACGACAAGCAGCTTCCACCGGAGTCTCTTCGCGACATGAACGCCCCTCTTCCCGACGCCGTCCGCAAGGCGCTTGAAAGCGTCACCCTCGACGACAAGTACGCGCTCGAATCCGGCCGTGCCTTCATGAGCGGCGTGCAGGCGCTCGTCCGCCTGCCGCTGTTGCAGAAGAAACGCGACGCGATGTTCGGCCTCAACACCGCGGGCTTCATCAGCGGCTACCGCGGCTCGCCGCTCGGCGGCTACGACCAGTCGCTGTGGGCCGCGAAGAAGCATCTCGCGGCGCAGAACATCGTCTTTCAGCCGGGCGTCAACGAGGAGCTCGCCGCGACCGCGGTCTGGGGCTCGCAGCAACTCGACCTCTATCCGCAGGCGAAGAAGTTCGACGGCGTGTTCGGGATCTGGTACGGCAAGGGCCCCGGTGTCGACCGCTGCTCGGACGTCTTCAAGCATGCCAACATGGCGGGCACGGCGAAGCACGGCGGCGTGATCGCGATCGCCGGCGACGACCATGTCGCGAAGAGTTCGACCGCCGCGCACCAGAGCGACCACATCTTCAAGGCGTGCGGCCTGCCGGTGTTCTTCCCGGCGAGCGTCCAGGACATCCTCGACATGGGGCTGCACGCGTTCGCGATGAGCCGCTTCGCCGGCGTCTGGGCGGGCATGAAGACGATCCAGGAGATCGTCGAGTCATCGGCGAGCGTCGACGTCGACCCGGATCGCGTCGACATCGTCGTGCCCGAGGATTTCCGGATGCCGCAGGGCGGCCTGCACATCCGCTGGCCCGACGGTGCGCTCGAGCAGGAAGCGCGGCTGATGGACTACAAGTGGTACGCCGCGCTCGCCTACGTGCGCGCGAACCGGCTCAACCACAACGTCATCGCAGGACCGCACGACCGCTTCGGCATCATCGCCAGCGGCAAGGGCTACAACGACACCCGCCAGGCGCTCGCCGATCTCGGCCTCGACGACGAGGTCTGCCGGCGGATCGGGCTGCGGCTGCACAAGGTCAACGTCGTCTGGCCGCTCGAGCCGACGATCACGCGCGACTTCGCCGAAGGCCTCGAGGAGATCCTCGTCGTCGAAGAAAAGCGCCAGGTCATCGAGTACCAGCTGAAGGAAGAGCTCTA
>DATJIM010000202.1:0-5067 GCA_035493195.1 Caldimonas sp.
GGCTGCCATGGTGCGCCGCCACGGCGTCCTTGCCGAGCCGCTCGGCGAGATGACGCGCGGCGCGCTCGGCCATCCGGCGCGTGTTGACGAAGACGAGCGTCGTCCGGTGCATGAGCGCGAGCTCGGCGATCCGCGCCACGAGCTGATCCCACTGGTCGCCCGACAGCACGGCTTGCAATGGCGTCGGCGGCACTTCGAGCGCGAGGTCGCGGCGGCGAGCATGGCCGACGTCGACGACCGCGCAGTCGGCGACGCCGTCGTTGACCGCGCCGGCACCGACGAGGAAGCGCGCGATCTCGTCGATCGGCTTCTGCGTCGCGGAGAGGCCGATCCGCGACAGCTTGCGTGCGTCGCCGCGCGACTGCGCGTGCTCGGCGGTCAGCGCCTCGAGCCGCTCGAGCGACAGCGCGAGGTGGCTGCCGCGCTTGGTCGCCGCGACCGCGTGGATCTCGTCGACGATGACCGCGCGCACCGTCCTGAGCATCGCGCGGCTGCGCGGCGAGCCGAGCAGGACGTAGAGCGACTCCGGCGTCGTCACCAGGATGTGCGGCGGCTTCCGCAGCGCCTTCTGGCGCTCATGGCCCGGCGTGTCTCCGGTGCGCACGGCAGTGCGGATGTCGACGTCGGCGAGGCCGAGCGCCGCGAGCTCGGCACGGATTCCCGCGAGCGGCGCTTCGAGGTTGATGCGGATGTCGTTCGAGAGCGCCTTCAGCGGCGAGACGTAGACGACGACGGTCTCGTCGGGCAAGCCCTCGGGTCGCAGCCCTTGGCGGACGAGACCGTCGAGAACGGCGAGGAACGCGGTCAGCGTCTTGCCCGACCCGGTCGGCGCGGCCACGAGCGTGTGCCGGCCGGCGCGGATGTGCGGCCACGCCGCCGCCTGCGCCGGCGTCGGCGCAGCGAACGCGTCGGCGAACCAGCGCGCGATGGCGGGATGAAAGGGCTCGAGCTCGGACACGGGCAGCGGAACGCGGTGCGGACCTTCGCAGATCAGTCTAGCGGCGCCGATCTCAAGAGGTGCGTCGCCCGGCGATCCGTTGCCGGCCCCCGCGCCCACGGCGGAAGGACTATGCTCGCCGCCGCAAGGCCCGCCATGCCGCAGCTCTTCCTGCTGCTCCTGCTCTTGCTGCCGCTTCCCGCGGCGGCGGACGCCAGGACCGTCACCGTGCTGACCCTCGACGGCGCGATCTCGCCGGCGTCGGCCGACTACATCCTGCGCGGACTCAGGCGCGCGCAAGACGGCGGCTCGCGCCTCGTCGTCCTCAAGCTCGACACGCCCGGCGGCCTCGACACGAGCATGCGCGACATCATCAAGGGCATCCTCGCCTCGCCGGTGCCGGTCGCGACCTACGTGGCACCGAGCGGCGCGCGTGCGGCGAGCGCGGGCACGTACATCCTGTACGCGAGCCACGTCGCGGCGATGGCGCCCGGAACCAACCTCGGCGCTGCATCGCCGGTGCAGATCGGGATCGGCGGCGCGGCACCGACCGCCGCGCCCGCACCGAGCGGTTCGGCGGCCGCCGCGTCGGCGCCGCAGGCCGACACGATGACGCTCAAGCACCTGCACGACGCTTCGGCGTACATCCGCAGCCTCGCGCAGCTGCGCGGGCGCAACGCCGAGTGGGCGGAGCGAGCCGTGCGCGAGGCGGTGAGCCTCAGCGCCGACGAAGCGCTGCGCATCCACGTCGTCGATCGCGTCGCGAGCGACGTCGGCGAGCTGCTGAAGCAGATCGACGGCACGCGCGTCTCGGCCGCGGGAACGACGGTGACGATCGACGTCGCCGGCGCCGAGGTCGTCGCCTTCGATCCCGACTGGCGCACCCGCATGCTGTTCGTCATCGCCTCGCCGAGCCTGGCGCTGCTGCTGATGACGATCGGCGTCTACGGGCTGCTGTTCGAATTCTCGAGCCCGGGCTACATCCTGCCGGGCGTCGTCGGCGGCATCTGCCTGCTGCTCGGCCTGTTCGCGCTGCAGATGCTGCCGTTCAGCACGACCGGGCTCGCGCTGATGGCGCTCGGCATGGCGTTCCTCGTCGCCGAGATCTTCGTGCCGACCTCGGGTGCGCTCGCCGTGGGCGGCGTGATCGCGTTCGTGGGCGGCGCGATGCTGCTGATCGACACCGACGTTCCCGGCTTCGGCATCCCGCTGGCGCTGATCGCGGCGGTCGCCCTCGTCACCGCGCTCTTCGTGCTGGTCGTCGTCGGCATGGCGGTGAAGGCGCGACGCAGGAAGGTCGTGACCGGCCGCGAAGAGCTCGCCGGCGAGTCGGGCGAGGTGCTCGACGACTTCAGCGGCGAAGGCTGGGCGCGCGTGCACGGCGAGACGTGGCGCGTCCGCAGCGCCTCGCCGCTGACACGCGGGCAGCGGGTCCGCGTCACCCACATCGACGGCCTCACGCTCGACGTCGAGGCCGAACCCGCAGCGAACGCGAGGACACCATGATCTACGGCATCGCCTGGCTCGTCTTTCTGGTCCTGATCGCGATGGTGCTGGCCGCGTCGGTCCGCATCCTGCGCGAGTACGAGCGCGGCGTCGTCTTCATGCTCGGCCGCTTCTGGAAGGTCAAGGGACCGGGACTCGTGCTGCTCGTGCCGGCGGTGCAGCAGATGGTCAAGGTCGACATGCGAACGATCGTCTTCGAGGTGCCGACGCAGGACGTCATCTCGCGCGACAACGTCTCCGTGAAGGTCAGCGCGGTCGTCTACTTGCGCGTCATCGACGCCGAGAAGGCGATCATCCAGGTCGAGCAGTACCTGATCGCGACGAGCCAGCTCGCGCAGACGACGCTGCGCTCGGTGCTCGGCAAGCACGAGCTCGACGACATGCTCGCTGGCCGCGAGAAGCTCAACCTCGACATCCAGCAGGCGCTCGACGCGCAGACGAGCTCGTGGGGCGTCAAGGTGACCAACGTCGAGATCAAGCAGGTCGACCTCACCGAATCGATGATCCGCGCGATCGCGCGCCAGGCCGAGGCCGAGCGCGAGCGCCGCGCCAAGGTGATCCACGCCGAGGGCGAGCTGCAGGCATCCGAGAAGCTGTACCAGGCGGCCAAGGTGCTGGCGCAGGAAGCGCAGGCGATCCAGCTGCGCTATCTCGAGACGCTGACGGTGATCGGGGCCGACAAGAACACGACGATCCTCTTCCCGTTGCCGATGGACCTGATCGCGCCGTTTCTTCCGAAGAAGGACGCCGAGCGCTGACGCGACTCCGAACGCAGCAGCCCTCGCGCCGACGTGGGCTCCAACGGATCGGGCAGACTCGGCGGCCCGAAAAACCGATCCATGTTGGAGTAGGAAGAATGGTCAGCAAGAACACGATCTGCCTCTGGTTCGACGGCACCGCCGAGGAGGCCGCGCACTTCTACGCCGAGACGTTCCCGGACAGCGCCGTCAAGGCGGTCCATCGCGCGCCGGGCGACTACCCGTCGGGCAAGCAGGGCGACGTGCTCACCGTCGAGTTCACGGTGATGGGCATTCCGTGCCTCGGGCTGAACGGCGGCCCGGCGTTCAAGCACAGCGAAGCGTTCTCGTTCCAGGTCGCGACCGACGACCAGGCCGAGACGGACCGCCTTTGGAACGCGATCGTCGGCAACGGCGGCGCGGAAAGCGCGTGCGGCTGGTGCAAGGACAAGTGGGGGCTGTCGTGGCAGATCACGCCGCGCGCGCTGACCGCCGCATTCACCGACCCCGACAAGAAGGCGGCCAAGCGCGCCTTCGACGCGATGATGACGATGAAGAAGATCGACATCGCGACGATCGAGAAGGCGCGGCGCGGCTGAACGCGCGCGCCAGGATCGGCGCGCGCTAGTACGTCTCGAGGTGCAGCCGCCCTTCGCGCTTGAGCGCGGCGGCGACCTGTTCCCAGTCGAGCCCGGAGCCTGCCGCGGTGTCGCGCAGCGCGAGCAGGACGCCTTCTTCCATCGCCTTCAGGCCGCAGACGTAGAAGTGCGCGTTCGGGTCGGCGAGCAACGGTGCGAGGTCGACCGCGCGCTCATGGATCAGGTCCTGGACGTACTTCCTCGGCTGCCCCGGGGTGCGCGAGAACGCGAGGTTGATGTCGATGAAGTCCTTCGGCAACGACTGCAATGGTCCGAAGTACGGCAGCTCTTGCTGAGTGCGCGCGCCGAAGAACAGCATGAGCTTGCCGCCTTCGAACTTGCCGCTCTTGCGCAGCCGCCGCCGCCATTCGGTCATCGCCCGCATCGGCGCGCTGCCGGTGCCGGTGCAGATCATGACGATGTGCGACTTCGGGTGGTTCGGCATCAGGAAGCTCTGCCCGAACGGGCCGATCACCTGCACCGGGTCGCCGACCTTGAGGTCGCAGAGGTAGTTCGACGCGACGCCGCGCACGTTGCGACCCTGGTGGTCCTCGGTGACGCGCTTCACCGTCAGCGAGACGTTGTTGTAGCCGGGGCGCTCGCCGTTGCGCGGGCTGGCGACCGAGTACTGGCGTGCGACGTGCGGCCGGCCGAGCGCGTCGACCCCCGGCGGGATGACGCCGATCGACTGGCCCTCGAGGACCGGGAACGGAATCGCGCCGAAGTCGAGGACGATGTGGTGCGTCTGGTTGTGGAAGCCCGTCTCGGTGCAGTTGACGTTGCCGACGACGGTCGCCGTCGTCGGCGTCTTCGGCCCGAACAGATTGGTGTAGGCGTGCGCCGCCGACCACGGCGGCACCGTCGCGCCGTACGCCGCGCTGTTGAACGGCGCCTCGCCGTTGGCGGCCTCGGGCTTGACCGCGAGCACCGGCTCGGCGGCCGCGGCGGCGACAACCTCCGGCGCGACGCCCTCGGCGGCGAGCTGGTCGGCACTCAGCTCGGGCGGCAGCTCGTCCCAGAGCAGCTGCTCCTCGATCGGGTATGCGCGGACCTTCGGCATCGTCCGCCAGTTGTCGATCGATCCGGTCGGGCACGGCGAGATGCACGCCATGCACAGGTTGCAGACGTCGGCGCGGACGACGTAGTTGCGGTCGTCGTGCGTGATCGCGCCGACCGGGCACGTCGCCTCGCACGTGTTGCAGCGGATGCAGATCTCGGGGTCGATCAGGTGCTGCTTGATCAGCACCGC
>DATJIM010000203.1:0-2505 GCA_035493195.1 Caldimonas sp.
CGGCTCGCCGGCGTGCGCCGGCACGTGCTCGAGGATGGCGTCGAAGAGCGGCGCCAGGTCGGTGCCGACGGCGCCCTTCTCCAGCGTCGCCCAGCCGTTCAGGCCCGAGGCGTAGATCACCGGGAAGTCGAGCTGCTGCTCGCTCGCGTGCAGCTTGTCGAACAGGTCGAAGGTGGCGTTGATCACGTAGTCGGGCCGGGCACCCGGGCGGTCGACCTTGTTGATCACGACGATGGGCTTCAAGCCCAGGGCCAGCGCCTTCTTGGTGACGAACCGGGTCTGCGGCATCGGCCCTTCGACCGCGTCGACCAGGAGCAGCACGCTGTCCACCATCGACAGCACCCGCTCGACCTCGCCGCCGAAATCGGCGTGGCCGGGGGTGTCGACGATGTTGACGTGCGTGCCCTTCCACTCGACGGCGCAGTTCTTCGCCAGGATCGTGATGCCGCGCTCCTTTTCGAGGTCGTTCGAGTCCATCACCCGCTCGGCCACCTTCTCGTTGGCGCGGAACGTCCCGCTCTGCTTCAGCAGCTGGTCGACGAGCGTCGTCTTGCCGTGGTCGACGTGGGCGATGATGGCGATGTTGCGGATCTGGCGGGTCATGCAGGGAGGCTTTCGCGGGAAGGCATTCGCCGGCGCGCCAGGAGCGCGCCGACTTCGTCCGGGCTCAGCAGGCGCGACGCGATGAGTTCGCCGGCGCGGACGTGGCCGGTGCCGAGGAACGCGTCGGGCTCGGGGCCGTAGACGCGGACGAGCGCGGCGTCGGCGCTGTCGACGCGACGGCGCAGGCCGGTGAGGAAGCGCGCGGCGTCGTCGCTCGCGAGCGTGATCGACGGCGAGTCCGCGAGCAGCACGTCGGGCGAGCGCAGCAGACGATCGCGCGCCGCCTCGTTTGCGATCGCCTCGAGGTCGGCGAGGCGAACCGCGTCGCGGACGTCGAGCGCGCCGCTTCCGGTCCGCCGCAGCGCTTCGAGGTGCGCGCCGCAGCCGAGCGCGGCGCCGAGGTCCTCGGCGAGCGTCCGCACGTACGTTCCCTTGCTGCACGCGATCTCGACCGTCCAGCGATCGCCGCCGCCGTCGACGACGCGGATCGCGTCGACGCGGACGCGCCGCGGCGCGCGCTCGACGTCGACGCCTGCGCGCGCGTACGCGTAGAGCGGCTTGCCTTCGTGCTTCAGCGCCGAGTGCATCGGCGGCACCTGCATCGTTTCGCCGGCGAGCTTCGCGCACACGCGCTCGAGGTCGCTGCGGGCGACGGCGACGTCGGCGACGGTCGCGACGACGTCGCCTTCGAGGTCGCCGGTGGTCGTCGTCACGCCGAAGCGCAACGTCGCGAGGTAGCGCTTGTCGGCGTCGAGGCTCGCCTGCGCGAACTTGGTCGCGGCGCCGAAGCAGATCGGCAGAAGGCCGCTCGCGAGCGGATCGAGCGTGCCGGTGTGCCCCGCCTTCTCGGCGCGAAAGCCACGCTTGGCAATCTGCAGCGCGGCGTTGCTCGAGACGCCCGCGTCCTTGTCGAGCAGGAACACGCCGTGCACGGCGCGCCGCTCGATCCGGGGCCGCGCCGCGGCGCGCGTCGGCGTCATGACGCTCAATCGTCCTTGGCGCGCGTCGCGTTCGCCTTCGCGATCAACGCGCTCAGCTCGACCGCCCGCTCGGTCGTGCGGTCGAACTTGAAGTGCAGCGTCGGCACGGTGTGGATCGCGAGCCGCTTGAACAGCCCGTTGCGCAGGAAACCCGACGCCTCGTTGAGCGCCTGCTCGCACTCCGCGGGGTCGCCGATCAGGACCGAGAAGAAGACGGTCGCGTGCGCGTAGTCCGGCGTCACCTCGACGGCGTGGATCGTGACCATGCCGATGCGCGGATCCTTGAGGTCGCGGATCAGCTCGGCGACATCGCGCTGGATCTGGACGGCAACGCGAAAGCCCCGGTTCGGCATCGATGGTTTGTGACGCATGCGTGTGTCTCCTTTCCGTCCGCCTCAAACGCGAACCCCGCCGTCTTCGCAGGCGGCGGGGTTCGGCGCGGAGCCTGGACCGCCTACAGCGTTCTGGCGACTTCCTTGACCTCGAAGAACTCGAGCAGGTCGCCTTCCTTGATGTCGCTGTAGTTCTTCAGCTTGATGCCGCACTCGAATCCGGCGGCGACCTCGCGGACGTCGTCCTTCATCCGCCGCACCGACTCGACCTCGCCGGTGTAGACGACGACGTTGTCGCGCAGCAAGCGGAAGCGCGCGCCGCGGCGGACGACGCCGGCGGTGACCATCGAGCCGGCGACGGTGCCGATCTTCGACGCCACGAACACGGTGCGGATCTCGGCCGTGCCGATCGTCTCCTCGCGTTGCTCGGGCGCGAGCATGCCGGTCATCGCCGCCTTGATCTCGTCGACCGCGTCGTAAATGATGTTGTAGTAGCGGATGTCGACGCCGTTGCTCTCGGCGAGCTTCCTCGAGCCGGCGTCGGCGCGGACGTTGAAGCCGACGATGACGGCCTTCGACGCGATCGCGAG
>DATJIM010000204.1:0-6238 GCA_035493195.1 Caldimonas sp.
TGTCGTTCTGCAGGCGCCACATCAGGTTGGTCGGCGAGTCGGCGTAGGCGAGGCCTTCGTCGCGGGTGATGATGTTGCCTTCGATCATCCGCGCCAGGTCCTGCTCGAACGTCTGCGAGCCCTCGGCGAGCGACTTCTCCATCGCCTCCTTGACGCCGCTGAAGTCGCCGCGCTCGATCAGTTCGGAGATCAGCTTGGTGTTGAGCAGCACCTCGACTGCCGGCATGCGACCGCCGGCGACGCTTCGCACCAGACGCTGCGAGACGACCGCGCGCAGGCCCGCTGCGAGGTCGGCGAGCAGGGCGGGGCGGGCTTCCGGGGTGTAGAACGAGAGGATCCGGCCGAGCGCGTGGTAGCTGTTGTTCGCGTGCAGCGTCGACAGCACGAGGTGGCCCGACAGCGCGTACGAGATCGCCGAGGTCATCGTCTCGCGGTCGCGGATCTCGCCGATCATGATCAGGTCGGGTGCCTGGCGCAGCGCGGTCTTCAGGCCGATTTGCAGCGACTGCGTGTCGCGGCCGACCTCGCGCTGGTTGCAGACCGACTTCTTGTTGTTGAAGATGAACTCGATCGGGTCCTCGATCGTGAGGATGTGGCCGGCCATCTGCTGATTGCGCGACTCGAGCATCGACGCGAGCGTCGTGCTCTTGCCGGTGCCCGTCGCGCCGACCATCAGGATCAGGCCACGCTTTTCCATCACGAGCGTGCTCAGGATCGACGGCACGTTGAGGCTCTCGAGCGTCGGGATCTCGAACGGGATGCAGCGGAACACCGCCGCGATCGAGCCGCGCTGCTTGAATCCGGAGAGACGGAAGCTGCCGACGCCGGCGAGGCCGACGCCGATGTTGAGCTCGCCGGTGTCCTCGAGCTCCTCGAGCTGGCCGGGAGTCAGCAGCTCCGAAAGCAGCTGGCGCGGCTGCGCGTGCGTCAGCGGCTGGTCGGAGAGCTGCAGCAGCTGGCCGTTGATCTTGATCAGGATCGGCGAGCTCGCCGACAGGTACACGTCCGACGCGCCCTTTTCGGCCATCAGCCTGAGGACGCGCTCCATGTTGCCCGCGCTCATGTTCGGACCTTTCACATTCAGCTTCGCAGAAGTTCGTTGATGTTCGTCTTGGCGCGCGTCCGCGCGTCGACGCGCTTGACGATGACGGCGCAGTACAGGCTGTGGCTGCCGTCGGCGGCGGGCAGGTTGCCGCTGACGACGACCGAGCCGGCGGGGACGCGGCCGTAGCTCACCTGGCCGCTGGCGCGGTCGTAGATCTTGGTGCTCTGGGAGATGAAGGTGCCCATCGCGATCACCGAGTTCTCCTCGACGATCACGCCCTCGACGATCTCCGAGCGGGCGCCGATGAAGCAGTTGTCCTCGATGATCGTCGGGTTCGCCTGCATCGGCTCGAGCACGCCGCCGATGCCGACGCCGCCCGAGAGGTGGACGTTCTTGCCGATCTGCGCGCACGAGCCGACCGTGACCCACGTGTCGACCATCGTCCCTTCGTCGACGTAGGCGCCGATGTTGACGTAGCTCGGCATCATGACGACGTTCTTGGCGAGGAACGATCCGCGTCGCGCGACGGCGGGCGGAACGACGCGAACTCCGCTCGCACGCAGCTGCGCTTCGCTCGCCGCCGTGAACTTGGGCTCGACCTTGTCGTAGAAGGCGAGCTCGCCGCTCTGCATGAAGCGGTTCTCGCTGAGGCGAAAGCTCAGCAGCACCGCCTTCTTGACCCACTGGTTGACGGTCCACTCGCCGACGCCCTGTTTCTCGGCGACGCGGAGGTCACCGGCGTCGAGCGCGGTGATGACCGCTTCGACCGCGTCGCGCACCTCCGCATTGCTCGCAGGGTCGAGCGAGGCGCGCGCTTCCCAGGCGCGATCGATGGTGCTTTGCAGCGAGGAATTCATGGTGTCGAGGGTCCGGTCATTGTAGGGAGCGCCCCGGCGCGAACGCCCGTCGCGCGGCCGCGCGACGCGGCACTATTGCCCACATCACGGGGGCACGCTTCGGTCGCTGTCGAGCGGCAGCACGACCGGGGCCGCGGCGGTCCACCCCGGCTTCCTGTATTCGGCGACGACGTTGGTCGTGATGCCGCCGCGCACGTTCCAGCGCGCGACGATGCGAACGAACCGCGGCTGCGTCGCCGCGACGATGTCGTCGACGATCGTGTTCGTCACCGCTTCGTGGAACGCGCCGACGTCGCGGTAGCTCCAGAAGTAGAGCTTCATGCTCTTCAACTCGACGCACAGCTTGTCGGCGATCATGTCGATCGTGAAGTGCGCGAAGTCCGGCTGCCCCGTGAGCGGGCAGTTGCACGTGAACTCGGGGACGACGAACTGGATGACGTAGTCGCGCGCAGGGCTCGGATTCGCGAAGGTGTCGAGCGTGCGGCTCGGCGCCGTCGGCGGCTGCTCGGGCGCCTTGCGCGTCGAGCCGAGCGTGTTCGATCGAGGGGTGCGGGCCATGGCGGGAACGCGAGCCGGCGCGACGTGAAGACGGCGACGCGAGCCGTGGAACGGGAGGGTCGCGATGCTATCATCCGACCGCTCCGCGCCCTCGCAACGGCGGCGAATTTCACAACAGAATCAAGGACTTAGGTCGCCGCGCATGCGTCTGCACTCGATCAAGCTCTCCGGCTTCAAGTCGTTCGTCGAGCCCACCCACTTCCAGCTCCCCGGCCAGCTCGTCGGCGTCGTCGGTCCCAACGGCTGCGGCAAGTCGAACATCATCGACGCGGTTCGCTGGGTGCTCGGCGAGAGCAAGGCCAGCGAGCTGCGCGGCGAGTCGATGCAAGACGTGATCTTCAATGGCACGAACCTGCGCAAGCCCGCGGGCCGTGCCAGCGTCGAGCTCGTCTTCGACAACGCCGAGGCGCGCGCCGGCGGCCCGTGGAACCGCTTCGCCGAGATCGCCGTCAAGCGCGTGCTGACGCGCGACGGCACGAGCAGCTACCACATCAACGGCCAGCCAGTGCGCCGGCGCGACATCCAGGACGTCTTCCTCGGCACCGGCCTCGGCCCGCGGGCGTACGCGATCATCGGCCAGGGCACGATCTCGCGGATCATCGAGAGCAAGCCCGAGGAGCTGCGCCTCTTCCTCGAAGAGGCCGCCGGCGTCTCGAAGTACAAGGAGCGCCGACGCGAGACCGAGGCGCGCCTCAAGGACACGCGCGAGAACCTGACGCGGGTCGAGGACATCCTGCGCGAGCTGACCGGCAACCTCGACAAGCTCGAGGCGCAGGCCGAGGTCGCGGGCCGCTACCGCGCGCTTCAGCACGACGCGCAGACCAAGCTGCACCAGCTCTGGTTCCTGCGTCACCGCGATGCTGCGCGCGAGGAGGCACGCGTCGGGCAGGCCGTCGTTGCCGCCGTCGCCGCGCTCGAATCGAGGACCGCCGACCTGCGCCGCGCCGAGGCCGAGCTCGAGCAGATCCGGCAATCGCACTACGACGCCAACGACGCGCTGCACGCCGCACAGGGCGCGCTCGGTCAGGCGTCGCTCGAGGTGAGCCGCCTCGAGGAGCGGATCCGCTACGTCGCGCAGGGCCGCGAGCGGCTGGCGCGCCAGCGCGCCGACCTCGAATCGCAGAGCGCAGGCTGGCGAACGCGCGAAGCCGACGCGCTCGCCGAGCACGATCGCCTCGGCGGCGAGATCGACATCGTCGAGCGCGCCGGCGAGACGATCGAACGCGAGCTCGCCGGGAACGCCGAGCGCGTCGCGGCGCTCGAGGCGGCGTTGCGCGAAGCGCAGGAGAGAAGCAACACGCAGCGCGGCGCCGTCGCCGAAGTGCAGCAGCAGATCCAGGTGTCGGCCGCCGAGGCGCGCGGCGTCGACGAGCGCTGGACGCAGGCCGAGGCGCGTCGCGACCGCCTCGCCGGCGAGGCGAAGTCGCTCGTCCAGGTCGCGCCGGGCGAGCTCGAGCAGGCGCAGCGCGCCGGCGACGCCGCCGAGGCGAAGCACCGGGCCGCGCTTGCCGTCGTCACCGACTGGCAGACGCGCATTCCCGCGCTCGACGAGGAGCGCAAGACGTTGCAGGAGCTCGTCAACGACGAGGCGCGCCGCCACGCCGAACTCGGTGCCCGGCTCGCCGCCCTGCAGGCGCTGCAGGAGAAGGTGCAGGTCGAGAACAAGCTGAAGCCGTGGCTCTCGAAGCACGGCCTCGATTCGCTCGCCGGCCTGTGGACGCGGATCCGCATCGAGCCCGGCTGGGAGGCTGCGCTCGAGGCCGCGCTGCGCGAGCGGCTCGGTGCGCTCGAGGTCGGCAGACTCGACGTCGTGCGCGCGTTCGCCGCGGATGCGCCGCCGGCGCGGCTCGCGTTCTTCACGGCGCCGGGTGCGAGCTACGCACCGTCGCACCGCACGCTGCCGCGCCTTGCCGATCTGCTCCATCTCGGCGACGCCGGCCTGCAAGCGCTGCTCGCCGACTGGCTCGAAGGCGTCTACACCGCGACCGACTTCGACGCCGCGCTCGCGGCACGCTCGAGCCTGACGCACGGCGAGGTCATCATGACCCGTGAAGGCCACGCGGTGAGCCAGTTCGCGGTCAGCTTCTACGCGCCCGATTCCGAGCAGGCCGGGCTTCTTGCGCGTGCCCAGGAAATCGAGAACCTCGAGCGGCAGACGCGGGCGCAGGCGCTCGTGAGCGAGGAGTCGAAGAGCCGCCTCGTGCGCGCGGAGGCGGCGAGCAGCGACGCTGCCGCACGCCTTGCCGAGAGTCAGCGCGAGGCGGCGCGGCTGCAGTCCGACGCGCACCGCGAGCACCTCGAGCTCGTCCGCCTGACGCAGCTCGCTGAGCAGACCAGCCAGCGCCGCGACCAGCTCGAAGGCGAACGCCGCGCGCTCGACGCCGAGTTCGCCGAGCTCGCCGCGCGGCGCCGCGAAGGCGAAGCGAAGTTCGATGCGCTCGACGCCGACCTCGGCGTCGCGCAGGAACGGCAGGCCGAGCTCGACGAGGCGATGCTCGCCGCGAGCGCGGCGCTCGATGCCGGCCGCGACGAGCACCGTGCGCTCGAGCGGCGCGCGCAGGAAGCGCAGTTCGAGCTGCGATCTCTCGCGGCGCGCCGGCAGGAGCTCGAACGCGCGATGGAGACCGCGCGCGAGCAGCTGCGGAACAACGTCGCCGCCGACGCCGCCCTCGCCGACGAGCTCGCGCAGCTCACCGATGCGCCCGCGCAGGCCGAGCTGCAGACCGCGGTCGCGGCGCGGCTCGACCACGAGCAGCGGCTCGGCGAGAAGCGCAGCCTCTACGACGACCTGTCGCAGCGGCTGCGCGCTGCCGACGAGGCGCGGCTCGGCCACGAACAGGCACTGCAGCCGTTGCGCGACAAGGTCGGCGCGCTCCAGCTCGAGCAGCAGGCGGCGCAGCTCGGCGGGGCGCAGTTCGACGAGCAGCTGACCGCTGCCGGAGTCGATCGCGAGCAGATCGCCGCATCGATCGAGGAGGGCGGCGTCAAGCTCTCCGGGCTGCAGAGCAAGATCGACACGCTCAACCGCGAGATCGAGGCGCTCGGCGCCGTCAACCTCGCAGCGCTCGAGGAGCTCGGCCAGGCGCGCGAGCGCAAGAGCTTCCTCGACGCGCAGAGCGCCGACCTCGGCGAGGCGATGGCGACGCTCGAGGATGCGATCCGCAAGATCGATCTCGAGACGCGTGCGCTCCTGCAGTCGACGTTCGACCAGGTCAACGACCATTTCGGCCGCATGTTCCCGACGCTGTTCGGCGGCGGCACGGCGCGCCTCGTCATGACCGGCGACGAGATCCTCGACGCTGGCGTGCAGGTCATGGCGCAGCCGCCGGGCAAGAAGAACAGCTCGATCCACCTGCTGTCCGGCGGCGAGAAGGCGCTCGCCGCGATCGCGCTCGTGTTCGCGATCTTCCAGCTCAACCCGGCGCCGTTCTGCCTGCTCGACGAGGTCGACGCGCCGCTCGACGACGCCAACACCGAGCGCTACGCGAGCCTCGTCACCGAGATGTCGAAGGCAACACAGTTCCTCTTCATCAGCCACAACCGGATCGCGATGGAGATGGCCGAGCAGCTGATCGGCGTGACGATGCAGGAGCAGGGCGTCTCGCGCATCGTCACGGTCGACATGCCCGGTGCGATGCGGCTCGCCGAGGCGGCGTGATCGCGGGCAGCAGGGGTTGAACAGCCTCACCGTCGCGCTCGCTTCGCTCGGCGGCGTCGTTCTCGCCGGAGTCATCGCGCACGGTGCGTGGCAGGCGCGACGCGCGGGTCCGAAGCGCGC
>DATJIM010000205.1:0-10601 GCA_035493195.1 Caldimonas sp.
AGCTTCGACATCCTCGTCTGGCATCGGCTGCCGCTCTCGATGCAGGCGCAAGTCGCGATCTTCTTCGCGTTCTTCTTCGCCTTTGCCGTCAAGGTGCCGATGTGGCCGGTCCACACCTGGCTCCCCGACGCCCACGTCGAGGCCCCGACCGGCGGCTCGGTCGTGCTGGCGGCCATCATGCTGAAGCTCGGCGCGTACGGGTTCCTGCGCTTCTCGCTGCCGATCACGCCCGACGCGAGCCATCGCTGGGCGTGGTTCATGGTCGCGCTGTCGCTGATCGCGATCGTCTACATCGGCCTCGTCGCGCTCGTCCAGCACGACATGAAGAAGCTCGTCGCCTACTCGTCGGTCGCGCACATGGGCTTCGTGACGCTCGGCTTCTTCATGTTCAACGAGCTGACGACGTCGGGTGCGATCGTGCAGATGATCTCGCACGGCTTCGTCTCCGGGGCGATGTTCCTGTGCATCGGGGTCCTCTACGACCGCGTCCATTCGCGCGAGATCTCGGCGTACGGCGGGGTCGTCAACACGATGCCGAAGTTCGCGACGCTCGCCATCCTGTTCGCGATGGCCAACTGCGGCCTGCCGGGAACCGCCGGATTCGTCGGCGAGTGGATGGTCATCCTCGGCACCGTCAGGGTGAACTTCTGGATCGCCGCGGCGGCGGCGACGACGCTGATCTGGGGAGCCGGGTATACGCTCTGGATGGTCAAGCGCGTCTACTTCGGCGCTGTCGCCAATCCCGAGGTCGGTGCGCTCGCCGACCTCGACCGCCGCGAGCTCGTGATGCTCTCGATCATGGCGGCGGCCGTGCTCGCGATGGGCATCTACCCCAAGCCCTTCACCGACGTCATGCACACTTCGGTCGTCGAGCTGCTGCGCCACTCGTCGGTGCCCAAGCTCGTCCCCTGACGGACCAATATGAACTGGCAAGCCGTCTATCCCATCCTGCCGGAGATCACGCTGCTCGTGCTGGCGTGCGTCGTCGCGCTCACCGACCTCTGGTGGCCGGGCAAGGACCGCATCGTCACCTACTGCCTGGCCCAGGCGTCGCTGACGATCGTCGCGTTGCTGCAGCTCTGGTACTTCTGGGGCGGCGCGACGTACTACGCGATGCAGCGGATGGTCGTCGCCGACCCCATGGGACACCTGCTCGGCCTGTTCGCGACGATCGCGGTGATGACCGCGCTCGTCTACGCGCGGCCGTATGCCGCCAGCCGCGAGATGCTCCGCGGCGAGCTCTTCACGCTCTCGATGTTCTCGCTGCTCGGCATGCTGGTGATGGTCGCGGCGAACAACTTTCTGGTCGTCTATCTCGGCCTCGAGCTGATGTCGCTCTCGCTCTACGCGCTCGTCGCGATGCGCCGCGACGACACCGGCGCGACCGAGGCGGCGATGAAGTACTTCGTGCTCGGCGCGTTGGCGAGCGGCTTCCTGCTCTACGGCCTGTCGATGATGTACGGCGCGACCGGCTCGCTCGAGATGAACGAGGTCTTCAAGGCGATCGGCACCGGCCGCATCAACCGCGCCGTGCTCGTCTTCGGCACCGTCTTCGTCGTCGCCGGGCTGGCGTTCAAGCTCGGCGCGGTGCCGTTCCACATGTGGGTTCCCGACGTCTACCAGGGTGCGCCGACGTCGATGACGCTGCTCGTCGGCGGCGCGCCCAAGCTCGCCGCCTTCGCGATCACGATCCGACTCCTCGTCGAGGGCATGATCGGCCTCGCGCTCGACTGGCAGCAGATGCTCGTGCTGCTGTCGCTCGCGTCGATGCTGCTCGGCAACCTCGCCGCGATCGCGCAGACGAACATCAAGCGGATGCTCGCCTACTCGACGATCGCCCAGATCGGCTTCATGCTGCTCGGGCTGTGTCCCGGCGTCGTCAGCGGCAACACGGTGTCGGCGTCGAACGCCTACAGCTCGGCGATGTTCTACGTCGTCACCGACGTGCTGACGACGCTCGGAACGTTCGGCATGATCATGCTGCTGTCGCGCGCCGGCCACGAGGCTGAGCGCATCGACGACTTCCGCGGCCTGGCGCGGCGCAGCCCCTGGTTCGCCGGCGTCATGGCCGTCTTCATGTTCTCGCTCGCCGGCATCCCGCCGACGGTCGGCTTCTACGCCAAGCTCGCGGTGCTGCAGGCGCTCGTCTCGACCAACGTGCCGGGATTCGTCTGGCTCGCGATCAGCGCGGTCGTGCTCTCGCTGCTGGGCGCCTACTACTACGTTCGCGTCGTCAAGGTCATGTACTTCGACGAGCCGGTCGACCTCCACCCGGTCGAAGGTGCGCGCGACGTCCGCATCCTGCTCTCGTTCAACGGCGTCGCGGTGCTCCTGCTCGGCATCCTTCCCGGCGGACTCATGCAGCTGTGCGCGCAAGCGATCGTGCGGATGTTCGCGACTTGAGCATGCGGCTCACCGGCGACAGCGAGCATCTGCGCGAGCGCCTCGTCGAACCGGTCGACGCCTGGCGCGGGGCCTTTCTCGACGTTCGCCGCGACCGTGTCGCGCTGCCCGACGGCAGCGAGGCCGAGCGCGAATACATCGTCCATCCCGGCGCCGTGATGATCGTGCCGCTGGTCGGCGACGATCGCGTCGTCGTCGAGCGGCAGTGGCGCTATCCGATGGAGCGCGCGATGCTCGAGTTCCCTGCCGGCAAGCTCGAGCCGGGCGAGCCGGTGCTCGAATGCGCGGTGCGCGAGCTCGCCGAGGAGACCGGCTACCGCGCGCGCGAATGGGCGCGCGCGGGAATTCTCCACAACGCGATCAGCTACTCGACCGAAGGCATCGAGGTCTGGTTCGCGCGCGGCCTGGAAGCGGGCGAACGGCAGCTCGACGTTGGCGAGTTCCTCGACGTCTTCTCGCTGGCGATCGACGACGTCGACGACGCGGCGCGGCGCGGCGAGATCACCGACGCGAAGACGCTCGTCGGGCTGCTCTGGCTCGCCAACTGGCGCGCCGGCCGTTGGTCGCTGCAGTGGGCCGACGTCGCCGCGAGCTGACCATAATGCGGCCATGAAGGTCTTCAACCTGCGCTGCGGCAAGCAGCACGCGTACGAAGGCTGGTTCGCTTCCGAGGACGACTTCCTCTCGCAGCAGGAGCGCGGCATCGTCGCGTGCCCGCTGTGCGGCGACACCACCGCAGTGCGGCTGCCGAACGCGTCGCGGCTCAAGCACGCGCGCCAGGGCGGCCCGGCCGCGCAGCAGGAGCAGTCGACCGAGATGGTGACGCTGCAATCGCAATGGCTGCGCGCAGTTCGCCATGTGCTGAGCTCGACCGAGGACGTCGGCGAGCGATTCCCGGAGGAGGCTCGCCGCATCCACTATGGCGAGGTCGAGGAGCGCGGCATCCGCGGCCGCGCGTCGAAGGAAGACGCCGACGCGCTGCGCGAGGAGGGCATCGAGGTGATGGCGCTCCCGCTTCCGGATGCCGTCAAGGGCCCGGTTCAGTGACGCGAGACGGCGTCGAGCACGAGATAGCGTGAGTCGGCAAACGCGCTGAGCAGCGCGTCGCCCGCGCGATCGAAGTCGAACGCTTCGCCGCTCTGGAGGACGATGTCGCGCAGGTCGCCGTCCTGCGTGATCCAGAGCGCGCCGCTCACGACCTCGACCCGGCGACCGGGTTCGGCGTGGAGATGACGGACGTTGTCCTTCGCCAGTCGACGGGTGCCGTTGAGCAGGTCTTGGTTCATGGTCGGACTCCCTGTAGCATGAATGCCATGCATGAAGCGGGGCTGCAACGGTCGGTCGCTCGTCGCCGCCTTGAGACGAAGCTTCTCGCTGCGGCCGCGCCGCCACAAGCGGTCATTGCGCATGTCTTGCATGCAGGCGACGCATGCGAAAGGTCGCCGCCATGAGCCGCGGCGCGTACGACCTGCCGCCGCTCGACGCCCTCGTCGCGTTCGAGAGCGCGGCGCGCCACCTCAGCTTCACGCGCGCCGCCGACGAGGTCGCGCTCACGCAGTCGGCGGTCAGCCGTCAGATCCAGGCGCTCGAGCAGCGGCTCGGCGTCGCCTTGTTCCGGCGCCTGCACCGCGCGATCGCGCTCACCGACGAGGGTCGAACGCTGCAGCTCGCCGTCGTCGACGCGCTCGTCCGCCTCGACCGGGCGACGCGCGAGATCCGCCAGGCCGATCGCATCAAGGCGGTGATCGTGACGACGACGGCGGGGTTCGCCGGCCTCTGGCTGATTCCGCGCCTGTCGGCGTTCGTCGCGGCGCATCCGGGCGTCGACGTGCGCATCACGACGAGCTACGAGCTCGTCAACCTCGAGCGCGATGCGGTCGACGTCGCGATCCGCTACCGGCCGATCGACGTCGCCTTGCCCGCAGGCTCGATGACGCTCTTCGGCGAGACCGTCTTTCCGGTCTGCAGTCCGAAGCTGCGCGCGGGCAAGGTCGCGCCGCTGCGCGAGCCCGCGGATCTCGCGCACCACATCCTGCTCAGCATGGAAGGCGACAACAGCGACCAGTTGCTCGACTGGGACCTCTGGCTGCACGCGCTCGACGTCGCCGACCTGAAGCCGGCGGGAATGCTGCAGTTCTCGTCGTACGACCAGATCATCCAGGCGGCGATCGCCGGGCAGGGGGTCGCCCTCGGCCGCATGCCGCTGCTCGAGCGCCAGCTTGCCGAGCGGCAGCTCGTCGCGCCGTTCCGCAAGAGCCTGGTCTCGCCGCGCGGCTACTGCGTGATCGTGTCGACGCGCTCGGGCGAACGGCCCGAGGTGCGCGCGTTCGTCGACTGGCTCGTCCTCACCGCGGCGCCGCGGGCGGAAGCACGCGGCCCGGGTTCAGCACGCCGGCCGGGTCGAGCGCGGCCTTGATCGCGCGCATCATGTCGAGCGCCACCGGCGACTTGCGCAGCGCGAGCTCGTCGCGCTTGAGCGCGCCGACGCCGTGCTCGGCCGAGATCGATCCGCCGCGTGCGCTGACGGCGTCGTAGACGAGGCGCGTGATCGCGGCCTCGTGCCGCTCGGCGAATGCCTCCGCATCGGTTTCGGGCGGCGCCTGCACGTTGTAGTGCAGGTTGCCGTCGCCGAGGTGGCCGAAGTCGATGACGCGAACGCCCGGAAAGCGGCGCTCGAGGTCGGCGTCGGTGACGGCGACGAACTCCTCGATCGCCGACACCGGCAGCGCGATGTCGTGCTTGATGTTGCTGCCCTCGGCGACCTGCGCCAGCGGGATCGTCTCGCGGACGTGCCACATCGCGTTCGCCTGCTCGAGGCTGGTCGCGACGGCGACGTCGGCGACGAGGCCGCGCTCGAGCGCGTCGCCGAGCAGCGCCTCGAGCGACGCCGCGGCGTGCGATTCGCTCTCGGCATCGGAATGCTCGATGAGCGCGGTCCACGGCGCCGGGGCGACGGCGTGGCGCAACTGCGCGAAGTGCTTGCGGACGAGCGCGAGCGACGCGTCGTTCATGATCTCGAAGCCCGTGAGCGCCGGGCCGAGCCGATCGTGCGCGCGCTCGAGCAACTCGATCGCCGCGGCGAGCGTCGGCAGCGTCGCCTTCGCCGTCATCGTCGCGCGCGGCCGCGGATGCAGCCGCAGCGTCGCCGCGGTGATGATCGCGAGCGTGCCTTCGCTGCCGACGATCAGGTCGCGCAGGTCGTAACCGGTGTTGTCCTTGCGCAGGCCGCTCAAGCCTTCCCAGACGCGGCCGTCGGCGGTGACTGCCTCGATGCCGAGGCACAGCTCGCGCGCGTTGCCGTAGCGCAGGACCTGCGTGCCGCCGGCGTTGGTCGCGAGATTGCCGCCGATCGTGCAGCTGCCCTCGGCGGCAAGGCTGAGCGCGAACAGCAGACCGTTCGCGGCGGCTTCTTCCTGAACGCGCTGCAGCACGCACCCGGCCTCGACGACCATCGTCAGGTTGGCGCGGTCGACGCTGCGGATGCGGTTCAGCCGCGCGGTCGAGAGCAGCACCTGGCTGCCGCTCTCGTCGGGCACCGACGCGCCGACGAGCCCGGTGTTGCCGCCCTGGGCGACGAGCGAGGCGCCGTGCGCGCTGCACGCGGCGACGACCGCCGCTACCTCGACGGTCGACGCCGGTCGCACGACCGCGAGCGCGCGGCCGAAGTAGCGCTTGCGCCAGTCGACCTCGTACGCGGCGCAGTCGGCGCCGACGAGGACGTTGGCGCTGCCGACCGCGGCGGCGAGGTCGTCGAGCAGGGTCACGGTCGGGCGCCCGCCACGTCGCTGCCGCGCAGCCGCACCCGCACTTGGACGCAGCACGCGGCGAAGAGCACGAGCGCGAGCGCAAGCTCGGCGATCGCGAGCGATGACGAGACGCCGCGCTCGCTCGTCGCGCGCACCGCGCCTTCGGCGGCGTAGAGCCAGACCGCGAGGCTGAGCCAGCGATACGTGTAGAGGCGCATCCGCGCGAGGCCCGGCAGCGCGAAGAAGAGCGGCACCACCTTCAGCGCCAGCGTGCCGCTGCCGGTCGGCGCGAGCCGGAGCTCCCAGGCCGCGCCGAGGACGATCAGCGCGATCGTCGCCGCGACGGCGACGGCGCGCGCGAGGCGCGCGACGCGAGCCCGGTGCGCGGCGTCTTCCATCGCTGCTTATGATGCCAGCAATGCATCGCGTGAACAGGCCATGGCGCTGACCGACACGCCGGCAGCACAGCGCCTGGTCGAGGCCGAGCAGGCCCGGCCTTGGCTCATCGGCCTCGAGACCCTCGTCCTGCGTTTTCGCGAGGATCGCCTCGCGCTCACCGCCGGCGGCCTGACGTTCACGACCGTCATCTCGATCGTGCCGCTGCTGACGGTCATGCTGGCGCTGTTCTCGGCGTTCCCGATGTTCGCGACGCTCGAGACCGCACTGCAGAAGTACCTGCTGCAGACGCTGCTGCCCGACACGATCATCCGCCCGGTGATGGGCGCGATCACGCAGTTCTCGATGCGCGCCAGCCGGCTCGGCGCCTTCGGCCTGATCGCGCTCGTCGTCACCGCGGTGGCGATGATGCTGACGATCGACCGCGCGCTGAACACGATCTGGCGCGTCCGCAAGCGCCGCAGGATCGGTCAGCGCGTCGCGATCTACTGGGCCGCGGTCACGCTCGGGCCGCTCGTCTTCGCGATCAGCGTCAGCGCGACGTCGTACGCGGCGTCGGCGTCGCGCGGACTGCTCGGCGACATGCCGCGCGGCCTCGGCTTCGCGGTCTCGATGTTCGACTTCGTGCTCGAGACGTTCGCGGTCGCCGCGCTCTTCCACTACGTTCCGAACACGCTCGTGCGCTGGCGTCACGCACTCCTCGGCGGCTTCTTCGTCGCCGTCTGCCTGGTGCTCGGCAAGCGCGCGCTGACCGCGTACTTCGGCGCGGTGCCGACATATGCGCTCGTCTACGGCGCCTTCGCGACGGTGCCGATCTTCCTGGTCTGGATCTATCTGAGCTGGGTGATCATCCTGCTGGGCGCGATGATCGCGGCGTACGCCCCGCTGGTCGGCAAGCCGCTGGCACACTGGCCGGACGCGCCGGGAGTCGAATTCCATCTCGCGCTCGTCGTCCTCGGCGAGCTCGCTGCGGCGCGCCGCGCCGGCCGCGGCGGCCGCGCTGCCGACGCGATCGCCGCCGCGATCGGCATCGACCCGCGCCAGATCGGGCCCGTGCTCGACGCCCTGATCGACATCGACTGGGTCGGCCGGCTCGACGAGCGCGGCGGCCCGCGCTACGTGCTGCTCTGCGATCCGGAGACGACCTCGGCCGAGCCGCTCGTCGCGCTGCTGCTGCTCGACCCGGCGCCCGACCTCGCGCCGGCATGGAAGCGCGCCGGCTTCGCGACGATGCGGCTCGCCGAGCTGCTGCCGCCGTCGCATTCCGCAGTGGCAGCGGCGGCGAACGCACCCTAGACTCGCGCGAAAGCGACCACAGGAGGAGACGTCATGGACCATCGATTCGCCGCCGCGGCTCTGGTCGCGCTCGCCGCGCTCGCGGGCTGCGTCGCGCCGCCGGCAGCGTCCGGCAAGCGCTCGCTGATGATCGTCGGCAACGATGAGAAGGTGAACTGGAACGACGCCGGCGCCGTCGTGCTCGCCAAGGACGGGCGCGACTCGATCGCGGTGATCGACATCGGCACCGACCCGCTCGCGCCGCGCACCGTCGTCAGCCTGCCGCTGACGAACTCGATCTTCGGCCCGCCGACCAACCTCGCGATCACTCCCGACGAAGGCCTCGCGCTCGTCGCCAACTCGGTCAACATCGTCGAGGAGGGCGGTGCCCTGAAGCAGCAGCCCGACAACCGCCTCTGGGTGATCGACCTGCAGGCGAACCCGCCGAAGCTGATCGACACCGTCGCCGTCGGCAAACAGCCTTCGGGGCTCGCGATCAACCGCGCCGGCACGCTGGCGCTGATCGCCAACCGCGCCGACAACTCGATCAGCGTGCTGCGCATCGCCGGCAAGAAGGTCGAGCTGATCGACACCGTCGCGATGGGCGAGCAGGTCGCCCACGTCGTCTTCACTCCCGACGGCAAGCGCGCGCTCGCGGCCAAGTTCCCCGGCCACAAGATCGCCGTCCTCGACGTCGCCGGCGAGAAGGTGACATACGGCAAGTACGACATGATGGTCGGGCCGTGGCCGTACAACGTCGACGTCACTCCCGACGGCAGGATCGCGCTCACTGCCGACAACGGCAACGCGGGCTCGGCCGACGGCCAGATCGACACCGTGAGCGTCATCGACCTCGAGCAGTCGCCGCCGCGCGTGATCGACAAGGTCGTCGTCGGCGACGGCCCCGAAGGGCTCGTCATCAGCCCGACCGGTCAGCTCGCGGTCGCGATGCTCCTGCGCGGCAGCAACGCCGCCAGGAGCGCGTTCTTCTACAACCAGAACGGCAGCGTCGTCGCGATGCGGATCGACGGCAAGAAGGTGACGAAGACCAACGAGGTCGAGGTCGGCGGCTTGCCCGAAGGCGCCGTCTTCAGCGACGACGGCCGCTACCTTTACGTCGGCAACTTCATGACGCAGGACGTCTCGATCCTGCGCGTCGAAGGCGACCGGCTCGTCGACACCGGCAAGCGCTTCACGTTGTCGGGCCACCCGGCGTCGATGCGCGGACGCACGCGCTGAGCGAGCGCAGTCAGGCGCGACCGGCGCGGCCGCGCGCCGAGCGCGTGCGAAACGTGATCGAGTAGCGCAGCGCCGGCGTCGGCGCGACGCTGTGCTGCCAGCCCCAGCGCGCCTCGGCGCGCAAGACGTACGCCGAGCGCGGGGCGAGCTCGAGCGAGACGACGTCGGCCTTCTTCGGCGCGACCGGCGGATAGCGGCGAAAGCGCATCCGCGCCGTTCCTGCGAGCGAGACGCCGACGACGGTCTCGTAGTCGGGAACGTCGCGGTGCCAGCCGAGGGGGACGCCGGCGCGGTACTCGGCGACGAGCGCATTGGCGAGCGCGTCGGGCGTTTCGCCGATCCACGCCGCCGCTTTCGCGCGCAGCGGTTCGAGCTCGGGGGGCAGCGGCGGCGCCGCCAGCAGCCGGTTGTCGTCGTAGTCGTAGGCAGCGCCGAAGTGGGCGACGCGGCGGCGTGCCGTGTAGCCCTTGTAGCGCGCCTCGGCGAGCGGCAGCGTCGCGATGAAGGCGAGCAGCGCGGCTTCTTCGTCGACGCCGATGAAGTCGGCTCGGTACTGCCAGCCTGGCGGAAGCGCCGCCGCCTGCGACGCCGCGGCGTCGCCGAAGAGCGCGAGCTGGTCGGCGTCGGCGTTCACGACGTTGATTGTGCGAGCGACGTCGGCATGTCGCCGCGGCGACCGACGATGACCCTCGCCGGCGTGCATCATCGCAAGACCTCAACGCGCAACGACGATCGAATGCATCCGCTCGACGAAGCCACCGCGCTCGCAGGCGCTGCCACCGAGCCGGTGCGCCGCGGCCGCACGCACGACGCCTACTGGACCTTCATCGGCCCGTTCGGTGGCGCCTCGGCGGCGACGGCGTTGCGCGCGGTCCTCGAGCACCCGCGACGACAAGGCGATCCGCTGGCAGCGACGGTCAACTTCTGCGCGCCGATCGAGCGCGGCGAGTTCGCCGTCCACGTCCGCCTCGCGCGTGCGAACCGCTCGAGCCAGCACTGGCAGGTCGAATTCCGCCAGGACGACGCCGACGACGCGGTGCTGACCGCGAGCATCGTCACCGCGGCGCGGCGCGAGAGCTGGCAACACCAGCCGGCACAGCCGCCGCCGCTGCCGCCGCCCGCGACGATGGCGCCGTTCGCCCAGCGCAACGCGTTGTCGTGGATCGCGCAGTACGGCTTTCGCTTCGCCGAGGGCGTGTTCGAGCCGAGCGAGCAGCGGTTCGATCCGCCGCGCTCGCCGCGCTCGGTGCTCTGGCTGCAGGACGACCGGCCGCGCGAGCTGGACTTCGTCTCGCTGCTCGCGATGAGCGATGCGTTCTTCGGGCGCCTCTTCCAGGTGATCGGCCGCGTCCCGCCGTTCGGCACGGTGTCGATGACGACGTACTTCCACGCCAGCGCCGACGAGCTCGCCGCGCACGGCAGCGCGCCGCTCGCCGCGGTCGCCGACGCCCGTGTCTTTCACCGCAGCTTCGGCGACCAGACCGCGGAGCTCTACGGCACGAACGGCCAGCTGCTCGCGACGTCGGTGCAGATCGCGTACTT
>DATJIM010000206.1:0-7887 GCA_035493195.1 Caldimonas sp.
CGACGGTCCGCTCGTGATGGTCGAGACGAAGAAGGATCTCGCCCAGGTCAAGCTGCCGTTCGAGACGGCCGCACAGGAGACCCAGGGCCGCGCCTGACGTCTTGTCCGACGCGCGCCCCAAGACGCCGCCGCAGCCCTCCCGGGCTCGGCGGCGTCGGGCCGTTTTCAGGGCAGGCGCTCGAGGGCGTGCTGGTAGGACGGCCGGTGCATCAGGTCGTCCCAACTGATCGGCGCCGTCTGCGGCAGCAGGTCGAGCCGGCGCGCCTCGCTGTCCGGATCGAACTGCCACTCGCCGCGCGGCTGGGATTCGAGCAGGCCGTCGAGCAGCGTGTCGACGGCGGCACCGCCGTCGACCGACTGGTTGCAGAGCAGCACGAGGTCGCAGCCGGCGGAGAGCGCCAGCGCTGCCGCCTCGGCGTACGTCACCTCGACCCCGCCGACGCGACGCGCGCCAGCCATGCTGAGGTCGTCGCTGAAGACGGCGCCATCGAAGCCGAGCTCGACACGCAGGATCTCGCGCAGCCAGCGCTGCGAGAAGCCCGCTGGCTGGTCGTCGACCTTCGGGTAGACGACGTGAGCGGGCATCACGCTCGCGAGCGCTCCCGCGAGCCACTCGTACGGCCGCGCGTCGTCGGCGAGGATCCTGGCGAGCGGACGCTCGTCGACGGGAACGTCGAAGTGGCTGTCGGCGCGCACGAAGCCGTGGCCGGGAAAGTGCTTGCCGCAGTTGCGCATCCCCGACTGCAGCAGCCCGAGGATCAGGCTTTGCGCGAGCACCGAAACGACGCGCGGATCGCGGTGGAACGCGCGGTCGCCGATCACGCTGCTGCCGCCGTGGTCGAGGTCGAGCACCGGCGTGAAGCTGAGGTCCACGCCGCACGCGCGCAGCTCGGCGCCGAGGACGTGGCCGGCGGCGCGCGCCGCTTCGATCGCACGCATCGCGCCGCTGCCGCGGGCGCCGTGCGCGTCGTCCATCCACATCTCGCCGAGCCGGCGCATCGGCGCGATCGGCGTGAAGCCGTCGCTGCGGAAGCGCTGCACGCGGCCGCCTTCATGGTCGACGCAGACGAGCAGGTCGGGACGGATCGCCTTCATCTCGGCGACGAGCTCGACGAGCTGACGGCGGTCGCGCCAGTTGCGCGCGAACAGGATCGCGCCCCCGGTGAGCGGATGCGCGAGCCGGCGGCGGTCGTCGTCGTCGAGCGCGAGGCCGGCGACGTCGAGCACGACGGGGGCGTGGGCGGACGTCACGGCGCAGGCTCCTGTTCGACGACGACGAAGCTCGCCGCGTACTCGGACTCGTCGGTCACGCTGACGTGCGCGCGCAGGCCGCGCGCCGCGAACCAGTCGGCGAGCGCGCCGTTCAAGCGAATCTCGGGCTTGCCGCTCGCGCGGTTGGCGATCTCGCAGCCGCGCCACGTCATCGGCATCCGCATGCCGAGCCCGATCGCCTTCGAGAACGCCTCCTTGGCGGAAAAGCGCGTCGCCAGGTAGCGAACGCCGCGCTCCTCGAACTGGGCGCGGCGGGCGCGGAAGACGTCGAGCTCATGCCCGCCGAGGACCCGCTCGGCAAACGCGTCGCCGCGACGCCCGAGCACGCCGCGGATGCGACGGATGTCGCAGATGTCGGTACCGATGCCGTAGATCACCGGCGTCCGCGCGGCCGCCCGAAGGACGCCGAGCGCCCCCTCGGAGGGCAGCGACTGCACGGAACTCGGGAGCCCGTCATCGCGCTTGCGCGAGGTCGATCGCGCGGCGATACGCACGCACCGTCTCCGCCATCCCGAACTCGAGCGCGTCGGCGATCAGCGCATGGCCGATCGAGACCTCGAGGACGCCGGGAACGGCGGCCAGGAAGGCGCCGAGGTTGTCGCGGTTGAGATCGTGGCCGGCGTTGACGCCGAGTCCGGCGCGTTGCGCCGCCTCGGCAGCGCCGCGAAAACGCGCCAGCTCGGCGACCTCGCCGGCGGTGCCGAACGCCGCGGCGTACGGCTCGGTGTAGAGCTCGACCCGATCGGCGCCGAGCGCGCGCGCGCGCTCCATCGCAGCGGGATCTGCGTCCATGAAGACGCTGACGCGAACGCCGAGCGCGCGCGCCTCGGCGATGAACGGGGCGAGCCGCTCGCCGTCGCGCGCGAGGTCGAAGCCATGGTCCGAAGTCGACTGGCCGACCGCGTCGGGAACGAACGTGCACTGGTCGGGACGCGTCGCGCGCACCAGCGGCAGCAGGTTGTGGAACGGATTGCCTTCGATGTTGAACTCGGCTTCGGGCCAGTCGGCGAGCAGCGCCGCGAGCGCCTCGACGTCGGCGCCGCGGATGTGGCGCTCGTCCGGGCGCGGATGGACGGTGACGCCGTCGGCGCCCGCCTCGAGCGCGATCCGCGACAGGCCGACGACGCTCGGGATCGCGAGCGCGCGCTGGTTGCGCAGCAGCGCAATCTTGTTGACGTTGACCGAGAGCGCGGTCGTCGCGCGGCGGGAGTCGCTTCCGGTCGTGACGAGGGGATTCATCGTTCGAGCGCCTGCGATTCCAGCATCACTTGGCGCGTGCGCAGCTGCGAAGTGCCGAGATGATAGTGAAGCTGCGCGCGCAGCAGCGGCCGCAGCTCGGCGAGCGCCTCGCCTGCGGCGCGCTGCAGCGTGCGCAGGTCGCCGCCGGCGAGCGCTGCCTCGAGCGCGGCGAGCGTCGCGCCGCTCGCGGTCGCCTCGCGTCCGCCTTCGGACTCGACGACGCCGGATTCGGCGACGACGAGGTAGCGTCGCGGTGCGACGACTGCCCGCCTCGAGGCGGTCTCGATCGCGAGATCCGGGAGCAGCCCGATCTCTCGCAAGAGGACGATCTCGAACGCACGCAGCGCCGCCTGTGCCGCCGCGTCGTCGGCGTCGCCGAGCGCGGCGACGGTCCCGCCGTAGACGTCGAAGAGCTTCGGATGCGGGTCGTGGCGAGCGAGCAGCTTCATCAGCAGCTCGTTGACGTAGAAGCCGCTGAAGAGCGCCGGACCGGTCAGCATCGCATGGCCCCCGGCCCAGTCGGCGGCGCGCAGCGTGTGCACGTCGCGCGACTCGTCGCCCGCGGGGTCGCGGCCGAGCGCGACGTGCAGGCGCTGAAACGGCAGCAACACGCTGCGCAGCTGCGAGAACGGCCGCTTGGCGCCCTTCGCTGCGACGGCGATCCTGCCCTGCTCGCGCGTGAAGAGGTCGAGGATGAGGCTCGACTCGCTCCAGTCGTAGCGGTGCAGCACGTACGCTGCGAGCGGCGCGTGGCGCGCGGCGCGGCTCGCCATCTTCAGCGGCCGCGGCGGTCGCCTGCCTGCGACCGGTGATGCGCGCTACTCATAGCCGTACGAGCGCAGATGCGCTTCGTCGTCGGCCCAACCGCTTCGCACCTTGACCCACAGCTCGAGAAACACGCGCGCTTCGAGCAGATGCTCGAGCTCCTGGCGCGCCTCGGCTCCGATCCGCTTCAGCCGTTCGCCGCCGGCGCCGATCACCATGCCCTTGTGCGCTTCGCGCTCGACGACGATCGTCGCCGCGATTCGGCGCAGCTCGCCTTCTTCCTCGAAACGGTCGACGACGACGGTCGACGTGTACGGCAGCTCGTCACCGGTGAGGCGGAACAGCTTCTCGCGGACGACCTCGGCGGCGAGGAAGCGGTCGCTGCGGTCGGTGAGCGCATCCTCGGCATAGAGCCACGGCTGCTCGGGCAAGTACGGCTCGACGATCGCGAGCAGGCGGTCGACGTCGGCGCGTCGCGTCGCGCTCATCGGCACGAATTCGGCGAAGGCGTGGCGCTGCTGCATCTCCTGCAGCCACGGTGCGAGATCGGCGCGGCGGCCGACGAGGTCGAGCTTGTTGGCGACGAGGAACACCGGCTTCGAAGGCTCGACGAGGGCGAGCACCGCGGCGTCCTGCGCTCCCCATTTGCCCGCTTCGACGACGAGCAGGACGAGGTCGACGTCGGCGAGCGTGCCGGTGACGGCGCGGTTGAGCGAGCGGTTCAGCGCCGCCGCGTGGCGGGTCTGGAAGCCGGGCGTGTCGACGAAGACGAACTGGCTCGCGCCGACCGTGCGCACGCCGGTGATCCGATGCCGCGTCGTCTGCGCCTTGTTCGACGTGATGCTGATCTTCTGCGCGACGAGCGCGTTGATGAGCGTCGACTTGCCGACGTTGGGCCGGCCGACGATCGCGACCAGGCCGCAACGCAGGGCCGCCGGCCCGTCGGTGACCATCAGGACCGGAGCGGGCTCCCCGGCTCGTCGCTCGCGCGCAGCGCGTCGAGCATGCGCCGGGCGGCTTCCTGCTCGGCGGCGCGGCGCGACTTGCCCTCGCCGGTCTCCTGCAGGCTGAGTGCCGGCACCGCGCACTCGACCTCGAAGGTCTGCGCGTGCGCCTGGCCGCGCGTCGCGAGGATGCGGTAGGTGGGCACCGGAATGCGTCGCGCCTGCAGCCACTCCTGCAGCTCGGTCTTGGCGTCCTTCGCCCAGCTGCCGACTTCGGTCGTCTCGATGACTTCGCCGAACAGGCTGTGCACGAGCCGACGCGCCGCCTGCAGACCGCCGTCGAGGAAGGTGGCGCCGATGAGCGCTTCGAGCGCATCGGCGAGGATCGACGAGCGCATCGCGCCGCCGCCGCGCGCCTCGCCCTCGCCGAGACGCAGCGACTCGGGCAGCCCGAGCTGGAGCGCGGCACGGTAGAGGCTGTCTTCGCGCACGAGGTGCGCGCGCACCCGTGTCAGGTCGCCTTCGTCCGAGTCGCCGAGGCGGTCGAAGAGCAGGCTCGAGACCACCAGGCTCAGGACGGCGTCGCCGAGGAATTCGAGGCGCTCGTTGTGGTCGGCGCCGAAGCTTCTGTGGGTGAGCGCGCGTTCCAGGAGCGCGGGGTCGCTGAAACGGTGGCCGATGCGCTGCTGAAGAGCGACGAGTCGCGATTCCATGCCTTCGAGGTGGCTCCGGGCGAAAGACGGCGGACCGGGAGACTAGTTGTTCGACCGGCCCTCGAACTTGATGAGAAGGAAAACCGGCTTCACAAGTTCCACTTCCTTGTCGTACGCGAAGGATACGACCACCTTTTCGTTTTCCTTGGTGATGACAAGGTCCTTGCTGGTGATCGAGACGATCGAGTACTCGATGTCCTTCTGCTTGTCGAAGGCGGAGCGGATCTCGGCGACCGTCGAGCCCTCGGTGGCGATCTTGTTGACCGTGCGCTTGATGGTGAAGTACTCGTTCACCGCAGGCAGCACCCGCATGCCGATGAGCGCCCCGAAACCGATGATCACGGCCCAGAACAGGAGCCCGAACAGGGTGACGCCGCGCTGGCGGCCCGCATTGCCGATCATCCGCCCCTTCCCCCGCGCCTCGCCGGCGACGGCTCGCGCCTCACCGGAACGACCCGACTCGCTTGAGATCGCCGAAGTTCATCCAGATCAGGAATGCCTTGCCGACGATGTTCCGGTCGGGGACGAAGCCCCAATAGCGCGAGTCGAGCGAGTTGTCGCGGTTGTCGCCCATCATGAAATAGTTGCCCGGCGGCACCTTGCAGGCGACGCCCTCGGCACTGTAGCGGCAGTTCTCGCGGAAGGGAAACTGGTTGTCCTCCTGGCTTTTCCAAAACTGCGCGGACTGAGGATTAATGAGGATCCTGTGCTCGACCTTGCCGAGCTTCTCCTTGAATTCGGGGACGTAACGACGTGCTTCCTCGTCGTAGAACCCGGGCGGCGGCAGCGGCTCGGCAGGGACCTGCTGGCCGTTGACGAACAGCTGCTGGTCGCGGAAGACGACCTCGTCGCCGGGCAGCCCGACGACGCGCTTGATGTAGTCGGTGCTCGGATCCTTGGGGAAGCGGAACACCATGACGTCGCCGCGCTCCGGGTCGTGGTTGTCGACGATCTTCTTGTTGATCACCGGCAGACGAATGCCGTAGTGGAACTTGTTGACGAGGATGAGGTCGCCGACGAGGAGCGTCGGCATCATCGAGCCGGACGGGATCTTGAACGGCTCGAACAGGAACGAGCGGAGCAGGAAGACAACCAGGATCACCGGGAAGAGGCCGGCGGTCCAATCGAGCCACCAGGGCTGGAGCAGCAGCGCCTGGCGCGTCGCCGCGACGTTGTCGTCGACGCGCGTGATGCCTTGGCGCGCCAGGCTTTCGCGGCGCGCCGCGTCTTGCTGCTCGAACGTCGAAACCGCGGTCACGCGGCGCGGTGCGAAGTAGAAGCGCTCGGCCAGCCAATACACGAACGTGACGACGGTGAGGATGAACAGCAGCAGCGAGAAGTTGCCCGACCAGCGGTTGAAGTACCAGCCGATGCCGAACACGGCCAGACACGCGTAGAGCGCCGCGGTGAGCAATCCCATCAGTCTTCCACCTGGAGGATGGCCAGGAACGCTTCCTGCGGCACCTCGACGGAGCCGATCTGCTTCATGCGCTTCTTGCCGGCCTTCTGTTTTTCGAGGAGCTTCTTCTTGCGCGTGATGTCGCCGCCGTAGCACTTGGCAATCACGTTCTTGCGCAGCGCCTTGATTGTCTCACGCGCGATGATGTTGGCCCCGATCGCCGCCTGCACGGCGACGTCGTACATCTGGCGGGCGATCAGCTGGCGCATCTTGGCGACGATCGCGCGCGCGCGAAACTGCGACTGGCTGCGGTGGACGATGAGCGCGAGCGCGTCGACCTTGTCGCCGTTCAGCAGGATGTCGACCTTGACGACGTCGGCGGCGCGGTATTCCTTGAACTCGTAGTCCATCGACGCGTAGCCGCGCGATACGCTCTTCAGCTTGTCGAAGAAGTCGAGCACGATCTCGGCGAGCGGCATCTCGTAGGTGATCAGCACCTGGCGGCCGTGGTACGACATGTTCACCTGGGCGCCGCGCTTCTGGTTGGCGAGCGTCATCACCGGGCCGACGTACTCCTGCGGCATGTAGAGCCGCACCGTGACGATCGGCTCGCGGATCTCGGCGATGCGGCCGAGGTCGGGCATCCGCGACGGGTTCTCGACCTTGAGCACCTCGCCGTTGTTGAGCTGGACCTCGTAGACGACCGACGGCGCCGTGGTGATCAGGTCCTGGTCGAACTCGCGCTCGAGCCGCTCCTGGACGATCTCCATGTGCAGCAACCCGAGGAACCCGCAGCGAAAGCCGAAGCCGAGCGCCTGGCTGACCTCGGGCTCGTAGCGCAGCGAAGAATCGTTGAGCTTGAGCTTCTCGAGGGCGTCGCGGAGCTGGTCATACTCGCTCGCCTCGGTCGGGTAGAGACCGGCGAAGACCTGCGGCTGGATCTCCTTGAAGCCGGGCAGCGGCTCGGTCGCGACGCCGGCGTTGTTCGGCAGCTTCTTCTCGGCGGTGATCGTGTCGCCGACGCGCGCCGCCTGCAGCTCCCTGACGCCGGCGATGAGAAAGCCGACCTCGCCTGCGGACAGGCGGTCGCGCGCGACCGCCTTGGGCGTGAAGACGCCGAGCTGGTCGGCGCCGTAGACCGCGTCCGTCGCCATCATCCGGATGCGCTCGCCGCGCACGAGCTCGCCGTCGACCACGCGCACCAGCATGACAACGCCGACGTAGTTGTCGAACCACGAGTCGATGATCATCGCCCGCAGCGGCGCGTTGGGGCGGCCGCGCGGCGCCGGCATCCGGTGGACGATCGCCTCGAGGACGTCGTCGATGCCTTCGCCGGTCTTCGCGCTGCACGGGATGGCGTCGTCGGCGTCGATGCCGATCACGTCCTCGATCTCGGCGCGGGCGCGCTCGGGATCGGCCTGCGGCAAGTCCATCTTGTTCAGCACCGGGACGACCTCGACCCCGAGCTCGAGCGCGGTGTAGCAATTGGCGACCGTCTGCGCCTCGACGCCCTGGCTGGCGTCGACGACGAGCAGCGCCCCCTCGCACGCCGACA
>DATJIM010000207.1:0-3518 GCA_035493195.1 Caldimonas sp.
GCGACGCCACCGGCTGCGACCTGCGCGCGTACCCGAACATCACGCGCTGGCTCGGCAACATGAAGGCGCTCAAGAACTGGAGCAAGGTCAACGAGGCCTACTACAAGTACGTCGTCGAGCCGAACACAGGCAAGTCGTTCGTGCGTGTCTAGCAGCGGCGATCCGGCGCGCCATCGGAGAAGGAACATGATCAAGGGGCTGCACCACAACGCGTACCGCTGCCGCGACTCGGAGCAGACGCGGCGCTTCTACGAGGACTTCCTCGGCCTGCCGCTCGCCGGCAGCCTCGAGATCGGCGAGACGAAGACTGGCCGCCGGACGGCGGTGCTGCACACGTTCTACCGCCTCGACGACGGCTCGTACCTGGCGTTCTTCGAGGCGCCCGACCTGTCGTTCGAATGGAAGCCGCAGCACGACTACGACCTGCACATCGCGCTCGAGGTCGCGCCGCCGGTGCTCGCGGAGATGATGGCCAAGGGCAAGGCGGCGGGCATCGAGACGCGCGGCATTTCCGATCACGGCTTCATCGACTCGATCTACTTCCGCGATCCGAACGGCTACGTCATCGAGCTGTGCGCGAAACGAGCCGGCCACGACGCGGCGATGGACCCGGCGAAGAACCTCGCGCGCGAGACGCTTCGCCGCTGGACCGCGGACAAGGCCGCGGTCGGCTAGCGCTGCCTGCGCCTAGCGCTGGGCGAGCGTGCGGGCAGTCGCGAGCTCCGGCCGCGGCGAGTCGGCGTCGCGCGCGAGCTCGAGGAGCTTCCGGTAGTAGGCCGTTGCCTTGGCGCGGTCGCCGGCCATCTCGGCGGCGCGCGCCGAGCCGAAATAGTTGCGGAAGCGGTTCGGCTCGCGCTGTTGCGATGCCTCGAACTCGCGCAGCGCGACAGCTGGCTGCTTGAGCTCGAGCAGCATGTCGCCGAGCAGCTCGCGCGCCGGGACGATGCGCGCCGGCGTCACGATGTGCTTCTCGTTGCGATCCTCGAGATCCGCGGCGGCGCGCATCGCCCGGAGCGCCTCGTCGGCCCTGCTTTCGCCGAGCGCGATCCACGCCGTCGCCGCCAGCCGCTGCACCTCGACCTCGGTCGCCCAGTAGCCGTTGTTGGCGGCGGCGAGCGCGGCCTGCAGCACCTGCAGCTGCTCGGCATCGCGGCGTGCCGCGGCGAGATCGCCGCTGCGCGCCTCGCCGACGCTGCGCGCGAAATACGTGATCGCCTCGACGAACGGATAGTTGCTGCCGAGCGGCCGCAGCGCCGCGGCCTCCGACCAGGCGCCGCGTTCGAACACGTAGCGCGCGGGCATCGCCGCGATCGCGTACGGCGCGACGAAGCGAGGGCTGATGCCGGGCACCTTCATCGCCTCGTCGATGGCGCGGCGCGCCTCTGCGTCGCGCGCGAGCTGCAGATAGGCGTAGACCAGGTAGTCGGATGCGTGGTACGCCTCGTCGGGCTCGTTGCCGGCTCTGGCCGCCTCGCGCGAGCGCAGGTTTGTCGCCGCCGACTCCTGCCACGCACCGACGCGGGTGAAGATGTGCGAGGGCATGTGGAGCGCGTGCGGTGCGTCGGGCGCGATCCCGGCGTAGCGGCGCGCCGCGACGAGCCCCTTGTCGGCGATCGGCGGCGCGTCGTAGCTGTGGATCAGGTAGTGCGCCACGCCGGGGTGGTCGGGGTACTTGCGAAACTGCTCCTCGAGGATCGCGGCGGCCTTGAGGTAGGCGGCATACGTCTGGTCGGCCTGGGTCTGCGTCGCCGCGGTGTAGAGCGCCATGAAGATCTGCGCCTCGTCGTCGTCGGGATAGCGCTGCGCGACCGCCTCGTAGGCGCGAGCGCGCGCGACCTGGCGCTCGCGCTCGCTGCGCTTGGCGAAGTCCTGGTAGTACGCCGCGGCAGCCTCGATGTAGTCGCGCTCGCGCGCGGTCTTTGCGCCGATGCGGCGGCCTTCGTCGAGCGCGGCCTGTGCCGATTCGGCGCCCTTCGGCGACGCACCCTGGCCGGCGAGCGGGTTCGACATCAGGATCGAGGCGATCCCCCAGGTGGCGATGGCGCAGGCGGGATCGTCCCTGAGGACGTCACGGAACGCCTGCTCGCCGGCCGAATACCAGAACGAGTGCAGCATCGCCACCGCACGCTCGAATGCCGGCTGGACCTTGGGATCGCAGCTCGTCGGAAACGACACCTTGCCGAGGTGACCGCCGTGCGCGTGGCTCTCGTCGGCGAAAGCAGGCGCATGCAGGGCAACCGCGGCGAGCAGCGGAAGTGAACGCAGCATGGGCTTCATGGCAGCTCCTTCAGTCGGGCGGCGGACCGGTGCCGCAACGCCGACTGTGCGCTCATGCCGCGTGGCGTCAAGCTGCGCGGCGTGCCGCGCCGAAGGCCGCCTCAGCCGCCTGCGGCGCCTTCACCTCGACTTCATTCGCCATTCACCGCCCGCGCCGAGACTCGCGTGCACCGGTCTGAACGGAGTCTGCGATGAGCCATCTCGTCGTCCACGGTGGCGTTCCCCTCAGAGGCGCGATCTCGCCTGCCGCCAACAAGAACGCGGTGCTGCCGATCCTGTGCGCGACCCTGCTCACGCGCGAGACCGTGACGCTGCACCGCGTGCCCGACATCGTCGACGTTCGCAAGCTGCTGCGCTTCTTCGAGAGTCTCGGCTCGTCGGTCGAGGCCGACTTCGCGGCGGGAGCGCTGAAGCTGCGGCATCACGACGCAATCGACGCCGACGCCGCGCGCCTGCCCGACGGCATGCGCTCGTCGATCATGCTGGTGCCGGCGCTGCTGCATCGCTTCGGCAAGGCGCGGGTCGACGACGACATCACCGGCTGCGCGCTCGGCGTGCGCGAGATCGATCCGCACATCGACGTCTTCCTCGCCTTCGGCGCCGAAGTCGAGCTGCAGCACCACGCGACGACGATCCGCACCTCGCGCCCGTGCACCGGCAGCGATCACTGGCTCGAGTACGCGTCGGTGACGACGACCGAGAACTTCGTGATGTCCGCGGTGCTCGCGCGGGGCAGTTCGCGGCTCGTCAACGCGGCGTGCGAGCCTCATGTGCAGGAGTTCTGCCGCTTCCTGGTCCGGATGGGAGCGCGAATCACCGGCTGCGGCAGCTCGCAGCTGCAGATCGAGGGCGTCGACGCGCTCGGCGGGACCGAATACACGTTCGACGACGATTTCCACGAGGTGGCGACGTTTCTCGCGCTGAGCGCCGTGACGGGCGGCGACGTCGTGGTGAAGAACGGCGTCGTCGACCAGTTCCCCCTGCTCGATCGCACGTTCGCCAAGTTCGGCGTCGAGCTCGAGCATCGCGACGGCTTCAGTCGCGCGCACGTCGCAGGGCGGCTGCGCGTGCGCGGCGCGATCGCCGGCAACCTGCTGCAGAAGGTCGAGGCCGCGCCCTGGCCGTACGTCCCCGCCGATCTGCTGCCGATCTTCGTCGCGCTCGGCGTCCGCGCCGAAGGCTCGGCGATGTTCTGGAACAAGGTCTACGAGGGCGCGCTCGGCTGGTCGGCCGAGCTCAAC
>DATJIM010000208.1:0-3612 GCA_035493195.1 Caldimonas sp.
CGGTCGCCGCGGCGTGGCGCGCCGCCGTCGCCGGGAGTGTCGCCGCGCGTCATCGCGATCGCGAAGCAGCCGGCGAGCGCGACGGCGACGAATCTGGCGGCACGGTGGAGCGGCTGCGGCATCGGACGGCGCGCGATGATGGCATGCGATCGAACGCGCGACCGCGACGCTGCGCGCCTTGCGCTCGCAGGTGCGTGGCGTCGCGAGCCGCGCGGGTTTATACGTATAATCTTGGGCTGTGCTGAAAGTCGCTGCGTCGCGCCTTCGTCTCGACGCGGTCAGCGGCGGCGACGTTCGCACACCCGCTTCGCACGGCTTCGACGACGATGCCGACGAGCGACCGTTTCACCGTCTGACGCCTGCCGAGGCGGAGGCCTTTCGCCTCCGCAACCCGCAGCTTTCGCCGTGGCGGGTGATCGCGGCGCAGCTCGTGCTCGGCGCAGTCGCGGTCGCGGTCGCCTGGCTCGTCGGCGGTAGCATCGCGGCCGTCTCGGCGCTCTACGGTGCCGCGGTGGTCGCGGTGCCGGGGGCCTTGATGGCGCGCGGCGCGACGAGCAGACTCTCGTCGTTGTCGCCCGCGATCAGCGCCGCCAGCATGCTGTGGTGGGAGCTGGTCAAGGTGGCGCTTTCGGTCGCGATGCTCGTGCTCGCCGCGCGCATCGTCCCGGGTGTCGTCTGGCCCGCGTTGCTGGCGTCGATGGTGTTGTGCATGCAGTCGTACTGGTTCGCGCTGCTCTGGCGCGGCCCGGCAGGGGATGCGGCCGGCGCACACCGAGCGAATTGAATCTCGTCGAATACAACGATCCGGATCCACGCGATGGCCGCTGAAGAACACGCTCTCACGCCCGGCGAATACATCATCCACCATCTGACCCATTTCGGCACCGGCAAGCCGAAGGGACTGGTGGACTTCTCGGTCATCAACTTCGACTCGGTCGTCATCTCGATCGTCCTCGGCGTGGTCGGTTGCCTGCTGCTCTGGACCGCCGCGCGCAAGGCGACCTCGGGCGTCCCCGGCCGCTTCCAGGCGGCGGTGGAGTTCCTGCTCGAAGCGGTCGACAACGAAGCCAAGGGCATCGTCCACCACAGCGGCAGCCGCAAGTTCGTCGCGCCGCTCGCGCTCACGGTCTTCGTCTGGGTCGTCCTGCTCAACACGATGGACCTGCTGCCGGTCGACCTGCTGCCGTGGCTCTGGGGCAAGGCCTACGCGGCCACGGGCCGCGACCCGGCGCATGCCTACCTGCGCGTCGTGCCCACCGCCGATCTCTCGATCACGATGGGTCTCTCGGTCGGCGTGCTCTTCCTGGTCCTGATCTACAGCGTCAAGATCAAGGGCCTCGGCGGCTGGCTGCACGAGCTCTACACGGCGCCGTTCGGCAACGTCAAGGTCACCGCGAACCCGCTGACGTGGCTCGGCTTCATCGTGATGTCGGTCGTCAACTTCGCGATGCAGCTCGTCGAGTTCGTGTCGAAGACGGTCTCGCACGGCATGCGGCTGTTCGGCAACATGTACGCCGGCGAGCTGATCTTCCTGCTGATCGCCCTGCTGGGCGGTGCGTTCGCGTTCACGCTCACCGGCTTCGCGCTGGCGCTGCTGCACATCGTCGCCGGCACCGCCTGGGCGATCTTCCACATCCTGATCATCATCCTGCAGGCCTACGTCTTCATGATGCTGACGCTGGTCTACATCGGCCAGGCGCACGAAGCGCACTGATCGCTCTCGTTTCCCTTTCGTTTCACAACAACTCTGGAGTCAACATGGAACTCATTGGTCTCGTCGCCGTCGCCGCCGGCCTCATGATCGGCCTCGGCGCGCTCGGCGCCTGCGTCGGCGTCGGCATCATGGCCAGCAAGTACCTCGAATCGGCGGCGCGTCAGCCCGAGCTGATGAACGTGCTGCAGACCAAGGTGTTCCTGCTGCTCGGCCTGATCGACGCGTCGTTCATCATCGGCGCGGGCATCGCGCTCTGGTACACGACCGCGAACCCGTTCCTCGCGCAGATCGCCGCCCTGCCGAAGTAATCGGCAGACGACCGTGTGCCGGCGCGAGCGCCGGCTTCGAGAACCATTCAGCGAGCAAACCGTGAGCATCACCGCAACGTTCTGGATCCAGATGATCGTCTTCGTGATCCTGGCCCTGTTCACGATGAAGTTCATCTGGCCACCGATCACCGCCGCGCTCGACGAGCGCGCGGCGAAGATCCGCGAAGGGCTGTCGGCGGCCGACAAGGCCAAGGCCGAGCTGGCGTCGGCGAACAAGCTCGCCGAGGAGGAGCTCTCGGCGGCGCGCACCGACGCCGCGCAGCGTCTCGCCGATGCCGAGCGCCTCGCGCAGTCGATGATCGAGGAGGCCAAGTCGCGCGCCAACGAGGAAGGCGTGAAGATCATCGCCGCCGCGCGTGCCGAGGCCGAGCAGGAAGCCGCGCGCGCGCGCGAGACGCTGCGCGAGCAGGTCGCCTCCCTGGCGGTGCGCGGTGCCGAGCAGATCCTTCGCCGCGAGGTCGACGCGCGCACCCACGCCGACCTCCTCGGTCAGCTGCAGGCGCAGCTGTGAGCGCGCGGAGCTGACGCCATGGCCGAGCTCGCCACCATCGCAAGGCCGTACGCCGAAGCGCTCATGAAGGCGTCGGCGAACGGCAGCGCGCAGACGCTCGCGGGCGAGATCCGCTCGCTCGCCGACGTCGCCGCGAACGCGCAGATGCGCCGGTTCGCCGACAGCCCGAAGATCGTTCCGCAGCAGGTCTTCGACCTGATCACCGGCGTCGCGCGCACGCCGACCGGCGCGCCGTTCAGCGACGCCGCGAAGAACCTGCTGCGCGCGGTGATCGACAACGGTCGCCTCGCCGCGCTGCCCGAGATCGCGACGCAGTTCCAGGAGCTCGTCGATTCGAAGAGCGGCGTCTCGCACGCGACGATCGAGAGCGCGTTCCCGATCGACGACGGCCAGCTCGCCGCCGTGAAGACGGCGATGGAGCGCCGCTTCGGCCGCAAGCTCGACGCCAGCGTCATCGTCGTCCCGGAGCTGATCGGCGGCGTTCGCGTCGTCGTCGGCGACGAGGTGCTCGACACCTCGATCCGCGCCCGGCTCGAACAGATGAAGGTGGCGCTTACCGCCTGACGCTGCGCGACATCGCGCCGGCGTCGAACCGATCCGAATCAACCAGCCTGCAAAGACCGCAGAGCGGAGCCCGACATGCAACTCAACCCCGCCGAAATCTCCGAGCTGATCAAGAGCCGAATCGAAGGGCTCGCCGTCTCGGCCGACATCCGCAACCAGGGCACCGTCGTCTCGGTGACCGACGGCATCTGCCGCGTCCACGGTCTCTCCGAGGCGATGCAGGGCGAGATGCTCGAGTTCCCGCCGACTCCCGACGGCCAGCCGACGTTCGGCCTCGCGCTCAACCTCGAGCGCGACTCGGTCGGCGTCGTCATCCTCGGCGAGTACGAGCACATCTCCGAAGGCGACACCGTCAAGACGACGGGGCGCATCCTCGAAGTGCCGATCGGCCCCGAGCTGAAGGGGCGCGTCGTCAACGCGCTCGGCGCGCCGATCGACGGCAAGGGCCCGGTCAACGCCAAGCTCACCGCGCCGATCGAGAAGATCGCCCCGGG
>DATJIM010000209.1:0-4788 GCA_035493195.1 Caldimonas sp.
CGGCGCGCTGACGCGCCCGCCTCAGCGCTGCGCCTTGTCCTTCGCGTTCTGCTTCTCGATCGCCTCGCGTGCCTGCCGCCAGTCCGCCTCGCTCCACGTGCGCAGCTCGTAGAAGTTGCCGCCCGTGGCGAGCGCGTGGCCACCGTCCATGAAGATGCTCTGGCCCGTCAGCCAGTCGCACTGCCCCGGCGCCATCAGGAAGGTCGCGAGGTTCTGCAGCTCGCTCATCCTGCCCGGCCGCGCCATCGGGTTGCGCTCGCGCGAGCGCGCGCCGGGCTCCTCGCCGGGGTTGAGGCGCTTGCTCATGCCTTCGGTCGGGATCTCGCCGGGGCCGACGGCGTTGAGGCGAATGCCGAAGCGCGCCCACTCGATCGCGAGCGACTTGGTCATCACCTCGATGCCGGCCTTGCTCATCGCCGAGGGCACGACGTAGGGCGAGCCGTTCTCGACCCACGTCACGATGATGCTCATGACGCTGCGATAGGGCTTGCTCTCGGCCGTCCACTCGCCCGCCTTCGCCTGCTGCACCCAGCGCTTGCCGACCGCCTGCGTCACGTAGAACGTGCCGTGGAAGACGATGTTGGCGACGGCGTCGAAGGCGCGCGACGAGAGGCTCTCGGTCGGCGCGACGAAGTTGCCGGCGGCGTTGTTGACGAGGCCCGTGAGGCCGCCCGACTGCCAGAGCGCGTCGACCATCTCCTCGACGGCATCGGCGATGCGGATGTCGACGCCGAAGGTGTCGATGCGGCGCTCGGGAAATTGTTTGCGCCACGCGGCGGCGGTCTCGTCGCAGACTTGCTTGCGGCGGCCGCAGATCGCGACGTCGGCGCCGAGGCGGAGGAACTGCTCGGCCATCGCCTGGCCGAGGCCGGTGCCGCCGCCGGTGACGAGGATGCGCTGGCCGGTCATCAGTTGCGGGTCGAACATGGTCGCTCCCTTCGCGTCGCAGTGTCGGGTTGGCGCCGAGGATAGGCCCTCCGAAGGCCGCTTCCTTCGCACTGCCGATGCCGGGCGCTCGCACCGGTGTTCCAATGGCTGTCCCTTCGCTGCAGGAGGCGCGCATGTCCTACCTCATCGCCCAGCAGGGAACGCACGACCTCGTCGGCGGCACCGGCGACGACGAGTTCGACGTCGGCGCGCACGCTGCGAGCGGCTCGGTGCACGTCGCCCGCGCGACGAGCGGCACGATCAAGCTCGGCAGCTGGGGGCTCGCCAGCGACGGCACGTTCACCGGCGGCGGCGCCGACGTCGTCGTCGGCCACGGCTCGCGGACGCGGATCGTCGTCTTCGACAACCATTGCATCGTCGTCCTCTGGATCGATGGCGCCTCGGCGCTGCGTGTGCGCGGCTACGGCGCCGGAGGTCAAGTCGCCGGCGCGGCGAAAACGGTCGAGTCGACGATCGCGAGCTTCGACGTCGTCTCGGTCGGCGTCACGACCGGCGTCGAGAATCCCCCGTCGGGTGTCAACGCCTACTACAACTATCGCCAGTTCGCGTTCACGACCGTGAGCGCCAACGGCGGCTGGAACCTCTGGTTCGGCGCGGTGACGGATTCGGCCGAGGTGTCGGCCGATGTCGTCGCGAGCGGTGGCTCCGGAGACAAGGTGGCGCTGTCGTGCGCGAGCGTGAACGAGCTCCACCACGGTGCCGAACCGCGCAAGGCGCTCACGCTCTGGCGCGACGCCGGGCAGATCAAGACGCGGAGCTGGCGCCTCGCCGCCACGGGGGTGACGTCGCTCGCCTCGGCCACCGAGACGAAGGCACTCGGCGTCGGCATCGTCCACGGCATGTCGGTCGCGCAGGGCAACGACGTGTTCGCGACGGTCGTCTCGCCCGGCGCTTCGAACAGCACCGCGCGGCTCCAGCTCGTCTCGTTGGCCGCCAACGGTGCGATGAGCGTGTACGCCGGGGCCGAGATCGCGGAGATGCCCGAGACCTTCGCGCGGCTGCAGACGTATGGCTGCGATGCGGCGGTCGCGTACAAGACCACGCTCGGCCAGCTCGCCGTCGGCGCCTGGCGCTTCGCCGCGCCGGGAGGCTCCGGCGCGGCGCGCGCGGTGCTCGCATCCAAGACCAGCGGCGAGCAGCCGACGCGGGTGCGGATCGCGAGCCTGGTGCCGGCGAGCGACAGCGACAACGACCCGGTCCCGCTGGTGACGCTGCATCGCACCGCCGGCGGATTGCTGCGGCTCGTCGCCTGGCGCCTGCACAGGCTCGTCTACAGCCCGGTCGGGTCGACGCCGATCGGCCACGGGACGAAGCCGTAGCGGCCTGAACCTGACTCGAACCCGTCAGGCGACGCAGGGCGAGATCAGCCAGGTCGGGATCCACATCGCGACGATCGCCGCCGCCGAGAGCGCCGCGACCGTCATCGCGACGCCGGCGAGGAAGTGGCGCTGGCGGACGGCGTCGGCGCTGCCCTCGAAGGGCGCGGTCGTCTCCTGCCACTTGCGCCACGCCACGACCATCGCCGCGACGGCGAGCGCGAGGAAGATCGCGTGCGACGCGTGCAGCACGAGCGTCGTCTGCGTCGCGCAGCCGCGGCCGACGAGCGCGAACGCGACCGTCTGGTCGGCGAGCGCGAGCAGCGGCGCGACGATGAGGCCGAGCCAGATCGCCATCGCTAGACGCGCGCCCCGAAATAGATCACCGCGTAGATCGGGATCCAGGTCAGCACGACGAAGTACCAGTAGCCGCAGTTCTCGGCGATGTCGACGAAGCGCTTGCCCTCGACCGGCTTCGAGTACGTGACCGCGGTCAGCACGAAGGTGTCGAGGACATCGGTGACGAGGTTGAAGCTGTGAAAGCCGAGCAGCACCCAGACGACCGATCCGTACGCGCCGTCGTCCCAGCGAACGTTGAGGGCAGTGAACTCGAACCAGCGCACGACGCTGAGCGCGATCCCGAACAACGAGCAGACGTAGAGCCAGGTCCGAACCCGGGGCAGCGACCGGTCCTGCGCCGCCTTCTGCGCGAGGTAGTTCGGCACTGCGCTGGCGAGGATGACGCCGAGGTTGACCGTGCCCCACAGCAGGTCGGGCGGGCTGCCGGCGTCGGGCCAGACCCGCGTGATGTCGCGCAGGTAGAAGTAGATGACGACCATGAAGCCGAACGCGACGCCTTCGATCGTCATCATTCCGGCATTGCCCCACCACATCAGGCTGCGGTGCGCGAAGCCGTAGCTCGGCAGCTCCGAGACGTCGAGCGCGTCGCCCTTGCGAACCGCGGGGATGCTCGCGGGAGTCGCCTCGCGCCGCCGCGCGGCTTGCCGATCGTTCACGGCTCGCGCTCCCAACGCAGCTCCTCCTTCGCCTCCTTCTTGTTCGGCCAGTACCAGAGGAGGAACGCGAGCGCCGGCGGGATCAGGCCCCAGACGAAGCCCGGCACCGACCACACCGACCAGACGAGCCAGATCGTCACCGAGAGTGCGGCGACGAAGGGCCAGATCTCCGGCTCGGGGTAGGCGTAGCGCGTGTCGGGCAAGGCGTCGATCACCGTCGTCGTCAGGCCTTCGCGGATCTGCGCCGAAAGCCCCTGCACGTGCGTCACCTCGGCGGGGGGCGCCCACAGCGGCTCGCGCGACGAGACGACCGGCAGCGCGAAGAAGTTGCAGCGCGGCGGCGGCGACGCGACCGACCACTCGAGCGTTCCCGCGCCCCACGGGTCGGCGCTCGCGCGCTCCTTCTTGAAGAAGACGGTGCGGATGAGGTTGATCGCGAAGATCAGCGTGCTGACGTCGTTGATCACCTGGCCGACCGCCGAGACCATGCTGAGCGGCTCCCACCCGGTCTCGGCGCCGTACGTGTAGATCCGCCTCGGCATGCCTTCGAGGCCGAGGATGTGGAGCGGGAAGAACGTCAGGTTGACGCCGATGAAGAAGAGCCAGAAGTGCCACTTGCCGAGCGTCTCGCCGAGCTGCTTGCCCGTGACCTTCGGGAACCAGTAGTAGAGCGCGGCGAAGAGCGGGAACACCGCGCCGCCGATCAGCACGTAGTGCAGGTGCGCGACGACGAAGTAGGTGTCGTGGACCTGGAGGTCGAGCGGCACCGAGCCGAGCATGATCCCGGTGAGGCCGCCGATCATCAGGACGAAGAAGAAGCCGAGCACGAAGAGGAACGGCGTCCGCATGACGAGGCGGCCGCCCGCGATCGTCGCGATCCAGCAGAAGATCTGCAGCGCGGTCGGGATCGCGATCATGAAGCTCATCGCGGTGAAGAAGCTCTTTCCCAGCTCCGGCAGGTTCGTCGCGAACATGTGGTGCACCCACAGCCCGAACGAGAGAAAGCCGGTCGTGACGAGCGACAGCACGATCGCGTCGTGGCCGAACATCGGCCGGCGCGCGAAGGTCGGGATGATCGCGGAGACGAAGCCGAGCGCCGGGATGAAGATGAAATAGACCTCGGGGTGGCCGAAGAACCAGAACAGGTGCTGCCAGAGCAGCGCGTCGCCGCCCTCGGCGGGGTTGAAGAAGTGGGTGCCGAGCATGCGGTCGAACTGCACCAGGTTCGCGCCGAGCATCACCAGCGGCATCGCGAAGATGATCATCACCGAGGTGACGAGCGACGCCCAGACGAAGAGCGGCATCTGGCGCAGCGACATCCCCGGCGCGCGGAGCTTCAGGATCGTCGTCGTGATGTCGACCGCGACCATCAGCCCCATCGCCTCGCTGTAGGTGACGAGCATGTTCCAGAAGTCGGCGCGCTTGCCGATGCCGTACTGCGGGCCGGCGAGCGGGACGTACTCGAACCAGCCGGCGTCGGGGCCGGTGTTGGTCGCGAACGCGCCGAA
>DATJIM010000210.1:0-28966 GCA_035493195.1 Caldimonas sp.
GGGCGTCAGTTGCGCAGCGCGATGACCGCGCGCGTCGAGTCGGAGACCCAGCCGAAGATCGCGCCCTGCGCCTTGATCATGTCGAGCGCGGCGCGCTGGAACTGCGGGAAGTACGAGCCGACGCAGTCCTGGAGCACGACGCACTCGTAGCCGCGGTCGTTCGCCTCGCGCACCGTCGTCGTGACGCAGACCTCGGTCGTCACGCCGCAGACGATGAGCGACTTGATGCCACGGTTGCGCAGGATGTGGTCGAGGTCGGTCGCGAAGAACGCGCCCTTGCCCGGCTTGTCGACGATCGCCTCGCCGGCGATCGGCGCGAGCTCGGGGACGATCTCGTGGCCACGCTGGCCGCGCACGAGCAGCCGCCCCATCGGCCCCTCGTCGCCGATCGTGATCTTGCCGCGGCCGCGCGCGCGCTTCGACGGCGGGCAGTCGCCGAGGTCGGGCGCGTGGCCCTCGCGGGTGTGGATGACGAACATGCCCATCGCGCGCGCGATGTCGAGCATGCGCCGGCACGGCGCGATCACCGCCTGCAGCGGCGAGACGTCGTTGCCGAGCGCCTCGCCGAAGCCGCCAGGCTCGACGAAGTCGCGCTGCATGTCGATGACGACGAGCGCGGTCGTCTTCGGGTCGAAGTTGAATTCGTACGGCTCTGCCTGCATCGATCGTTGCGCCATCGCTTGCTCCCTTCGACGTGCGCTTGGATGGTACCCCGGCGTTCGCCACCGGGGCGGCCGTCAATCGACCGTCACTTGACGAGCTCGGCTCCCGCCTTGCACGCGGCCGCATCCTGGTCCCCGGTGCCACCGCTGCAGCCGACCGCGCCGATGAGCTTGCCGCCTTCGATGATGGGGAAGCCGCCGGGCGAGGCGACCAGCGTCGGATCGAGCGTCGCGACATACGGATGCCCGGTCTCGAACGCGTTGTAGAACGCGCGCGACTCGCGGCGGTAGCGCGCCGCCGTGCGCGCCTTGCCCTGCGCGACGCCGATCGAGCCGAGCTGCGCGCCGTCCATGCGCGAGAAGTGGACGAGCTCGCCATGCGTGTCGACGACGGCGATGTTCAGCTTCCAGCGATGCCGCGCCGCCTCGGCCTCGACCGCAGCCATGACGCGCCGCGCGGTCTCGAGGTTGATCGGCGTGCCGTACGGCACGTCGAACGGGACGCCGTCGGCGGTGCCGCCTGCAGCGGGCTGCGATGCCGTGGTCTGCGCATTCGCCGCGCCGACGCCGAGCAGCGCGGCAGCGGAAACGATGAGCGAGCTCCACACCTGTCTGTGCATGTTGATGTCCTCCTGCGATGTGATGCGCCGATGGCGCCGCTGGCCACTGTAGGACGCGGCACGCCGGCTGCGATGAGGGAATTCGGCAGGTGCGCTGCGCGCAGGCGTCGCGCTGCGTGTCGGTCGTCAGGGCGCCGGGTCGCCGAGCCGGCAGACGAAGCCCCAGCCGCCGCCGAGCTCGCTGAGCGCGAGGACGAGCTCGTTGCGGCCCTTCTTCAGCGGCAGCCAGACGGCGTCGTTCTCGGCGTCGACGATGCCGAGGAACGCCGGGTCGCGGAAGTTCTGCGCGCTTCGGCCTCGCCAGAGGATGCGGCCGTTGAGGAAGACGCTGACGTCGTCGCTGTAGCCGATCGCGAGCTTGCGCGTCTCGTCGCGGTCGGCGTCGATGACGGCGCGCGCGTAGACGACCTTCATCCCCGGCTGCGGCTCGAAGCGCTTCGTCCAGTCGTTCGCGAAGGAGACGCGCGGGTGCGGGCTCTCGCGGTAGCGGTTGACGAGAACGAGCCCTGGCGGCTCGGCTTCGACGCCCTGCCACGCGATCTGCGCGATCTCGGCCGGCGCGAGCGGCTGCTCGAGGTTGCGCGCGACGGCGTCGTAGGCGGGCGAGAGGCTCCAGCGCACGATCGTTCCCTTCGGCATCGGCGGCTGGTGCCGCTGCCAGGCGGCGTCCGGAGTCGCTCGCACCTGGAAGTTCGCGAAGCACGACGCACCGGTGAGCGAGATCAGGCCGAGGCGGCCGCGCTGGACGCCGCTCTTCAAGTCGTCCATCACGAGCGCCGGCCGCTCCATGTCGGCGACGTAGAGCTTGGCCTGCGCACCGGTGAGCGCGAGCCGGAGGTGGAACCACGCGTCGCGCGGGATGTCGACCGCACCCGTGAATCCCGGCCCGCTGAAGAGCTGCCAGTTGAGGCCGGTGCCGAGCACCGGCGTGTACTGCATCGCGTCGGGCTGACCGGACTTGTGCTGACGCAGATAGACCCACTCGCCGTTGGCGCCGTCGTCGACGAGCCGAAACGCGAAGCCGAAGAAGCCGCGCGGCGCCGGCGTCCAGACGTCGACGTCGACGACGCCGTCGCGCAGCTCGAAGTCACGGACGACGCCGGCGCCGCCGTCGAGAAAGAGACAGTCGCGGCCGAGCCTCTTGTCGGGCTTCGCGTTGCCTTCGAGCTCCCAGCGCGGCGAATCGGCGCCGAGGTCCAGCACAGGCGGCGACTGCGCGAGCGCAGCGGCGCAGCAGAGCGACGCCGCCAACGCGATCGACTTGCAGAGCATGCGAGTTCTCCCGGTCCGGCGACGAGCCAGCCTCGCGCGACTCTAGGTCGCGCCGCGAGCGTCGGCACGTCCGCACCGCCGATTGCGCAGGAACTGCAACGCCGCGGTCACGCCTGCGGCGCGCGGTAGTACGCCTCGACCTTGCCTTTCAACGTGAGGAGGAGCGGCCGGCCGTGGCGGTCGAGCGTCTTGCCTGCGGGCACCTTGACCCAGCCTTCGCTGATGCAGTACTCCTCGACGTCGTGGCGCTCCTTGCCGTTGAGGCGGACGCCGATCGGATGCTCGAAGACCGCGGCGACGTGGTGCGGACTTCGCGGATCGACCGAGAGTCGATCGGGCAGCGGCGGCAGGGCAGGCGAAGCGTCTTCCATCGTGCGATTGTCGGCCCGCGCCCGGACGCGGCGTGCCGCCCGTCGGCCGGTCGCCGCTGCGCTCGCACGCGCCGCCGCGGACAGCCGGCTTCGAGGCTCTTCGTCGAGCCGGTCGAGCTCGAACGCCTCGTCGACGCTCTGCACGCACGCTGACACGCAGCCGTTGCCGTAGCATGCGGCGACGACCTCGAGAGGACACGACATGACGAGCCACTTCGGCGCAGCGGCTGCGCTCTGCGTCGCCGCGATCGCAGCGACGACCGCGTGCACGACGAGCTCGACGAGCACCACCGAAACGACCCGGCCGCGCAGCGCGCCGGCCGCGCCGCCGAAGACCGCGCTCTGGGTCGGCAACAGCTTCTTCTACTACAACAACAGCATGCACGGCCACGTCGGCCAGCTGCTCGCGGCGGCGCATCCGGACGAGCGCGGCTACCGACAGACGTCGGCGACGATCAGCGGCTCGGGGCTCAACTGGGCGGACCTCGAGGCGCACTTCAAGCCGGGCGGCGTCGGCTCGTATTCGTTCGACCGCAACAACAACGTCGTCTTCAACACGTTCGACAAGCCGTTCGACGTCGTGATCATGATGGACTGCAGCCAGTGCCCGATCCATCCCGAGCTGTCGAAGCTGTTCTACGAGACGACGGCGAAGGACAGCGAGATCGCGCGCCGGCACGGCGCCGAACCGGTCTTCTTCATGTCGTGGGCGTACGCCGACAAGCCCGAGATGACCGAGCAGCTCGCCGCCGCGTACGTCAAGGCGGGGGCCGCCAACCACGCCAGGGTCATCCCCGCGGGGTACGCGTTCGCACGCTCGATCGCGAGGCGCTCCGACGTCCAGCTCTACGTCGCCGACAAGCGCCACCCGACGCTCGCCGGAACCTACCTCGCTGCGTGCACCGTGCTCGCGACCGTGTACGGCGTCTCGCCGGTCGGCAACGCGTACACCGCCGGATTGCCCGCCGACGTCGCGGCGCACCTGCAGGCGACGGCGTGGGAGACGGTGCAGTCGTTCAGGCAGCCGGCCTGACGTTCGCGCGATGGAGCGCGTCGATGCCGTCGTCGTCGGCGGCGGTGTCGTCGGCCTCGCGTGCGCCCGCGAGCTCGCGCTCCGCGGCCGCGAGACGATCGTCGTCGAGGCGACCGACGGCATCGGCAACGGCACCAGCTCGCGCAACAGCGAGGTCATCCACGCCGGCCTCTACGATGCGCCGGGGTCGCTGAAGGCGACGCTGTGCGTCGCCGGACGACGGCTGCTCTATCCGTACTGCGAATCGCGCGGCGTCGGCCACCGTCGCTGCGGCAAGCTCGTCGTCGCCGCGAGCGCGGCGCAGGTCGAGGCGCTGCGCGCGATCGAAGCGCGCGCGATCGCGAACGGCGTCGAAGGCCTGCGCTGGCTGAGCGGGGCGGAAGCACGCGCGCTCGAGCCGGCGCTGAACGCCGAGGCCGCGCTGCTCTCGACGGTCACCGGGATCATCGACAGCCATTCGTTGATGCTCGCGGTCCTCGGCGACCTCGAACGCGCGGGCGGAACCCTCGTCGTCCGCTCGCCCGTCGAAGGTGCGACGGTGACCCGCGACGGCATCGTGCTGCGCGTCGGCGGCGACGACCCGAGCGAGCTCCTGGCGCGCACGGTCGTCAACTCGGCGGGACTGTTCGCGCAGTCGCTCGCGCGCCGCATCGACGGGCTCGACGCGGGCACGATCCCGGCCGAGCGCTTCGCGAAGGGCAACTACTACGCGCTGGCCGGACGATCGCCGTTCACGCGCTTGATCTATCCGGTCCCGGAGCCCGGCGGGCTCGGCGTCCACCTGACGCTCGACCTCGCCGGCCAGGCGCGCTTCGGCCCCGACGTGGAATGGCTCGCGCCCGGCATCGCTCCCGACGCCGTCGACTACGCCGTCGACCCGTCGCGCGGCGAGCGCTTCGTCGCAGCGATCCGGCGTTGGTGGCCGGGTCTTCCCGACGCTGCGCTCGCGCCCGCGTACAGCGGCGTGCGGCCGAAGCTGTCCGCTCCCGGCGAAGCCGCGCGCGACTTCGTGCTGCAAGGGCCCGACGCGCACCGCATCGCCGGGCTCGTGAATCTCTACGGCATCGAATCGCCGGGGCTCACTGCGAGCCTCGCGATCGCCGCCGAGGTCGCGCGGCTGCTCGGCGTTACGGGAAGTTGACGCCGCGCGGATCGGTGCTCGTCGCGCCGAAGCGGTCGCCGCTGCCCTCGGCGCCGCTGCTCGTGGTGCTGCTCGTCGCGGCGGCGGTGGTGCCACCGCCGCTGCCACCCGCCATCGTCGTGCCGCCGCCGACGGTACCGCGCCATGCCCCGGTCTCGCGCTGCCGGTCCTGGATGAAGTCGGCGAAGCGATGCAGGTTCCCGCTCAGCTCGGCGCGCACGACGCCGAGCGCGTCGCCGACTTTCTCGGCGATCCCCGGTGCGCGGTACGACATCCGAAGCGTCACGCGCGTCCGGTGGTCGGTGACGCGATCGAAGGTGACGGCGCCCGAGTTCGGCGGCCCGCTCGTGCTCCGCCAGGAGATGCGACGGTCCGGAATCTGCGTCGTGATCTCCGAGTCCCACTCGACCGGCTTGCCGGCGATGTTGGCGCGCCAATGCAGGTGCGTGTCGTCGATCTGGCGGACCTCCTCGACGTCCTTCATGAACCTCGGGAACTCTTCGAACTGCGTCCACTGGTTGTAGGCGGTGCTGATCGGAACGTCGATCTCGATCGAGTCCTGCACGAACGAGAGCTCGCCCGGGCCCCGCCCGACGTTCGGGCCCATCTTCTTCTTCAGCCAGTAGCCGCCGGCAGCGAGCGCGGCGACGGTCGCGAGTCTTCGCAGCAACATGTCTCAACTCCTTGACGATTCGACCCCCGCGGGTCGTTCGTCGTTCCCGGCATACGACGTGCCGGCAGCGCGGGTCGACCGCTCGGCGACCAGAGCGTCGCTGGACTTCGCCCCGCTGTCCACCGGCACCTATCGACAACTCGACATCGGCTCGACGACGCTCGAGATCACCGCGTTGCGCGAAATGAGGGCGAAGCTCGCGACTGATCGCCGCCGCCCGTCGCGCCCAGCCGCAACCCGTCGCGACCCGTGTCCGGCCGTCGCACGACCGCACGGCGCGGCGGAGCCGGCGGCAGAATCGCGTCCGCGCCGGCGCCGGCGCGCCCGCCATCCGCGGGCGCCGCTCGCCGCGCACGATGGAGCGACCACATGCGACTCGAGATCCGCGACCTCGCCAAGACCTACCCCAACGGCGTCCGCGCGCTCGACCGCGTTTCGCTCACGATCCCGACCGGCATGTTCGGGCTGCTCGGGCCGAACGGCGCCGGCAAGTCGACGCTGATGCGAACGCTGGCGACGCTGCAGGAAGCCGACGCCGGCAGCGCGCGGCTCACCGCGATGAACGGCAGCGGCGACATCGACGTGCTGCGTGACAAGGACGCGGTGCGCCGCGTCCTCGGCTACCTGCCGCAGGACTTCGGCGTCTATCCGCGCGTCAGCGCCGAGGACCTGCTCGACCACTTCGCGCGGCTGAAGGGCCTGGTCGACGCGAAGGCGCGCCGCGAGGCGGTGCACGCATTGCTCCAGCGCGTCAATCTCTTCGCCGTCCGCAAGCAGAAGCTCGGCGGCTTCTCGGGCGGCATGCGACAGCGCTTCGGAATCGCGCAGGCCCTGCTCTGCGACCCGCGCCTCGTCATCGTCGACGAGCCGACCGCCGGGCTCGATCCCGAGGAGCGCGTCCGCTTCCACAACCTGCTCGCCGACATCGCATCGGACGTCGTCGTGATCCTGTCGACACACATCGTCAGCGACGTCGCCGACCTCTGCAACCACCTCGCGGTGATCGACGCCGGCCGCGTCCTCGTCGCCGGCGAGCCCGATGCGCTCGTCGCCAACCTGCGCGGTCGCATCTGGCGCAAGGCGATCGGCAAGGGCGAGGTCGAGGCGATCAAGTCGCGCGTGCGGCTCGTCTCGACGCGACTGCAGGCCGGACAGACCGTCGTCCGCGCGTACGGCGACGGCGCGCCGCCCGAGCCCGGATTCGAGCCGGTCGACCCCGAGCTCGAGGACGTCTACTTCTCGAGCATCGCCGGCTACGTCGGCGAGGCGGTCGACGTTCCCGCAGCGGCGGCCTGACGCGATGCGCTCCGCGTTCTGGTCGATCGCCTGGTTCGACTTCGCCCGCCGCCTGAAGGCGACGTCGACGTGGATCTACCTCGTGCTCTACGCGGTGCTCGCGGGCCTGTGGATGGCGGGCGCGGGCGGCGCGCTCTCGAGCGTCGCGGTGAGCTTCGGCGGCGACAAGATCCTGATCAACGGCCCGTACGCGCTCACGGTCGCGATCGGCATCCTCGGCTTCGTCGGCATCACCGTGATCGGCTCGGTCTCGGGCCGCGCGGTGCAGCAGGACTTCGAGGCCGGCATTCACCAGTTTTTCTTCAGCGCGCCGATCACCAAGCGCGACTATTTCTTCGGCCGCCTCGTCGGCGCGTGGGCGACGCTGGTGATGGTCTTCGTCGGCGTCGCGATCGGCATCGTCGTCGGCTCGCACTGGCCGGGCGTCGACCCGGCGCGCGTCGCGGCGTCGCCTGCGTGGCAGAGCTTCGTGCGGCCCTACCTCTTCATCCTGATCCCGAACGTGCTCTGGCTCGGCGGCTGTTTCTTCGTCCTCGCCGCGCTGACGCGGCAAATGGCGCCGGTGTACGTCGCCGGCGTGATCGTGCTCGTCGGCTATCTGTTCGCTGTCAACCTGCTCGGCGACATGGAGAACAAGACGCTCGCCGGGCTGATCGATCCGTCGGGGTCGATCGCGGTCGACGTCTTCACGCGCTACTGGAGCGTCGCGCAGAAAAACGAGGAGCAGATCCCGTTCGCCGGCGTGATCGTCTGGAACCGGCTGATCTGGGTCGCGATCGGCGTGGCAGTGACGTTGCTCGGCTACCGTGCGTTCCGGATGGAGTCGGTCGCGCCGACGCTGCGCCGACGCGGCAAGAAGAAGGCCGTCGACGACGTCGAGGGCGCCGCGGTCGGGACGTCCTCGTCGCACGCTGCGCTCCCCGCCGCCCGGCCCGACCGCAGCGCCGCCGCGTATGCGCGCATGCTGCCCGGTCTCGCGCGGCTCTATCTCGGCGAGATCGTGAAGAGCCCGCGCTTTCTGACGATCGTCCTCGGCGGCGTTCTCCTCGTCGCCGGCAACGCGGCGACGCTCGGCTCGCTCTACGGCACCAACACGTACCCGCTGACGTACAAGGTGCTCGACGTCGTCGGCGGGCTCTTCAACGTCTTCGTGCTGATCGTGACCGCGATCTACACCGGCGAGCTCGTCTGGCGCGAGCGCGACGCGAAGATGGACGACATCGCCGACAGCATGCCGGCGCCGACGTGGCTCGCGTTCCTCGCCAAGTTCGCGACGGTCGTCGCGCTCCAGGTAGTGCTGCTGGTCGTGGTGATGCTCTGCAGCATCGCGGTGCAGCTGCTGCACGGCTACACCAAGCTCGAGCTCGGCCAGTACGTGATGCAGCTGTTCGTGCTGCAGCTCTCGGGCGACATCCTGCTCGCGGTGCTCGCGCTCGTCGTCCACACGCTGATCGACAACAAGTACATCGGCCACTTCCTCGTCGGCATCGCCTTCCTGGTGCTGATCCAGCTTCCCCTCTTCGGCTTCGAGGACCGGCTCTACCTCTACGCGAGCGCGCCCGGGCTGATCTATTCCGACCTCAACGGCTGGGGGCACTTCCTTCCGGCGGTCTTCTGGTTCAGGCTCTACTGGTTCGCGTTCGCGGCGCTGCTGATGGTGCTCTCGTACGCGCTCTGGGTGCGCGGCCGCGAGGTGCGATTGCCGGCGCGGCTGCGCATCGCAGCGGCGCGGATGCGCGCGCCGGCGTGGGCCGTCGCGGGCGCAGCCGCGATCGTCTTCGTCGCGACCGGCGCCTGGATCTGGCACAACACGCACGTCGTCAATCCGTTCGTCAGCAGGCAGGAGGCGCGGCAGCTGCAGGCGGAGTACGAGAAGCGCTACAAGCGCTTCTTCGGCGCGCCGCAGCCGCGGATCACCGCCGTCGACGTCAGCGTCGACCTCCACCCCGAGCGGCAGCTCGCGCGCATCTCGGGAACGCTCGCGATCGCGAACAAGAGCGGCGTGCCGATCCGCGACGTCTACGTGCTCTACCCGCGGCGCGCGCGCGCCAAGGCGATCGCGTTCGGCGCCGCCGCGAAGCTCGCCGACGAAGCGCCGGAGATGCGCTGGCACCACTACGTGCTCGAGCAGCCGCTCGCGCCGGGCGCGACGACCGACTTCCGCTTCGACCTCGAGTACGGCGCGCAGGGCTTCGCGAACGAAGGCGCCGACCCGGTCGTGCTCGGCAACGGCACGTTCCTCAACCCGGGGCTGACGCCGGAGACGTCGCTGATCCCGAGCTTCGGCTACGGCGAGGACGGCGAGCTCGCGTCCGACCGCGACCGCAAGGAATTCGGCCTCGAACCCAAGCCGCGAATGCACCACCTGAACGACAGACAGCAGGTGATGCAGAACGCGCTCACGCGCGACGCCGACTTCGTCGACTACAAGGCGCACTTCTGCACCGCCGCCGACCAGCTGCCGGTGACCTCGGGCTACGTCGTCCAGGACGTCACCGAGAACGGCCGCCGCTGCATCGACTACCGGATGGACACGAAGATGGCCGACATCTACTCGTTCGTGTCGGCGCGCTATGCGGTGAAGAAGGACGTCTGGCACGGGCTGCAGGGCGACGTCGCGATCGAGATCGACTACCACCGCGGCCACGAATACAACCTCGAACGGATGGTCGCCGGCGTGCAGGACGCGCTCGCGTACTACACCAAGCACTGGGGGCCGTACCAGCACAAGATCGTGCGCATCGTCGAGTTCCCGCGCTTCTCGCGCAGCGGCGGGTTCGCCGAGTCGTTCCCGAACACGGTGCCGTTCAACGAGGCGATCGGCTTCACCGCCAAGGTCGACGACCGCGACCCGAACGACATCGACTACCCGTACTTCGTCACCGCGCACGAGGTTGCGCACCAGTGGTGGGCGCATCAGGAGGTGCCGGCCAACGTGCAGGGCGCCGAGTTCATCACCGAGAGCCTCTCCGAGTACGGCGCGCTGATGGTTCTGAAGACCAAGTACGGCGACGTCAAGATGCACCGCTTCCTCAAGTACGAGCTCGACGGCTACCTGCGCGGCCGCGGTTTCGAGAGCAAGCAGGAGCAGCCGCTCGTGCGCGCCGACGGCGCGCAGTACGTGCACTACCAGAAGGGCTCGCTCGAGCTCTACGCGCTGCAGGACGCGATCGGCGAGCAGGCGATCGACGACGCGATCTCGGCGTTCCTGAACCGGTGGAAGTTCGTCGGGCCGCCGTACGCGCGCTCGGTCGACCTGCTCGCCGAGTTCCGCCGCGTCACGCCGAAGCAGCTGCAGCCGCTGATCGACGACCTGTTCGAGACGATCACGCTCTACGACGTTCGTGCCGTGAGCGCGGCGGCGAAGAAGCAGGCCGACGGCAGCGACGCGATCGAGCTCGTCGTCTCGGCGCGCAAGATCCGCGCCGACGGCGGCGGCAACGAGACCGAGGTGCCGTTCGACGGCGAGGTCGACCTCGGCGCACTCGACGCGCACGGCAACGTCGTCGCGATCGAGAAGCGGCGCGTGCAGTCAGGAGAGAACCGGATCACGCTCGCGGTCGCGAAGGGCGGCGCGGTGCGGGCCGGGATCGACCCGCTCGGCAAGCTGATCGACCGCGACGACAAGGACAACCTGGTCGCGGTGACGCGCTGATCGCCTGCGGAGAGCGCCTCGCGTCCGCCCCGCCGGCCGGCCGACGCTCAATCAGCGAGGGGAGACACCGTGCCTTCTCGCTCCGCGCGCGGCCGCGTCGCCACGACGAAGAGCGCGAACCCGACGATCGTCGCCGCCGGCAGCAGCATCTCGCCGTAGAGCATCGCATCGGTGCCGAATCGGTCGTGGACCCAGCCGTCGAGGCTCGTCATCACCGCGAGCGGCACGTTCGCGACCGCCGACATCAGGTTGAAGTTGGTCGCCGCCGAGCGCTGCCCGATCGCCTGCAGCACGATCGCCGAATAGGCGGCGAAGCCGCAGCCGACCACCGCGGAATACGCCAGGGTGAAGACGATGAACGCGGCCGGCGTGCGCGCCCACCACGCCATGACGACGCACACGACACCCGCGACGAGGCCGAACACGCAGTATGCGCGGCCCGCGCTCATGCGGTCGCACAGGTAGCCGCCCACCAGCGCGCCGCCGGCGGCGGCGAGGCCGCCGACGACGCCGTTGACGATCGCGACGAGATCGGCGCCGGCGTTCCATTCGCCCGCGATCGCCGACCACGGCGCCGCACCGGAGGCGATCGGCAGCACCATCAGGATGAGCGCGAGGTAGCCCACCCGCGAGCGCGCCACCTCCCAGACATCGCGCACGACGCCTTTCAGCGCGTCGACGTAGCGCGGCACCGAGCGGGTCCTGCGCGCAGAAGGCACGAAGCGCAGGCACCCCCAGCACAGCAGGCAGATCGCCGCGAGCACCGCGCCCGACACCCACGGCTGCGAGACGTGCTCGGCGAGCAGGAGCCCGAGCCCGCCGCCGGCGCCAGCACCGCCGAGATTGCCGGCCTGTGCCCAGCCGCTTGCACGCCCCTGCATGTCCGGCGGCACGCATTGCGCGAGAAAGATCTCGGACGACATGCTCGTCAACGTCGACGCCGCCGACGAGACGAGCGCCAGCACGGTGATCGTAGGCACGCCGCGCGAGGTCGGCGGCAACACGCTCATGAAAAGGATCGTCGCGCCGATGCCCGCCGCGCCGAGCCCGTACCAGAGCTTGGGATTGCCGACGGTGTCGACGATCGGCGCCCACAGCACCTTCCACGTCTGCACCCAGAGCGTGCCGGCGATGATGGTCGTGATCTCGAGCGTGCTCAGCCCCGAGCGGCCGAGCAGGAAGGCAAGCGTGACGCCGACGTAGCCGCTGCTGATGCCGAACGGCGCGAACAGCGGCAGGAAGATCGCCGTCCGCCGGATCGACGCCTGCGGCGCTGCCGCGGCGGCGAGCTCCGGCGCGGTGTCGGCGCGTGCCGTCATGCAGATGTCGTCGAATCGGCGGGATGTGGTGTCGCCCGCCGCAACGCTCGAGCGCTAGCGGGCGGAGCGCTCGGCAACCTGCGGGAACGCGAGCCGCGTCCCGAGCAGGACCGAGCCGACGGTGAGGAAGATCATCAGCGAGAGCATCGGCACCGACGTGCTCGACGCGCCGATCGCGAGCCCCAGCACGGCCGAGAGGGCGGCGAGGATCGCACCGGCCTGGTAGTCGCCGCGCCGCGCGATGCGCTCGCAGACGTAGCCGCCGAGGACCGAGCACAGCACGCCGACGGCGAGGAACGTCGCCGACAGCAGCGGGTCGGCATCGGGGCGGGTGAGCGCAGCCTCGATGTCCTGCTGACTGTGCCCGGCGGCGCCGAGCGCGATGCCCCAGACGACGCTCGCGACGACGCCGAACAACATCGTGCTGACGAGATCGACGACGAGGCCGGCGATGACACCCTTGACCATCGAGCCTTTGCCGCGGCCGCGATCTTCGACGTGCGCCGAGGGAGGCTTGAAACGATCTTCGGACATGCTCCGCCTGGCCGGTGAGTGCGTGACCGCGCGGATTGTGGCGCCTTCACGCGGCCGGCGGTGCACGATTCGCTGCCGCTCTTCCGTGCCTGCGTCGCTTCGTCAGCGACGCATTTCCGAGCGCCCGGCGGCCGCTGCGCGGTCGGGAGTCAGGACGTCGCGCCGTTGGCGGTGACCCGCCACACGGTGTTGCCGACGTCGTCGGCGACGATCAGCGCGCCGGTCTTGTCGACGGCGACGCCGACCGGCCGACCGCGCGCGTCCGGCCCCTTCAGGAAGTCGGTGACGAAGTCCATCGGCTGGCCGACGGGCTTGCCGTTCTCGAACTTGACGAACACGACCTTGTAGCCGTTTCGCTCCGGCCGGTTCCAGCTGCCGTGCTCGCCGATGAAGGCGCCGCCCTTGAACTGCGCCGGGAACGAGCCGCCCGTGTAGAACGCGAGGCCGAGCGGAGCGACGTGCGAGCTCAACCCGTAGTCGGGCTTGATCGCCGCCTTGACGAGGTCGGGGCGCTGCGGCCGCACGCGCTGGTCGACGTTCTGTCCCCAATAGCTGTACGGCCAGCCGTAGAAGGCGCCGCGCTTCACGGACGTCATGTAGTCGGGGACGAGGTTCGGGCCGAGCTCGTCGCGCTCGTTGACGACGGTCCACAGGACGTCGCTGCCCGGATAGAACGTCAAGCCGTTCGGGTTGCGCAACCCTTGCGCGAAGACGGTGTAGGCGCCGGTCTTGGGATCGACCTCGAGGATGTCGGCGCGGTTCATCTCGGCGATCGTGCCGCGCTCGAGGATGTTGCTGTTCGATCCGACGCCGACGTAGAGCTTCGAGCCGTCGGCGTTGGCCGTCAGGCTCTTCGTCCAGTGGTGGTTGATGGCGCCGGCGGGAAGGTCGCAGACCTTGGTCGCGTTGCCGCCGACCTTGGTGTCGCCCATCTTGTACGGGTAGCGCAGGATCGCGTCGGTGTCGGCGACGTAGAGCTGGTCGCCGACGAGGACGATGCCGAACGGCGCGTTGAGGTTGTCGATCAGGACGCTCTGCGAATCGGGCTTGCCGTCGCCGTTGCTGTCGCGCAGCAGGAGGATCCGGTTGCTCGGCCCGCTGCCGGTGCCGCCGTGCGCCTTGGCTTCGACGATGTCCATGACCTTGCGCTTCGGCCGCTCGAGCGGCTCCTTGCCGTTCTTCTGCGACTCGACGACGAGCAGGTCGCCGTTGGCAAGGGCAAGGACGTTGCGCGGGTTCGCGAGGCCGGTCGCGATCGCTTCGATCTTGAATCCCTGCGGCACGGTCGGCGTCTCGCCCTGCTGCCAGCCGACGACCTTGGAGACGTTCATGCGCGGCAGCAGTGCGCGCGAAGGCTCGGGAAGCTGCGGGTCCGGCCCGTACTGGGTCGACTTGTCGAAGTTGTCGTGGCTGCTCTCGCAGGCGCCGAGCGCCAGGCAGGCCGCGACGGCGACGATCGTGCGCGCGTTCATGACACCACCTCCAGCTTGCGATGGACGACCCAGGTGACCGGCACGGTGAAGAGCGTGGCGACCGCGGCGAGCGCGAGGATCACGCCCAGAATCGAGAGCGTCATCCCGGTCGGCACGACGGCGGTCCAGCCGTCGCGGGTGTGGATGAACATGTTGAAGAGCTCGACGACGAGCGCGGCGAAGAAGAGCACGAGGTGCGCCCAGCCGATCCCCGCGCGGATCGCGCGGCTCGCGCAGAACTCGACGATCAGCGCGATCGCCGCGAGCACGCCGAACGCGAGGCCGGCGGCGATCAGCCACTCGGAGAAGTTCAGCCACATGATCGACGCGCTCTTCGCGTAGGCGATGTCGGTCACGAGCGCGGCGATGAAGAGGACGACGGGAACGGGAAAGAGGAGCAGATAGACCGGGCCGCTGACGCGTGCGACGCCGTTCTCCCTGCGCGTGGTGGTTTCAGCCATGAAGGCCTCCGCATCGGGTTGGACGCTGACCCAGAGCGACGGGCATATCCCGTGCCCGCGCTGCGACGCGCGGTTAAGAGAGCGTTAAGCCCTCATTCGAACGGCGGCTCGTCCCACCACGGAAAGAACGGCGGCATGTCGGTCGTGACGCGGTCGGGAAACACCGCCGGACGCTTCGCGAGGAACGCGCCGACGCCTTCGCGAACGTCGGCGGACTGGCCGCGCGACTGGATCGAACGGCTGTCGATGCGGTGCGCGAACATCGGATGCGGGGCTGCGGACAAGCGCCACAGCATCTGCCGCGTCAGCGCGACCGAGACCGGCGCCGCGTTGTCGGCGATCTCGCGCGCGAGCGCGCGCGCCGCGGGCAGGAGCTCGTCCGGTGCGTGCAGCGAGCGGACGAGGCCGCGGTCGTGCGCCTCGTCGGCATCGAACACGCGCCCGGTCATGCACCACTCGAGCGCCGTCTGCATGCCGACCAGCCGCGGCAGGAACCACGACGACGCCGCTTCGAGCGTGATGCCGCGGCGCGCGAAGACGAAACCGAAGCGCGCCTTCGTCGACGCCATCCGGATGTCCATCGGCAGCTGGATCGTCGCGCCGATGCCGACCGCGGCGCCGTTGATCGCGCCGATCACGGGCTTGAGGCTCCGGTAGATGCGCAGCGTGTTGGTGCCGCCGCCGTCGCGGTAGGTGCCGTCGGGGCCGCGCAGCTTCTCGAGGTACGGCCGGTGCTGCGGCGCTTCGCGGTCGAACGTGTCGCCCCCCGACGAGAGGTCGGCGCCGGCGCAGAACGCCTTGCCGGCGCCGGTGACGATCACCGCTCGCACCGCGTCGTCGCCGTCGGTCTCGTCGAAGAGCGCGCCGATCTCCTCGCGCATCCTGCCGTTGTAGGCGTTGAGCTTGTCGGGGCGGTGCAGCGTGATCGTCGCGATGCCGTCGGCGACTTCGTAGCGCGTGGTTTCGAGCGGCGGCAGCGGCATGGCGGTCTCCTCGGCGGCGGGCGGTCGCGGCCATTGTCGGCGCGACAGCCGCCGGCGCGGATCAGCACGCGACGATGCGAAAGCCGACGTTGCTCGCCGACGAGTCCGGCGTGTTGGCGCTGCGCGCGGCGACGCGGTAGCGGTTGCAGTACGAGTCGTGGCAGAGGAACGAGCCGCCGCGCAATGCGCGCTGGCCGTCGTCGCGCGCGTCGGCGCACCACTCCCAGACGTTGCCGCAGACGTTGAAGAGGCCGAAGCCGTTGCGCTCGCCCGAACCTGCAGCGACGGGTCCCGGCGCCCAGCCAGGCGCCGGCGCGTTCGGGAACTCGCCGCGAAAGACGTTGCAGCGCGGCTCGCCGCTCGCGTCGAGCAACGCGTCGCCCCACGCGAAGCGCTTGCCTTCGAGTCCACCGCGCGCGGCGCGCTCCCACTCGGCCTCGCTCGGCAGCCGCGCTCCGGCCCACGCGCAGTACGCCGTTGCGTCATGCCACGAGACGTGGACGACCGGGTCGTCGCCGCGGTCGCGCACGTGCGAGCCAGGACCCTGGGGCCGTTGCCACGACGCGTGCTCGACCGGCAGCCACCACGGCAGCCCGGCGACGACGCGCTGCACGTGGGCGCGCTCGGCGGCCGGCAGCTGCAGGTAGAAGACGAACGAGACGCCGGCGCGCTCGGCGTCGGTGACGTGGCGCGTGGCGCGAACGAAGGCGGCGAAGTCGCGGTTGGTGACCGTCGTTGCGCCGATGCGAAACGCCGCGAGCGAGACCGCTCGCACCGGGCCTTCGCCGTCGCCGGGGTTCGCGTCGGCGCCGTCGTTGCCCATCGCGAACATGCCGGCCGGGATCGCGCACCAACACGTCGCGGCGCGGTCGAGCACCGGTGCACGCGCCGCATCAACGCCGTCGGCCGCGACCGCCGGCGACGCCGGGCGCGACGGCGGCCCGCAGCAAGAGCTCATCGCACGATCATGCCGCAGCGCGCTGCATGCGCGGCGCCGCCGTCGACGACGTCGCGCCTATTTGCGCAGCTTCTTCGCCGCCTCGAGGATCGGCAGTCCCGCCTTGACCGCGTTGTTGAGGTCGGGCACCTTGTCGTACGCGCCGCCGGCAACGAAGACCTGCGCCGTTTCGGTGAGCGCCTTCTCGGTCGCGCCCGAGCGGGCGTCGGCGAGCGCCTGGTCGAGCGTCTGGTAGTCGCGGTAGCTGAGCGTGTAGCGCGCCTTCGCCTCGTTGCCGTCGATGCCGGCGTCCTTGTAGTACTCGAGCAGCCACTTCACTGCCTGCTCGCGGTCCTTCATGATCGCCTCGTCGGCGCGGAACGCAGCTTCCGCGAAGCGCGCCGCCGCAGCCGGGTTCTCGGCCGCGAACTTCTTCGTCACGATCCACGGATCGATCACCGACGTGCCGGCGATCTTGCCGTCGCAGACGACCTCGAAGTTCGCCTTGTCGTTGACGAGGTCGATGTCGGGCGACGAATCGGTCATCCCAGACGCGACCTCGCCCGAGCGCAGCGACTGGCGCGTCACGGGCGGGTCGAGCGGAACGACCTTCATCTTCATCGGGTCGACGTTGAAGTGCTTCGCGCACGCGAAGAGCACCTGCGCCCAGGTGCTGTTCGGCACCGAGCCGATCGGCTTGGTCGCGAGCACCTCGGCAGGCGTGCTGCCCTTCAGCGCATCCTTGCGCATGATGAGCTTGATGTTGCGGTCTTCCTTCATCATCGTCCCGATCGGGACGAGGCCGAACTTGGCCCAGCCGGTGATCGCCGGCGGCGAGCCGATCCAGCCGCCCTGCCAATCGTTGGCGGCGCCCGAGGCGAGCGCCGCGCCGCCGTTCGGGAAGAACTTGATCGTGGCGTCGATCCCGTTCTCCTTGAAGTAGCCGAGATGCTTGGCGAGCCAGATCGGAAAGCCGCCTTCGTTGGCCTGGCTGATGACGATCATCGGCACCGGCGCGCTCGCCTGCGCGTGCGCGGCGAGCGGTTGCACGAGCGCTGCGGCGACGGCGGTCAACGCCGCCGCAAACAGTCTTCTGTCGATCTTCTTCATGCGGATCTCCTTGGTTGAAGGTCTCTACTGGCGGACGATCTCGTCGCGGATCAGCTCCCAGATCTCGCGCTTGGCGGCGAGGAACGAAGCGTCGTTGCCGGCCGCCTCGATCTCGAGGCCGCGCCACCTGGCGTCGCGCGGCACCGCGATCTCGCGCTTGATGCGGCCGGGCCCGCGCGACATGACGACGACGCGGTCGCTCAGGTACACCGCCTCTTCGACGCTGTGCGTGATGAAGAGCACCGTGTAGTGGAGCTCGCGCTGCAGGCGCGAGACTTCCTCCTGGAGCACGGTGCGTGTCTGCGCGTCGAGGGCACCGAACGGCTCGTCCATGAGCAGGATGTCCGGGCGCACGGCGAGCGCGCGTGCGATCGCGACGCGCTGCTGCATTCCGCCCGAGAGCTCGTGCGGGTAGGCGCCGGCGAAGCGCTCGAGGCCCATCAGCGCGAGCTGCTCGGCGACGCGGCGCTCGATCTCGGCGCGTTCGGTGCGCGCGACGCGCAGGCCGAAAGCGATGTTCTCGGCGACGGTCTCCGAGGGAAAGAGCGCGAAGCGCTGGAAGACGACGGTGCGGCTCGGCCCGGCCGGGCCGGCGGGCCGGCCGTCGACGAGGATCTCGCCCGCGCTCGGCGCCTCGAGGCCGGCGGCGATCATCATCAGCGTCGACTTGCCGCAGCCCGACGGGCCGACGACGGTGACGAACTCGCCCTTGGCGATCGCGAGATCGCACGGCTCGAGCGCGCGCGTCTCGCCGCCGCGCGCGTGGAACGTCTTCGAGACGCCGCGCAATTCCATCTTCGCGATCGCGGGCGGCGACGCGGCGTTCGATGCGGCGGCTGCGGCCATGGCGACGGTGCTCATTCGAGCGGCTTCGCGCTTGCGGGCCGCCACGGCAGCGCGACGCGCTGGAGGCGTTGCAGGACGACGTCGATCAACGCGCCGAGGACCCCGATCGTCGTCATTCCGACCAGGATCGTCGCTGCCGAGTCGTTGATCTGGCCCTGCGAGATCAGGAAACCGAGGCCCTGCTTGCCGACGATGAGCTCGGCGCCGACGAGCGCCATCCAGCCGTTGCCGAAGGCGATGCGCAGGCCCGTGAACACCGTCGGCGCGGCGACGGGCAGGACGACGCGGCGAAGCGTCGTCGCCGCACCGGCGCCGAGCGTCCGCGCCGCGCGGACCAGGATCGAATCGACCTGGCTCACCGCCAGCTGCGTGTTGATGATGCAGGCCGGAAACGCGGCGATGAAGACGATTGCCGCCTGCGTCGTCGTCGTCGCGCCGAACCAGAGCACGGCGATCGGCACCCACGCGAACGGCGGGATGTAGCGCAGCAGCTCGAACGCCGGCGTGACGACGGCGCGCAGGGGCGGCAGCCAGGCGAGCGCGATGCCGAGCGGGACGCCGAGGCCGATCGCCGCGAGCACGCCGATCGACCAGCGCTGCAGCGAGACGAGCGCGTGGCCGAAGAGCGTCGCGCCGCTGAACGGCTCGGCGATCAGCGCACCGAAGCGGACGACGACGTCAACTGGCGAGGGCAGCACGCGCGTCGGCACGAGCCCGGGGATCGCGGTCGCGAGCCACCAGACGGCGACGAGCGTCGCGAGCGCCGCTGCGCCGTACGCAACGGGCCACCGCGCGGCGCTGGCGCGTGCGCTGCGCACGTCGCTGCGGACGACGACGGCGGTCGCGCTCACGCCGAGCTTCCTGCGCGCGACCACGGCGCGACGACGCGTGTCAGCAACTGCATGCCGATCGAGAACAGCGCGCCGAGAACGCCGATGATCGCCATCGCGACGAGCAGGATGCCGATCTCAAGCGTGCGCGACGCGTTGAGCGCGATGTAGCCGAGGCCGGCGGTCGCGGCGAGCAGCTCGGCGGCGACGAGCGTCGTCCACGCGTTGCCGAGCGCGATGCGTGCGCCGGCGACCAGCGTCGGCAGCGCGGTGCGGCAGACCACGCGCGTCAGGATCTGGCGGTCGCTCGCGCCGAGCGTCATCGCCGCGCGAACCAAGAGCCCGTCGATCGAATCGACCGCCTGCATCGAGTTCATCACCCAGGGCACGATCGCGGCGATGAAGACGACGAAGATGCGCGCCGAGTCGCCGATCCCGAGCCAGAGGATCGCGAGCGGGATCCACGCCAGCGGCGGCACCGGCCGCAGGATCTGGAAGATCGGAAACGCGAGCCAGCGCACCTTCGGCCACCAGCCCATCGCGATGCCGAGCGGCAGCCCGACCGCACCGGCGAGCAGCCAGCCGCCGAGGACGATGCCGAGGCTCGCGCCGACGTGCTGGCCGAGCGTGCTGCCGAGGTACGGTCGCTTCAGCAAGCGAACGAACGCTTCCCAGACCTCGGAAGGCGGCGGCAGGAAGAGCGGTGAGATCAAGCCGTCGGGGCGCGTCAGCGCAAACCACGCGAAGAGCATCGCCGCGAGCGACGCGAACGCGATCGCGAGCCACTGCGCGCGCCCCGGCTCGCGCCGCCAGAACGGCAGCGTGCGGTCGGCGCCGGGGGCGGCGTCGAACCAGCGCGCGGACGCGGTGGCGGCCATGGTCGCCTTCAGTCGATCGCTTCGTGGTCGACCGCGTTGCGGCGCGGCTCGAGCTCGAACTCGACGCGCTGCAGCGCGCCCGGCGTGAACGAAAACGCGTCGGCGTACGCATCGCTGACGCGCGACAGCGAATCGCGGCCGACGTCGAGCGCCGACCACGAGATGAACCACGGCGCAGTGCGCGGGATCGTCGCCTCGCCGACGACGACGCCGTCGACGCTCACGGTGCCGGTGCCGCCGAGCCCCTCGCCGCGAACGAACGCGAACTCGAGCGTACGCGCCGATGCGGTGACGGCGTCCGCCTTGCTCTCGACGCGGTACGGCGTGCCCTCGAAGTTGTATTCGAAGACCAGGCGGCCGCCTTGCACGAACAGCGTGAAGCCGCCGCTCAGGTCGCCGAGCGAGACGACGACGCCTTCGGGCGCGACCCCGGTCGGGGCGAGCCGCCCGACGATTCGAAACGAGCGCTCGACCATCAGCGGCGCGGCGCCGCTCGGGATGCGCGCCATCCCCGGATAGAGGACGAGGCGTGTGCGCAGGCGAGGCGAGCCCGGCGTCTGGTAGCGCACCGCGCGCTCGGTGAAACCGCGGTCGTCGAGCGGCAGCACGCCGAAGCGGCCGGCCTCGGCCCACCAGCGGTCGATCATGCGTCGCAAGCGCTCGGGCTCCTGCGCCGCGAGGTCGTTGCACTCGGAGAAGTCGTCGTCGAGGTGGTACAGCTCCCACGCGTCATCGTCGTAGCGGCTGCCGCGGCGGTGAAACGACACCGCCTTCCAGCCTTCGTGCCAGAGCGCGCGGTGCGTGAACATCTCGAAGTACTGCGTCTGCCGCTCGGTCGGCGCGTGCGCGTCGGCGAACGAGTAGCGCATGCTCGTGCCGTGGATCGGCAGCTGTGGCACGCCCTGGTGCACCTGCGGCGCGGCGACGCCGGCGAGATCGAGCAGCGTCGGCGCGATGTCGATGACGTGGTGGAACTGGCGGCGGATCTCGCCGCGCGCCTTGAGGCCGTCGCGCCACGACACGATCAGGGGCGCGCGCACGCCGCCGGCGTGCGTGTTCTGCTTGTAGCGGCGCAGCGGCGTGTTGCCGACCTGCGCCCAGCCGTGCGGATAGTTGGTCTGGCTGCGCGGACCGCCGATCTGCTCGAGCCGCGCGAGGTTGAACGCGAGGTCGGGCTGGTGGCCGTTCTCGTAGGCGACGATGTTGGTCGAGCCGCCCGGGCCGCCTTCCTGGCTGGCGCCGTTGTCGGCGAGCACGACGAAGATCGTGTTGTCGAACCTGTCGATCGACTTCAAATACGCGACGAAGCGGCCGAGCTCGTGGTCGGTGTGGTCGACCATCGCCGCGAAGGCTTCCTGCAAGCGTGCCGAGACCTTTTGCTCGTCGGCCGAGAGCGTGTCCCACGGAACCACGGTGTCGTTGCGCGGCGCGAGCGTCGTGCCTTCGGGAACGATGCCGAGCTCGATCTGGCGCGCGAAGCGTCGGGCCCGGATCACGTCCCAGCCTTCGTCGTAGACGCCGCGGTACTTGTCGAGGAACGTCTGCGGTGCCTGGTGCGGGCAGTGCGCGGCGCCGAACGCGAGGTACGCGAAGAACGGCTTCTCGCCCGACGCCGAAACCTGGTCGCGGACGAACGCGATCGCGTGGTCGATCAGGTCCTCGGTGAGGTGGTAGCCCTCCTCGGGCGACTTCGGCGGGTCGACGCGATGGTTGTCGTGGACGAGGTCGGGATAGAAGTGGTCGGTCAGCGCGTCGAGAAAACCGTAGTAGCGCTCGAAGCCGCGACCGAGCGGCCACTGGTCGTAGGGGCCGGCGGCGCTCGTCTGGTCGATCGGCGCGAGGTGCCACTTGCCGACGCACATCGTGTTGTAGCCGGCCGTCTTCAGCATCTCGGCGAGCGTCGCTGCCTGCTTGGTGACGTGACCGCGCTGGCCGGGAAAGCCGCTGTCGGCATTGGCCAGGAACGACATGCCGACGCTGTGGTGGTTGCGCCCGGTGAGCAGCGACGCGCGCGTCGGCGAGCAGAGCGGAGTGACGTGGAAGTTGTTGTAGCGGACGCCGTCGGCGGCGAGCGCGTCCATCGTCGGCGTCGCGATCTCGGCGCCGTAGCTGCCGAAGCTGCCGAAGCCGACGTCGTCGTAGAGGACGAGGACGATGTTCGGCGCGCCTTCGCGCGGACGGATCGCGTCGGGCCACCACGGCGTCGACTCCTGCCAGGTCGTGCCGATCGTGCCTTCGAAGACGGTGTCGGCGGCAGCGGCGGTGACGTTCGGATCGGACATGGCGAGAGGGCTCAATCGCGCAGCGCGTGCATCACGGGCTTCAGCGCCGGATAGGCAGCGACGTACTGCGCAAACGCCCGGTCGTAGCGTGCGCACGCGTCGGCGTCGGGGCGCGCGCGCTCGCTCCGGCGCACCCAGCCGCCGAGCGCGTCGAGGTCGGCGACGCCGCTGCCGAGCGCGGCGAGCATCGCCGCGCCGAGGCTCGCTTCGGCGTCGTCGTCGCTGCTCCAGACCGGGCGGCCGGTGACGTCGGCGATGATCTGCAGCCAGAGCCCGGAGCGCGCCGCGCCGCCGACGACGGTGACCTCGTCGTCGAGCGCATCGCCGCTTTGCGCGCCGGTCTCGATGTTGTGGCGCAGCGCAAAGCTGACGCCCTCGAGGACGGCGCGATAGAGCTCGGCGCGGCCGTGGTGCAAGCCGAGGCCGACGAAGGCGCCGCTCGCCTGCGCGTCCCAGATCGGGCTGCGCTCGCCCATCAGGTACGGCAGGAACAGCAGGCCGCGCGCGCCCGGCGGAACGTCGCTCGCCTGGCGCTCGAGCAGCACGTGCGGATCGATTCCCGCGGCTGCGCCGGCGGCGATCTCGGCCTGGCAGAACGTCTCGCGAAACCACGTCACCGACGCACCGGCGGTGATCGCGCCGCCGAAGACGTAGAGATCGCTCTTGCCGTTGACGACGTGCGGCATGCTGATCAGGCCATGGCGAGCGTCGACGCGCTGGCGGATCGTTCCCCAGCACATGCTCGTGCCGATCATTGCGACGTGGTTGCCCGAGCGGCTGGCGCCTGCGGCGAACGTCGCGACCGCAGCGTCGACGCCGCCGGCGATCACCGGCAGCCCGGCGACGAGGCCGAGCCGCTCGGCCCACTCGCCGCGCAGCCGGCCGACGATCTCGCTCGAATCGACGAGCCGCGCCGGCAGCATCGTGCGCGGAATGCCGAGCGCGTCGAGCATCTCCGCCGACCAGCCGCGCCGCGCGACGTCGTAGATACCGCCGATGTTGCCGGCCGAGCTGTGGTCGACCGCGACCTCGCCGGTCAGCTGCAGCGCGACGTAGCTGTTCGGCGGCAGGAACGCGCGCGTGCGCTGCCAGACGTCGGGGCGCTTCTCGCGCAGCCACAGCATCTTGGTGTAGCCGTAATAGCTGTCGACGCCGTTGCCGGTGATGTCGTAGAGGCGATCGAGGTCGACGTTGCGGCGCACCCACTCGACCTCGTCCTGCGCGCGCCGGTCCATCCAGATCAGACAGGCGTGGGTCGGCTTTCCCTCGGCATCGACGGGAACGCCGGAGCCGCCGTACAGCGAGCTGACGCACAGGCCCGCGATCGAGTCGTTCGACACCGACGCCTGCGCGACCAGCGCGCTGATGCACTGCGCGACCGCGACCAGCCACGTCTCGGCGCGCTGTTCGGCCCAGAGCGCCTGCGGAGTCTCGACCGGATACGGCCGCGACGCCTGCGCAACGATCACGCCCGCCGCGGTGACGAGCACGGCCTTCGTGCTCTGCGTGCCGATGTCGACGCCGATGACGTGCACCGCGGCGCCTCCGGTCATGGTTGCGCGCCTGCGGGTTTCAGCAGCACCTTGATCGAGTCGAGCGAGTTGGCAAGCGCGAACGCACGCTCCCACTCCTCGAGCGGAAAGTCGTGGGTGACGATGCCGCGCGAGGTGACGAGGCCGCGCGCGAAGAGGTCGATCGCGATCGGATAGCAGTACGGGCCGAGGTGCGCGCCGCGGACGTCGAGCTCCTTGCGATCGCCGATGATCGACCAGTCGACCGCCGCGTCCTTGCCGAAAACGCTGAACTCGACGAAGCGACCGAGCTTGCGGATCATGTCGAGGCCCTGATGGACGCCGATCGGGGCGCCGGTGGTCTCGATGTAGACGTCGCAGCCGTAGCCGCCCGTGAGCCCCTTGACGATCGCGGTCGCGTTCTCCTTCGTCGGGTCGATCGTGACGTCGGCGCCGAACGCGGTCGCGAGCGCGCGGCGCTCCTGCACGGGATCGACGACGACGAGCTTTCTCGGCGTCTTCAGATGCGCGACCTGCACCATCGAGAGGCCGAGGGGCCCGGCGCCGGCGATGACGACGACGTCGTCGAGCTGGATGTCGCCGCGGTTGACGGCGTGGATCGCGCACGACATCGGCTCGATCAGCGCGGCGTCCTCGAGCGACAGGCTCTCGGGGATCTTGTGGACGCGTGCGGTCTTCGGCACGCGCATGAACTCGGCCATTCCGCCGTCGGCGACGACGCGCTGGAAGCCGAAGATGTCGTGCACCTCGCACATCCAGTAGTGGCCGCTCGTGCAGTAGCGGCACTTGTCGCACGGCACGATCTGCTCCGCGATGACACGCTCGCCGAGCGCGACGCCGAAGCGCTCGGCGGCGCCAGCCCCGAGCTCGACGACACGGCCGTAGAACTCGTGGCCGGGGATCACCGGCGCCTTCACCCACGCCGGCTGGCCGTTGCCGCCCCAGAACATCGCGGCGCCCGAGTGGCACTTGCAGTCGCTCGCGCAGATGCCGCAGGCGCTGATCGCGATGACGAGCTCGTCGGCGCCGGCGACCGGGCGCGCCGCGCGCTCGAGTCGGTAGTCGAGCGGCGCGTGGCACATCACGGCCTGCATGTCGGTGGCGGACCTGGCGTCTTTCATGACAACCCTCATGAGTTGCACAATCGATTGCGCTACATTCTAGAAAATCCGGTCGCCGGCCGGTCTCAGGCTTACCCTGATGAGGCGCTGTCCGTGAGCTCGCGCAAGTCGACGATCTACGACCTCGCCGCCCTCGCCGGCGTCTCGGCCTCTACGGTGAGCGCGGTGCTGAGCGGCAACTGGCGCGCGCGCCGCATCGCCGACGAGACGGCCGAGCGCATCCGCGCGCTCGCTGCGCGCCACACCTTCACCGTCAACCGGCAGGCGAGCGGCCTGCGCACGCGGCGCTCGGGGCTGATCGGCATGATCATCCCGCTGCACGACAACCGCTTCTTCAGCGGCATGTCGCAGGCGTTCGAGAAGCTCGCGCGCGAACGCCACCGCTACCCGATCGTCGTCAGCACGCTGCGCGATCCGTCGCTCGAGCTCGAGACGGCGCGCACCCTCATCTCTTATCGCGTCGAGTCGCTCGTGGTTGCCGGCGCGACCGACCCCGACGCGATCAGCGACGTCTGCCGCGACCACGGCGTCGCCCACGTCAACGTCGACCTGCCGGGAACGCGCGCGATGTCGGTCGTCAGCGACAACTTCTGGGGCGCGCAGCAGCTCACGCAAGGCCTCCTCGACCGCTCGCGGCCGCAGCGCGCGGCGCGCCGCAACCGGCCCTACTTCCTCGGCGGCCTCGCGAGCGACGACGCGACGCGCCGCCGCATCGACGGCTTCAGCGACGTCGTGCGCGCGCGCCTCGGCACGCTCGACCCGAGCCAGATCGACGCCTGCGGCTACGAGGCCGACCTCGCCGAAGCGGCGATCGCGCGGCTGCACGCGCGCCTCGGCGGCCTCCCGCGCGCGCTCTTCGTCAACTCGACGATCGCGCTCGAAGGCGTCGTCCGCTTCCTGAAGACGCTGCCGCACGGCGAGCTCGCGACGTGCTCGTTCGGCTGCTACGACTGGGATCCCTTCGCGACGATGCTCGCGTTTCCGCTGCTCATGGTGCGGCAGGACATCGACGGCCTGCTCGATCGCGCGTTCGAGATTCTCGACGGCGGCAGCGACGCGTCGGCGCCGCCGCGGGTGATCGAGATCCGGCCGCGGCTCGTCTTCGTCTGATCGGCGCATGGCTGGGTCGGGCATCATCGCCGTTGCACGACACGGAGGGCATCGTGACGATGAAGACGGACCACGGGAGCTGCCACTGGGGCAACGACGGCCTGCCCGACCGGGCGGACCGCGTTCCTGACGACACTCGACCGCTCTGAGGCGCGCAGCAGCATGCGTCGTTTCCTGGTCGGATTCCTCGTCCCCGCCGCGATCGCGGCGTCCTCCTGCAGCGCCGCGTCGGCGGCACCGCCTGCCAACGTCGAGCACGTCGAGACGTTTCGCGGCATCGCACAGTACCGGCTGAAGTCGAACGGCATGACGATCCTGCTCGCGCCCGATCGCACGAGCCCGGTCTTCACCTTCTTGGTCGTCTACCACGTCGGCTCGCGCAACGAATCGCCGGGCAACACGGGCTCGGCGCACCTGCTCGAGCATCTGCTCTTCAACAAGTCGACCGAGAACTTCGGCAAGGCACGCGGCCACCCGACGTTCCAGGACGTGCTGTACGAGGCCGGTGCCGACGCCCGGTCGTCGAACATGACGACGTGGAACGACCGCATGACCGGCTACTCGACGCTGCCCGCCGACAAGCTCGCGCTCGCGATGCGCATCGAGGCCGACCGCATGCAGCGCGCCCTTCTGCTCGACAGCGAACGGCAATCCGAGATGTCGGTCGTCCGCAACGAGTTCGAGATCGGCGAGAACCAGCCCGCCGAGGCGCTGCAGAAAGCGCTCGTCGCGACAGCGATCCAGGCGCATCCGTACCACTGGGACACGATCGGCTATCGCTCCGACATCGAGGGCGTCACGACCGAGAAGCTGCGCGAGCACTACGAGACGTTCTTCCATCCCGACAACAGTGAGGCGATCCTCGCCGGCGACTTCGACGTCGACGCCGCGCTCGCGCTCTTCGACCGCGAGTTCGGCGGCTTCGCCAGGTCGGCGCGGCCGATCCCGCAGGTCATCACCGTCGAGCCGCCGCAGGAAGGCGAGCGCCGCGTCGTCGTCAAGCGGCCCGGAACGACCGGGCTCGTCGGCCTCGCGTACCTGCGGCCCGGCGCGTCGCACCCCGACTTCTTCGCGTTCGAGGTGCTCGCGTCGGTGCTCGGCGACGGCGTCAATGCGCGGCTCTACCAGGCGCTCGTCGAGCGCGGTCTCGCGACGTCGGTGTCCGCCGACAACTATTCGCTGCGCGATCCGTACCCGCTCCTCGTCGGCGCGACGTGCGCGCCGGGCAAGGGCCACGCCGAGGTCGAGGGGGCGCTGAAGGGGGCGCTCGCCGCGGTCGCCGGGCAGGGCATCACTCCCGCCGAGCTGAAGCGCGCGCAGCGGCAGATCGAGGTCTCGGTCGTGCGCTCGCGCGACGGCCCGTACCGCACGGCAGCGGCGTTCGGCGAGGCGGTCGCGTCGGCCGACTGGAAATGGATCCTGACCTACGTCGAGCGGATCAAGGCCGTCACCGCTGCCGACGTGCAGCGCGTCGCAGCGACGTACCTCGTTCCCGATCGTGCGACGGTCGGCTGGTTCGTTCCAGCGGCGAACGTTCGCACCGCGAGCGCGCCGATGTCTCTCTCTGCTGCGCCGTCGACGTCCGCGCCGGCGAAGCCAGCGACGGCGACGGCTGCGAGTGCCACGCCGTCGACGCGCGGCGTCGCCGATCGCAGCAGCGCGCGCTCGCCGGCCGCGAACGCTGCGCCGCCGGCGCTGCCGTTCGCCGCCCGCACGGTGCGCAAGGTCCTCGCCAACGGCCTCGTCGTCGACGTCGTCGAGAACCACACCGTGCCGGTCGTCGCCGTGCGCGGGCTCGTCGCCGCGGGAGCCGTGCACGCGGCGCCACCGCAGTCGGCGGTCGCCGAGCTCACGGCCAAGATGATCGCGCGCGGCACGACGACGCGATCGAAGGAGGAGATCGGCGCGTCGCTCGCCGACGTCGGCGCCGAACGGCGCTACCTGCCGACGCCGACGCACGTCGGCATCGAGGCCGACGGCATGGCGCGCGACCTGCCGCTCGTCCTCGGCGTCCTCGCCGACGAGCTGCGCCGGCCCGCGTTCGCGCCGGCGGAGCTCGCCAAGGCGAAGGCCGAGCTCGAGAACGACGTGCTGCGCGCCGACGACAGCACGTCGGCGCGCGCGCAGGAGCGGCTCGCGCAGCTCGCGTTCGCTCCCGGCCATCCGTACCGCCCGCTCGGCCGCGCCGGCAAGCTGGAGAGCCTGCGTGCGCTCGGCGTGAACGAGCTGCGCGACTTCCATCGCGCCCGCTACGTCGGCAACGGCACGATCCTCGCCGTCGTCGGCGACGTCGACGCAGCGGCGGTGATCGCGCAGGTGAGCGCGCTGTTCGGCGACATGCCGGCGGGCGCGGCGGCGTCGTTCGACGCCGTGCCGCGCACGCTTGCGGCCGCGCACGCGACGCGCGAGGCGGTGACGATGCACGGCAAGGCCAACATGAACATCGTCATCGGCGGCGCGAGCGGCCTGCGTCGCCTCGACCCCGACTACGAAGCGGCGCTGGTGTCGAACGCGGTCTTCGGCCAGAGCTCGCTGGCGTCGCGCGTCGGCCGCCGCGTCCGCGACACCGAAGGGCTGTCGTATTCGGTGGGCTCGCGCTACGCGCAGAGCGACGTGCTCGACGGCGTCTGGGAGGTCAACGTCAACGTCGCGCCGCAGAACGTCGCGAGGGCACTGCATTCGACGCTCGACGAGATCGCGAAGTACGCGCGCGAAGGCGCCAGCGACGACGAGGTGGCAGTGCAGAAGAATTTCTTCGCCGGCAACTACCAGGTGAACCTCGGCTCCAACGCGGGCGTCGCCGCGGCGCTCGTCAACGCCGAGAAGTT
>DATJIM010000211.1:0-3883 GCA_035493195.1 Caldimonas sp.
CGCGCCGAACGTGGCGCTGATGACGAACGCGACGAGGAAGGAGCGCATCTTCGTGCGCCGCACCGCGGTCTGGAACGCGCGTTCGGTCGCTGCCGTGAAGCGCCCGGCCTCGCGGTCTTCCTGCTGATAGCTCTGCACGACGGGAATCGCGTTCAGCACCTCGGCGGCGATGGCGCTCGAGTCGGCGATGCGGTCCTGACTCGCGCGCGACAGGCCGCGCACGCGGCGGCCGAAGTAGAGCGACGGCAGCACGACCAGAACGAGGATCGCGAGCACCTGCGTCATCACGACCGGGTTGGTGACGATCAGCATTGCCATCGCGCCGATCCCCATCACGGTGTTGCGCAGGCCCATCGAGAGGCTCGAGCCGACGACGGTCTGGACGAGCGTCGTGTCGGTCGTCAGCCGCGACAGCACCTCGCCCGTCTGCGCGGACTCGAAGAACTCGGGACTCTGGCGGACGACGTGCGCGTAGACCGCGTTGCGGACGTCGGCGGTGACGCGCTCGCCGATCCAGCTCACCATGTAGAAGCGCGCCGCCGAGAAGACGCCAAGGGCGACGCCGACGAGGAAGAGGGCGACGAAGTGGCCGCGCAGCGCGACCACGCGCGCGCCGGGGTCGGCGGAGACGAAGCCCTGGTCGATCAGGCCCTTCAGTGCGACCGGAAAGACGAGCGTGCTGAGCGCCGCGAGGACGAGGAAGACCGCGGCGAAAGCGATCTGGACGCGATACGGGCGGACGAAGGGCACGAGGCCGGCGAGCGCGCGCACGTTCTTCGCCGGTGCCGGGGCTTGAGCGGCGCGGGCGGGCGCTGTCGGGGCGACGGTCGACACCGGGGCAGTGTAGGGCGGTCGAAGCCTCTGCAATGAGTGCGGCGGCAATGACCGCTTGGGCAAATGGAGCCTTGACAATCATTGACTAAGCATGTATATTTCTGCCCATGACCCGCAAAGCCACCGCCGCGTCGACCACGCCCTTCTACGAGCCCGCCGGCTACTGCGCCGACGAGAGCGTCGGCTGGCTGATGAAACGCGCGTTGATGTCGATCGCGCAGGCCGCCGACCGCCGCCTCGAGCCGAAGGGAATCACCCACGCGCAGTGGGCAGCGCTCTTCATGCTCGACCGCTGCCGCGCCTCGACCGTCGCCGAGCTTGCGCGCGAGACGCAGAGCGACCCCGGCGCGATGACGAGGCTGCTCGACCGTCTCGAGGCGAAGGGCTTCTGCCGCCGCCAGCGCTCGACCGACGACCGCCGCGTCGTCCGCATCGAGCTGACGCCCGAGGGCGAGGTCGCGGCACACGAAGTGCCCATCGTGCTCGCCCAGGTGCTCAACGAGCACCTCGCCGGGTTCTCCAAGCCCGAGTGGGCGCAGTTGAAGGACATGCTGCGACGGATGGTCGCCAACGGCGAAGCTGCGGCCGCAGCAGGGAGCGACGCATGAGCAGCAGCTGCCAGGATTGCCGGGCCGGCGGACCGACCGGCATCGCGCGCACGCTGACGACCGTTGTCGTCGCCGTCGCCTCGGTGCTCGTGCTGGCGCTCGCCGGTTGCGCAAGCACGGACGGCATCGCGTCGAACGCGAAGCTCGTTGCGCCGGCGACGCTCGGTGCCGCACCGGCCGCTGCCTCGGTCGCCGCCGAGTGGTGGCGCGGCTTCGACGACCCCGTTCTCGACGACCTGATCGCGCGCGCGACGGCGGGCAACCCGAGCCTGCGCGTCGCCGCCGCGCGCACTGCGCGGGCGTCGGCCAACGTCGCCGCCGCCGACGCGGCGCGCGCGCCGCTCGTGACCGGCTCGCTCGATGCGACGCGTCAGCGCTTCAGCGAGAACAGCCTCTATCCGCCGCCGCTTGCCGGCTCCGTGCAGAACACCGCGACCGCGCAGCTCAACGGCTCGTGGGAGCTCGACTTCTTCGGCCGCAACCGCGCCCAGCTCGAGTCCGCGATCGGCAGCGAGCGCGCCGCCGTCGCCGACGCCGACGCGGCGCGCGTCCTGCTCGCCGTCAATGTGGCGCGCAGCTACGTCCAGCTCGCGCGGCTGCTCGAGCAGCGCGCCGTGCTCGACCGTGTCCTCTCGCAGCGAGACGAGGTGTTCTCGCTGACGCGGCAGCGTGTCGACGCGGGCCTCGACACCAACGTCGAGCTGCGCCAGAGCGAAGGCTTCCTGCCCGAGACGCGGCAGCAGATCGAAGCGACCGACGAGCAGATCGCGCTCGCCCGTCACGCGATCGCGGCGCTGCTCGCCGAGCCGCCTCAGCGCTTCGAGACGCTGGCGCCGAAGCTGTCGACGCTGCACCCGATCGCAGTCCCCGAGGTCGTCCCCGCCGACCTCGTCGGCCGACGTGCCGACGTCGTCGCCGCGCGCTGGCGCGTCGAGGCGGCCGCAGGCGACGTCGCCGCGCAACGCGCGCAGTTCTATCCGAACGTCAACCTGACCGCGTTCATCGGCCTGTCGACGCTCGGCCTCGACCGCCTGATCGACGCCGGCAGCCTGCAGTACGGCGTCGGTCCGGCGATCCGCCTGCCGATCTTCGACGCTGGGCGGCTCCGCGCAGGGCTGCGCGGCCGCACCGCCGACCTCGACGCCGCCGTCGAGACCTACAACGCGACGCTCGTCGATGCGATCCACGACGTCGCCGACCAGATCAGCTCGACGCGCTCGGTCGTCCGCCAGCAGCGAGAGCAGGATGCCGCGCTGGCGTCCGCCGAAGCTGCGTACGACCTCGCGACGCAGCGCTACCGCGCCGGCCTCGGCAGCTACCTGACCGTGCTGAACGCCGAAACCAACGTGATCGCGCAGCGCCGCCTGACGACCGACCTGCGCGCCCGCGCGATCGACTCGCAGATGCTGCTCGTGCGCGCGCTCGGCGGCGGCTACGCCGCCGGCGACGACGCGCGCGCCCTCGCGAGCGCCGGGCTGCCGCGCTGACGTTTCGCGAGCCGTTGCAGCAACTGCGCCAGCAGAATCGTTCCCCGGAGAACTTTCGATGAGCCTTGCAGAACAAGAGCAACAGACTTCGGTGCCGCCGAATGCGCCCGACCGGCGCGCAACCGCGCCAGACCGGCGCGCCACCAGGCGCGCAGCCGCCGACGCTCCTGCGTCCGAGGACGCCGAGCAGCCCGCGTTCGACGATCGCGGCGCAGAGCCGGCAGCGATCGCGCCGAAGCCGCGCTCCAAACGCAAGCTCGCGCTCGGCATCGTCGCCCTCGCCGTTCTCCTCGGCGGTATTGCCTACGGCGTCTACTGGTGGCTCGTCCTCGCCCACTACGAGAGCACCGACAACGCGTACGTGCAGGGCAACGTCGTCCAGCTGACGCCGCAGATCGCCGGCACGGTGACCGCGATCTATGCCGACGACACCGACTTCGTGAAGGCGGGGCAGCCGCTCGTCAGGCTCGACCCGGCGGACGCGCAGGTCGCGCTCGACCAGGCCGAGGCGCAGCTCGCCCAAGCTGTTCGCGAGGTGCGCACGACCTACGTCAACAACGGCGCGTTGCGCGCGCAGGTCGCCGCGCGCGAGGCCGACCTCGCGAAGGCGCGCAGCGACGTCCAGCGCGCGCAGGACGACGTCAACCGGCGTGCACCGCTGGTCCGCACCGGCGCGGTCGGTCAGGAAGAGTTCAACCACGCCAACGCACAGCTCGCGGCGGCGAAATCGGCCGAGGTCGCGGCGGCGTCCGCGATCGAGGCGGCGCGCGAGCAGCTCGCGTCGAACCAGTCGCTGACCGAGAACGTCTCGGTCGAGCAGCACCCGAACGTGCTGCGCGCCGCGGCGCGCGTTCGCGAGGCGTTCCTCGCGCTGCGCCGCACCGAGCTCGTCGCCCCGGTCGACGGCTACGTCGCGCGCCGCAGCGTCCAGCTCGGCCAGCGCGTCCAGGCCGG
>DATJIM010000212.1:0-6766 GCA_035493195.1 Caldimonas sp.
GCCGGATTGATCGGCCAGTCGGAGTGCTCGACGATCGAGCCGTCGAGGTCGACCTTGACGAGGTTGGACGCACACACCTCCGAGTAGTGCAGGCCGAACGGGTTGATGAGGTAGTGCGACGGCTCGCCGGGGACGCGCAGCGAGATGTGGTTGTAGATCAGCTCGGTCCAGCCGAGGTGGTCGAAGATGCGGTACGCGGCGGCGAGCTGCGTGCGCGCTTCCCACTCGGCCGCAGCGATGCGCGCGGGTCTCGCGAAGGCGGCGCGCGGCGGGTTCGAAGTCATGGGCGGCTCCTCTGGGCTCCTCTGGGTTCGCGACATCAGGCGTACTTGAGCTCGCCGGTCTTGCCGCGAAACACCCGATACGAGTAGACGGTGTACCACGCGATCGCCGGTACCGAAATGCAGACGCCGACCAGGATGAACTCGAGCGCCTCGGTGCTGCTCGCCGCCTGCCAGACCGTCAGCCGGTCGATGACGACGTAGGGATAGATGCTGTATGCGAGGCCGAGGAAGCCGAGCAGGAAGACGCCGATCATGAGCGCGAACGGCAGCCAGCAGAGCGCTCCGCGCACGAGCTTGCCGCCGAGAAGCGCGCGCACCGTGTAGAGCGCGGCGGCGGTCGCGATCGGGATCGCGGAGAGCGCGATGATCTCGGGCAGCGCGAACCAGCGGTGGCGCACCGTGTGGCTGATCCAGGGCGTCGCCATCGAGATCAGCACCATGCCGACGATGACGCCCGGCCAGGCGACGCGTGCCCAGCCGATCGCCTTTTCCTGCAGCGCGCCCTCGGTCTTCATGATCAGCCAGCACGCCCCCATCAGCACGTACGCCATCGGCAGCGCGACCGCGATCGCGGCGGCGAAGACAGGGTAGTTCCAGCCGCTGCCGAAGCCGCTGACGTAGCGGCCGAGCATCCAGCCCTGCGCGAGCGCCGCGATCGTCGAGCCGGCGAAGAAAAGCCGATCCCACGTCGCCTTGTGGCCCTCGCGTGCCTTGACGCGGAAGTCGAAGGAAACGCCGCGCAGGATGAGCCCGATCAGCATGATCGCGACCGGCAGGTAGAGCTCGCCGAGGACGACGCCGTGCGCCTTCGGGAAGGCGACGAGGAGGATGCTGACGCCGAGCACGAGCCACGTCTCGTTGGCGTCCCAGAACGGACCGATCGAGGCGACGAGCATGTCCTTTTCGTCGGCCGTCGCGCGCGGCATCAGCATGCCGACGCCGAGGTCGTAGCCGTCGCTGACGACGTAGACGAGCATGGCGAGGCCCATCAGCGCCATGAAGACGATCGGCAGCGCCTCTTCCCACGTGAACGTCATGTCGCCCGCCCTGCCGCCGCGCTCGGCGACGTCGCGATGCCGGGCGGCGTGCCCTTGCGCTCCTGCTCTTGGTCGGCGAGCACCTCCTCGCGCTTTTCCGCCATGTACTTGAGGACGGCGACGTACGCGACGACGAGCGCGACGTACAAGGTCAGGTAGAGGGCGAGCGTCGTCGCGACGAGCGGCGCCGCGGTCTTCGACACCAGGTCCGCGGTGCGCAGCAGCCCGAACACCATGAACGGCTGGCGGCCGATCTCGGTGACGTACCAGCCGCACAGCGTCGCCAGCGAGCCCGCGAACGTCATCGCGGCGAGGACCTGCAGGAAGCGGCGCGGCAGCGTTTCGACGTGCCAGTGCGCGCGGTGGCCGAGCCAGAGGCCGGTCCAGGCGCAGAGCAGCATCAGCACGCCAATCCCGACCATCGCGCGAAACGCGAAGAAGAGCGGCGCGACCGGCGGATGCGCGTTCGGGAATTGATCGAGCCCCTTGATCTCCCCGTCGAGCGAGTGGGTCAGGATCAAGCTGCCGAGCTTCGGCACCTGGACGACGAAATGGTTGGTGTGCTCGCTTGGCGACGGCCACGCGAAGAGGTTGAGCGCGGCGCCGCGCTCGGTCTGCCAGATCGCCTCGATCGCCGCGATCTTCTGCGGCTGGTGCTCGAGCGTGTTGAGGCCGTGCATGTCGCCGACGAGCATCTGCAGCGGCGCTGCGACCGCGGCGACCGTCAGCGCGGTGCGAAGCACCTTGGCCGCCGAACGGCCTGCGCTGCCGTGCAGCAGCTGCCACGCGGCGATTCCCGCGAGCAGGAACGAGACCGTCAGCGTCGACGCCAACAGCATGTGCGTGAAGCGATACGGAAACGAAGGATTGAAGATGACACCGAGCCAGCTCGTCGCGTGGAACACGCCGCCGTCGTCGATGCGGTACGCGACCGGCGTCTGCATCCACGAGTTGAGCGCCAGGATCCAGAACGCGCTCAGCGTCGTGCCGAACGCGACGAGCACCGTCGCTGCGAGCTGGACGCGCTCGCTGACCTTGCCGTGCCCGAACAGCATGATCCCGAGGAACCCCGCCTCGAGGAAGAACGCGGTCAGCACCTCGTAGCCGAGCAGCGGGCCGGCGATGTTGCCGATCCTCTCCATGTAGCCCGGCCAGTTGGTGCCGAACTGGAAGCTCATCGTCACGCCGCTGACGACGCCGAGCGCGAAGCTGAGCGCGAACACCTTGGTCCAGAAGCGGTACGCGTCGAGCCAGCCCTGGTCGTGCGTCGCGAGCCAGCGCAGACGAAAGAACAGCAGCACCCAGCTGAGCCCGATCGTGATCGTCGGGAACAGGATGTGGAACGTCATGTTCGCGGCGAACTGCAGCCGCGCCATCAATAGAGCGTCCATGCTCCTTGTGGGTCCAAGCTCACACGAGAAAACTGCGCCGTCCGGCAGGGTCGCCATCTTGCCTGCGATCTCGGTCGCGTGCCGGCGGCGACAATGGCCCGATGATCCGCTATGCCGTCGACGTCGCCGCGTCGCATCGCCACACGTTCTCGGTCGAGCTGGTCGTCGACGATCCTGCCGCCGGCCAGCGGCTCAGCCTTCCGGTCTGGATTCCAGGCAGCTATCTGGTCCGCGAGTTCGCGCGCCATCTCTCGGACCTCGTCGCCGAGCAGGGTCGCGCACCGGTGGCGCTGCAGCAGCTCGACAAGGCCACCTGGCGCGCCGAGTGCGCCGACGGCATCCCGCTCGTCGTCCGCTATCGCGTCTACGCCTTCGACACGTCGGTGCGCGCGGCGTTTCTCGACGCGACGCGCGGCTTCTTCAACGGCACCGCGCTGTGCCTGCGCGTCGAAGGGCGCGAGCAAGCGGCGCACGCGCTCGCCGTCGTCGGCCTGCCCGCGGGCTGGGATGTCGCGACCAGCCTCGACGCGCTTCCGGGCGGCAGCGGCCACGACTTCGTCGCCGCCGACTACGACGCGCTCGTCGACCATCCGGTCGAGCTCGGCCGCTTCGTGCGCACGCGCTTCGATGTCGCCGGCGTTGCCCACGAGCTCGTCGTCGCCGGCGCGCTGCCCGATTTCGACGGCGACCGCTTCGCCGCCGACGTCGCGCGCATCTGCGCGGCCGAGGTCCGCTTCTGGCACGGCGACGGCAAGCCGCCGTTCGACCGCTACGTCTTCCTCCTCAACGCCGTCGAGGACGGCCGCGGCGGTCTCGAGCACCGTTCCAGCACCGCGCTCGTCGCGTCGCGCCGCGACCTGCCGCGGCTCGCCGCCTACGAAGGCGCGAAGACGAACGGCCGCAGCGAGCCGAGCGACGGCTACGTCGGCGTCCTCGGCGTCGTCGCGCACGAGTACTTCCACGCCTGGAACGTCAAGCGGCTGAAGCCGCGCGACTTCGTTTCGCGCGACTACACCCAGGAGAACTACACCGAGCTGCTCGGGTTCTTCGAGGGCTTCACGACGGACTACGACGACCTGCTGCTGCTGCGCAGCGGCGTCATCGACGCGCCGCGCTACCTGAAGCTGCTCGCGACGACGATCACCGGCGTGCTCGGCTCGCCCGGGCGTGCGGTGCAGAGCGTCGCCGCGGCGAGCTTCGACGCCTGGGTCAAGTACTACCGCGGCGACGAGAACACGCCGAACTCGACGATCAGCTACTACGCGAAGGGCTCGCTCGTCGCGCTCGCGTTCGACCTGACGCTGCGGGGCGTTGGCCGAGGCTCGCTCGACGACGTCATGCGGCGGCTCTGGAAGAAGAGCTCGGGCGGCGCGATCGACGAAGCCGACATCGCCGCCGCCCTCGAGGAAGTCGGCGGCCGCTCATTCGCCCGCGAGCTCGCCGAGTGGGTGCACGGCACCGGCGAGCTGCCGCTCGCCGAGCTGTTGCAGCGCTTCGCAGTCGACGTCGAAGCGCAGCCGGCGACGCTCGCGCAACGGCTCGGCGTTCGCGTCAGCGAGAGCGCGCTGACCGGCGTCAAGGTCACGCACGTGCTGCGCGACGGCGCCGCCGAGCGCGCGGGCGTCGCCGCCGGCGACGAGCTGATCGCGGTCGCAGGCTGGCGCGTTCGCAGGCTCGACGACGCGCTGCGCGCGATCGCTCCGGCCGGCGACACCGAGCTCCTCGTCGGCCGTGAGCAGCGCGTGCTGACGCTCGCGATCGACGCCGCGTCGCTCACCGGCACCGGCACTGTGCAGCTCAAGCCTGCGGCCGACGCCGACGCCGACGCGCGCCGGCGCTACGAGGCATGGATCGCAGGCTGACGCTTCGCCGCGGCGAGGGCTCGCCGCCGCTCGGCCGCCGCCTCGCGTGGCTCACGGTCGTCGCGCTCGTCCTGTTGCTGCACGCCGTCGCGACGCACGAGGTCGGCGAGCGCATGGCCGCATTCGACCTCGCCAACGCGATGCCGAAGCGGATCGAGGTCGCGTACGTGCGGACGATCGAGCCCGAGGCCGCGGTCGCTGCGGCACCGGCGCCACCGCCGCCCGTGAAGCGCGCACCATCGCCGCGGGCACCGCGGCATCCGCGTCCCGCGGCATCGGCACCCCCCGAAGCGGTCGTCGCGGCCGCGTCCGCGCCCGAACCGGTCGCGTCGGCTGCCGAAGTCGCTGCATCCGCGGTCGAACCGGCCCCGACGCTCGCGGCAAGCGCGCCGGCGAGCGAGCCCGCGGTCGCGGTCGCCGATGCGGCCGACAACGCTGCCTCCGCCGCCGCGGCGACGCTCGCCGCCGCGTCGCCGGCATCGACACCGACCAACGTGGCGACGTTCGAGTGGCCGGGCGCGACACGCGTCAGCTACGTCCTCACCGGCAACTACCGCGGCGAGGTGAGCGGCAGCGCGCAGGTCGAGTGGATCCGCGTCAACGAGCGCTACCAGGTCAACCTCGACCTCATCATCGGTCCCGACTTCGCGCCGATCATCCAGCGGCGGATGACGAGCGAAGGCAAGCTGACGCCGAGCGGGCTCGTCCCCGAGCGCTACGACGAGGACACGCAGATGGTGATGCGCGAGCGGCGCCGCATGAGCGTCGTCTTCGAGGACGATGCCGTCGTTCTCGCCAACGGCGAGCGGCGCGAGCGGCTCGCGGGCGTCCAGGACACGGCGAGCCAGTTCGTGCAGCTGACCTACATGTTCTCGACCCAGCCCGAGCTGCTGCGCGTCGGCAACATCGTCGCCTTCCCGCTCGCGCTGCCACGGACGATGGACAACTATGCGTACGAGGTCGTCGACGACCAGCGCGTCATCACGCCGTTCGGCGCGCTCGCCGCGTTTCACCTGAAGCCGCGGCCGCGCACGCCCAAGCGGCCGAACCAGCTCTCGGCCGAGCTCTGGATCGCTCCCGAGCTGCGCTACCTGCCGGTGAGAATCCGCATCGAGCAGGACGCGGCCAACTACGTCGACCTCATCATCTCGCGCAAGCCCGAGATCGCGAGCATCGCCGAGCCTGCATCGGGAGCGACCAACGTCGCAGCTTCATCGAGGACCCCGCCATGACGACGAGCTACGAATGCATCCTCACCGACGTCCGCGGCAGCGGTGCGCGCCGCACCGGCGTCATCACGCTGAACCGGCCGAAGCAGCTGAACGCGCTCAACGACACGCTGATGGACGAGCTCGGCACGGCGCTGCTCGCGTTCGACGCCGACGATGCGATCGGCTGCATCATCGTCACCGGAAGCGAAAAGGCATTCGCCGCCGGCGCGGACATCCAGGCGATGGCGCCGTACGGGTTCGTCGACGCCTACACGAAGGGCCTGATCAGCCGCAACTGGGAGACGATGCGTCAGGTGAAGAAGCCGGTGATCGCGGCGGTCGCCGGCTTCGCGCTCGGCGGCGGCTGCGAGGTCGCGATGATGTGCGACATCGTCATCGCCGCCGACACCGCGAAGTTCGGCCAGCCCGAGATCAAGCTCGGCATCATTCCCGGCGCCGGTGGAACGCAGCGGCTGCCACGGGCGGTCGGCAAGGCGAAGGCGATGGACCTGGTGCTGACCGCGCGCATGATGGACGCCGCCGAAGCGGAGCGCGCCGGTCTCGTCTCGCGCGTGGTTCCCGCGGCCGAGTTGCTCGACGCCGCGCTCGCCACGGCAGAGACGATCTGCTCGTTCAGCGGGCCGAGCGTGCGGATGGCCAAGGAGGCCGTGAACCGCTCGTTCGAGATGCCGCTCACCGACGGCATCGCGTACGAGCGGCACCTCTTCCACTCGCTCTTCGCGAGCGAGGACAAGAACGAGGGGATGGCGGCGTTCCTCGCCAAGCGCAAGGCGGAGTTCAAGCACCGCTAGTGGCGGCGCTCAGCCCTCGTTGCGCAGTGCCGGGAAGAGCAGCACGTCGCGGATGCTCGGCGCGTCCGTGAGCAGCATGACGACGCGGTCGATGCCGATGCCGCAGCCTCCCGTCGGCGGCATCCCGATCTCGAGCGCGCGGATGAAGTCGGCGTCGTAGTACATCGCC
>DATJIM010000213.1:0-4497 GCA_035493195.1 Caldimonas sp.
CGGCTCGCCGAGGCGGCGTGATCGCGGGCAGCAGGGGTTGAACAGCCTCACCGTCGCGCTCGCTTCGCTCGGCGGCGTCGTTCTCGCCGGAGTCATCGCGCACGGTGCGTGGCAGGCGCGACGCGCGGGTCCGAAGCGCGCAGCTCCCGTCGTTCGCGAAGAGCCGAGCGCGACCGCGGCCAGCGAGGGCGACGACACCGCGCTCGACGAAGCGGGCGAGGGCGATGCCGCGGTCGCCGCGCCGGTGCGCCGCGTCTCGAAGCGGATGCCGATCCAGCTCGATGCCCTCATCGACGCTTTCGCGCCGATCACGCTCGAGGCGCCCATCGCCGGCGACGCGGTCCTCGCCCACGTGCCGTCGAAGCGTCACGTGGGCAGCAAGCTCGTCCTCGTCGAAGGCCTCGACGTCGAAAGCGGCCGCTGGGAAGCGCTGGCGTCGGGCCGGCGCTACGGCGAGCTGCAGGCCGGCGTCCAGCTCGCGAGCCGGACCGGCCCGCTCAACGAGATCGAGTACTCCGAGTTCGTCCAGCGCATGCAGGCGTTCACCGAGGCGATCGGCGCGAGCCTCGACCCGCCCGACATGCTCGAGGTGATGGCGCGGGCGCGCGAGCTCGACGCGTTCGCGAGCGAGCACGACGCGCAGCTCGCGGTCCATCTGCGCGCGCGCGGCTCGTCGTGGAGCGTCGGCTACATCCAGCAGCACGCGCGCAGGCACGGCTTCGTTCCCGGCGTCGTTCCCGGCCGCCTTGTCTATCCGGCGGCCGAGGAGGGTGACCCGCCGGTGCTGACGCTGACGTTCGATCCGCAGGCGGCGCTCGCCGACGAGCCCGACCGCGCCGCGGTGCGCGACGTCACGCTTGCGTTCGACGTGCCGCAGACCGCCCCCGCCGCCGAACCGTTTCGCGCCTGGCAGGCGGCGGCGCAGGCGCTCGCGGTCGGGATGGATGCCGAAGTCAGCGACGACGACGGTCGGCCCCTCACGAGCGCCGGGTTCGATGCGATCGGCGGCGATCTCGGCAAGCTCTACCAGGCGCTCGAGGCCCGCGACCTCGCTGCCGGCACGCCCGCGGCGCGGCGCCTCTTCAGCTAGAAGGAGAGGCCATGGACCTGCGCGAATCGCTCGGCGTCGAGCTCCCGGTGATCCAGGCCCCGATGGCCGGTGCGCACCTCAGCGCGCTCGCGATCGCGGTGTGCGAGGCAGGCGGTCTCGGGTCGTTGCCGTGCGCGATGCTCGACGCGGCCGGGATCCGGCGCGAGATCGCCGCGATTCGCGCCGCGATCTCTTCGCGCAGCTTCAACCTCAACTTCTTCTGCCACCGTCCGCCTGTCGCCGACGCTGCGCGCGAGGCCGCATGGCGACAGGTGCTCGCGCCGTATTACGCGGAGTTCGGCCTCGACATCTCGAAGGTGCCGGCGTTGCCGGCGCGCTATCCGTTCGATGCGAGCAGCGCCGAGATCGTCGAGGAGCTTCGGCCGCAGGTGGTGAGCTTCCACTACGGCCTTCCCGACGAGGCGCTGCTCGAGCGCGTGCGCGCCACCGGCGCGCGGATCCTGGCCAGCGCGACGACGGTCGACGAGGCGCTGTGGCTCGAGCGGCGTGGTGTCGCCGCCGTGATCGCGCAGGGTCTCGAGGCCGGCGGTCATCGCGGCCACTTCCTGTCCGCAGATCTGAGCCGGCACTGCGGCACGTTCGCCCTCGTGCCTCAGCTCGTCCGCGCGCTGCGAACTCCCGTGATCGCCGCCGGCGGCATCGCCGATCGTGCCGGCGTCGAGGCTGCGCTCCGGCTCGGCGCGTCGATGGTCCAGGTCGGCACCGCCTACCTATGCTGCCCAGAAACGAAGACGAGCCCGCTCCTTCGCCGCACCTTGATGAGCGACGCCGCCCGCCACACGGCGCTGACGCGCCTGATCACCGGCAGGCCGGCTCGCGGCATCGTCAACCGTCTGATGCGTGAAGTCGACGACGCCGTCGCACCCGAGTTCCCGCTCGCGACCGCCGCGCTCGCTCCTCTGCGTGCCGCCGCCGAGGCGCGTGGCAGTCTCGATTTCTCGCCGATCTGGTGCGGGCAGAACGCGAGCGGCTGCAGCGAGCGGCCCGCGGGCGAGTTGACGCGTGAGCTCGGCGGGGTCTGAACGCAAGACGCCGCGCGCGCCGGCCGCGCGGGCGGCGCAGTTGCGGGAGCTGCTCGCTCGTCACGCACACGCGTACTACGTCCTCGACGCTCCGGCGATCCCGGACGCCGAGTACGACGCGCTGTTCCAGGAGCTGCAGGCGATCGAGGACGCGCACCCCGAGCTGGTCGTCGAAGACTCGCCGACGCAGCGCGTCTTCGGCGCCGTCCTCGAGGGATTGCAGCCGGTGCGCCACTCGGTGCCGATGCTCTCGATCGAGACCGAGACCGACACCAGCGCCGCTGGTGCCGAGAAGTTCGATGCCCGCATCCGGCGGCTGCTCGCGCTCGGCGACGACGCGCCCGCCGTCGCCTACTGCGCCGAGCTCAAGTTCGACGGCCTCGCGATCAGCCTGCGCTACGAGCGCGGCGAGCTCGTCCAGGCGGCGACGCGTGGCGACGGCGAAACCGGCGAGGACGTCACCCATACCGTGCGCACGATCGCGTCGATCCCCCGCCGGCTGAAGAAGGTCGATGCGCGCGTGCTCGAGATCCGCGGCGAGGTGTTCATGCGCCGCGACGACTTCGAGCAGCTCAACGCGCGCCAGCGAAAGCTCATCGAAGCCGGTGCGAAGAACGAAAAGACGTTCGTCAATCCGCGCAACGCCGCCGCCGGCGTCGTCCGCCAGCTCGATGCGAGGAACGCCGCCAAGCGGCCGCTCAGCTTTTTCGCGTACGGACTCGGCGAGGTCGACGGTTGGCCGGTCCCGGCGACGCAGACGGCGATCCTCGACGCCTTCGACGCGATGGCCGTTCCCGCGAGCCCGATGCATGCACGCGTCGAAGGCGCCGCAGGGCTGGCCTCGTTCCATGCGGCAGTCGCGGCGCAGCGCGACGCGCTCCCGTACGACATCGACGGCGTCGTCTACAAGGTCGACGATCGCGCGCTGCAGGAAAGGCTCGGCTTCAAGACGCGCGAGCCGCGCTGGGCGGTGGCGCAGAAGTATCCGGCGCAGGAGAAGACGACCCTGCTGAAGGCGATCGACATCCAGGTCGGCCGCACCGGCAAGCTCACGCCGGTCGCCAAGCTCGAGCCGGTCTTCGTCGGCGGCACGACGGTCGCCAACGCGACGCTGCACAACGAAGCCGAGGTGCACCGCAAGGACGTCCGCATCGGCGACACCGTGATCGTCCGCCGCGCGGGCGACGTCATCCCGGAGATCGTCGGCGTCGTCGTCGAGCGGCGGCCGAAGGACGTCGCGCCGCCGTTCGACCTCGTCGCCCAGCTCGGTGGCAAGTGTCCGGTCTGCGGCAGCGCGATCGAGCGCGGCGAAGGCGAGGTCGACTGGCGCTGCAGCGGCGGTCTCTTCTGCGCGGCGCAGCGCAAGCACGCGATCCTCCACTTCGCGAGCCGGCGCGCGCTCGACATCGAAGGCCTCGGCGACAGGATCGTCGACCAGCTCGTCGACACCGGGCTCGTGCGTTCGCTCGCCGACATCTATGCGTTGACGCAGGCGCAGCTCGAGGACCTCGAGCGGATGGCGGAGAAGAGCGCCGCCAACCTGATCGCCAACATCGCAGCGAGCCGCAAGACGACGCTGGCGCGCTTCCTCTACGGCCTCGGCATCCGTCACGTCGGCGAGACGACGGCGAAGGACCTAGCGCGCCACTTCGGCGGCATCGAGCGGCTGCGCCGCGCGAGCGTCGAGCAGCTGCTCGAGGTCGCCGACGTCGGGCCGATCGTCGCCGAGAGCATCCACTCCTTTCTAGCCGAGCCGCACAACCAGCAGGTGATCGACGCGCTGCTCGCCGCCGGCTTCGAATGGCCCGAAAGCGACGGCGTCGCCGAGACACGGTCGTTGCCGCTCGCCGGCAAGACATTCGTCCTCACGGGCACGCTGCCGACGCTCGCGCGCGAGGACGCCAAGGAGATGATCGAATCGCTCGGCGGCAAGGTCGCTGGGTCGGTGTCGAAGAAGACCGATTACGTGGTCGCCGGCAGCGAGGCGGGCAGCAAGCTGGCGAAGGCCGAGGCGCTCGGCGTCGCGGTGCTCGACGAAGCGGCGCTGCTCGCTCTCTTCGAGGAGCAGCGTTGAGCGCGATCGACGCCGACTGGCTGGGCGCGGCGCGTGCGCGCGCCGAGGCAGTTCCGCTGGTGTCGCGCGTGCCGCTGTCGCTGGCCGCAGCGACGCCGGCCGCGTCTGCGCACAGGATCGGCAGCATCGAGCCCGCTGTCGCCGAGCGGATGCAGGCAGCGCGGCTGCCGATCGCAGCGCAGGCTGCCGGCTACTGCATCGCTGCGCCCGCGGCGAAGTCGCTGCTCGCGATCGCGCGCTGGCTGCACGCCGAGAAGCTCGCTGCGCACTGGCGCGACGAGCTGCTCGCC
>DATJIM010000214.1:0-7445 GCA_035493195.1 Caldimonas sp.
CAGCCCGAGTTCGCGTTCTGGTTCACCGACGTCGGCTTCGGCGTCGAGAACCACGGCACCGATCCCGACGTCGAGGTCGACAACGCGCCGCAGGACGCGCTCGCCGGCCGCGACCGCCAGCTCGAGACCGCGCTGCAGGTCGCGCTCGACGCCGTCGCGCGCACCGCGCCGGTCCGCGCGAGCGAAGTCGAACGTCCGATCCTCGCGCGCAAGCCGCTGCCGCCACGACGCTGATCGGCCGCGGCGGTCAGTCGACAGGAAGCGCGGACCTCAGGACGTCGGCTGCTTGACGATCCGCAGGTAAGGCTTCGGCGCCTTCCAGCCTTCCGGATACTTCTTCTTCGCGTCCTCGTCCGAGACCGAGCCGGAGATGATGACGTCTTCGCCCGGCTTCCACTGCGCTGGCGTCGCGACCTGGTGCTTGGCGGTCAGCTGCATCGAATCGAGGACGCGCAGGATCTCGTCGAAGTTGCGACCCGTCGTCATCGGGTAGGTCAGCATCAGCTTGATCTTCTTGTCGGGGCCGATCACGAAGACCGATCGCACCGTCGCGTTGTTGGCGGCCGTGCGGCCGTCGGCGGCGACCTCCTCGGCGGGCAGCATGTTGTAGAGCTTGGCGACCTGGAGGTCGTGGTCGGCGATCATCGGGTACTTGACCGCGGCGCCTTGCGTCTCCTCGATGTCCTTGCTCCACGCCGAGTGGCGATCGACGGGATCGGCGGACAGGCCGATCAGCTTGGCGTTGCGCTTGGTGAACTCGGGCTCGATCTTGGCCATGTAGCCGAGCTCGGTCGTGCAGACGGGGGTGAAGTCCTTCGGGTGCGAGAACAGGATCGCCCACTGATTGCCGATCCACTCGTGGAAGCGGATCTTGCCTTTGGTGGTCTCGGCTTCGAAGTCGGGCGCGGTGTCGTTGATGCGCAGGGCCATGTCGGGTCTCCTTGGACGTGCTTTCGCGCTGAGCGGGCGCGGCGGGCAACGAGTATGGCGCGCAGTCGATCGCCTTGCACTCGGGGTTGGCGCCGCTACGATCGCCCGGGCGCGGCGCACCCGCCGCGTCCTGCCGCGAAGGAACCGACCATGGACATCCGCCGCCCCGACCGCCGCGCCCTCCTTCGTGCCGGCGCTGCCGGCGCCGCCGCGCTCGCCTGGCCGGCGTGGGCGGCCGACAAGCCGATCCGCATGGTCGTCACCTTCGCCGCCGGCGGCGCGAGCGACATCGTCGCCCGGATCGTCGGCGAGCAGCTCGCCAAGAAGCTCGGCCAGCCGGTCATCGTCGACAACAAGCCCGGCGCTGGCGGCAGCGTCGGCGGCACGAACGTCGTCCAGTCGCCCGCCGACGGCTCGACGCTGATGCTGTCGAACTCGACGCCGATCTCGATCGGACCGTTCGCGCTCGAGAAGGTGCCGTACGACCCGGTCGCCGACTTCACCCACATCGCGCTGATCGGTTCGGCGCCGTGCGTCGTGATGGCGAATCCGAACGCCGGCATCAACACCATCGTCGACCTCGAGAACGCGGCCAAGAAGTCGGGCTCGCTCCAGTTCGGCTCGGGCGGGCCGGCGTCGATCGGCCACATCTACGGCGAGCTGATGAACCGCGCGCTCGGCATCAAGATGACGCACGTGCCCTACCGCGGCGGTGCGCCGATGACGACCGACCTGATCGCCGGCGTGATCGCGGTCGGGATCGATGTCATCACCGCGTTCGTGCAGTACTTCAAGACCGGACAGATCAAGCCGCTCGCGGTGACGTCGGCGACGCGGTCGCCGCTGGCGCCCGACGTGCCGACGGTCGTCGAGTCGGGCCACGGCAAGCTCGTCCTCGACAACTTCTTCGGCATCAGCGGGCCGGCGAAGATGCCGGCCGAGCTCGTCGCGCGCATCAACGCGGCGACCAACGAGGTGCTCGCGCAGCCCGACATCAAGAAGCGGCTGCTCGAGCTCGGCGTGACGACGACGCCGGGAACGCCCGCCGAGTTCACCGCGTTCGTCCGCAACCAGGTGAACGCGCTGCAGCCGGTCGTCAGGACCGTGCGCGTGACACTCTGACCGCCCGCGCGCGGCGGTCCGCCGGTCACTCGACGCGAACGACGATCGCCGCGCCGGTGTCGCCCGCCGCGCAGCCGGTGAAGACGCCGGTGCCGCCGCCGCGCCGCACGAGCGCGTCGACGAGCTCGGCGATCGCGCGCAACCCGGTCGGCGCCTGCGGATGGCCGTAGACGAGGCTGCATCCCGACGGATTCATGCGCTCGAGCGCGAAGCCGGTGCGCTTGGCGAACCAGACGTCGTTGACCGCGAACGGGTTGTGCGTCGTGACGACGTCGACGTCGGCGATCGCGAGGCCGGCATCGGCGAGCGCGACGAGCGCCGCGTCGGTCGCCGCCTTCGGCATCCGCGCCGGCTCCGTGCGCGCGAACGCCGCCGCCAGCAGCCGCACGACGCCCTCACCGCCGGCGAGCGCACGAGCGCCGTCGACGTCGGCGACGATCGCCCCGGCGGCGCCGTCGGCCGGGTGCGTCTGCGACCCGTAGGTGACGATGCCGCCCGCGATCACCGGCGCGAGCGCGCGCAAGCCGTCGGCGGTCGTCTCGTGGATGCCCTCGTCGGCGTCGACGACGACGCGCGACTTGCCGGCGGCGATCGCGACCGGCTGCAGGAAGCGGCGCTGCACGCCGGCGCCGACGGCGTCGCGGTACTGGCGATGGCGCAGCAGTGTCACCTCGTCGAGCAGCTCGCGCGTCATCGCGCCTTCGCGCGCGACCGCCTCGGCGGTCGCGAGCATCGACTGCCCGGTGCCGGGATCGGCGGCGAAGTTGTCGAGCACCCAGTGCTCGACGAGCGGGCTGCCGCCGGGTGCGCCGCTGCGCGGATGGACGAGCAGCGGGCCGTTGCTCGTGCGGTCGGCGACGACGACGAGCGAGCGGCAGCGCGGGTCGACCTCGACCGCGGTCGCCGCAGCGACGATGCACGCGACCGACGTCGCGCACGCCTGCGCGATGTGCGGCCCGGTGCGCGCCGGCATGCCGAGCCGCGCCGCGAGCCAAGGTGCGGCGTAGAAGCTGCCACGCTGCGGCACCGTCGTGCCGAGCACGAGTTGCTCGATCGTGACGACGTCGACCGCGCGCGCGGCGAGCGCGTCGCGCGTCACCGCGACGGCGAGCTCCATGCTCGAGACGTCGGCGAGCCGGCCCTGCCAGCGCACGAACGGCGACGACCAGAGATGGCGCGCGCTGAGCGCGCTGCGTTCAAGGCGCATCGGAGGTTTCTCCCTTCGCCGGCCGCACGGCGACGAGCGGACTCTTGTACGTGCCGCGCGGCAGTGTTCCGGGTGCAACGATCGTCGCGGCGACGCGCACCTGCAACCGGCCTCGTACCTCGTTCTCGATCGCGCGGGCGAGGCGTTCGCGCGCGCTGTCGTCGGCGAGCGCGGCGATCGTCTCGACGTCGAGCGCGATCGCGTCGTCGAAACGGACCTGGCCTGCGTGCTCTTTCCAGATCCGCACGAACGGCTGGACGATGCCGGCGAAGCGCTCGGCGACGACGTCGCGGACGGCAGCGGGAAAGACGTTCATCCCCTTGTAGATCAGCATGTCGTCGGTACGGCCGATGCAGCGGATCCGCGGGCTCGTCCGCCCGCAAGCGCAGCCGACTCCGGTGACGAGCGCATGGTCGCGCGAGCGGTAGCGGACGACCGGAGTCGCGTCGCGCGCGAACGTCGTGTAGACGAGCTCGCCGGTCGCGCCCTCCTGCCAGGCGACCGCATCGCCGCTCTCGGGGTCGACGAGCTCGACCGCGACCGAGCGCTGCGCGCAGAAGTGCATGCCGTCGTGGCGCTCGCACTCGCCCCACATCGACGGCAGCACGTCGCCGAGCCCCATCGTCTCGCGAACGTCGGCGCCGCCGAGACCGTGCCCGATGCGGGCGCGGATCTCGGCGTGGTGCAGTCCCGGCTCGCCGCCACCGAGCACCTTCTTCAGCGACGATGCGATCGCGGTCTCGCGACCGGCGTCGTCCCAGCGCTCGGCGAGGTGGAGCGCGAACGACGTCGTCGCGAGCAGCGCCGTCGCGCGCAGGCGGCGCATGTCGGCGAGGATGCGCTCGGTCGGGAAGCCGCCGAGCCAGCACAGCGTCGCGCCGACGCGGCGAAAGCCGTCCGCGTACGGCAGGCCGCCGGCGACCATCGGCAGGCCGACCAGATGCGCGACGACGTCGTTCTCGCGAATTCCGGCGGTGAACCAGACGGTCGCGATGGCATCGGCGAACGTCTCGACGTCGCGCGCGGTGAGCGCGTAGTAGAGCGGCCGTCCGGTCGTCCCCGACGACGAAAGTGCCTGGACGACGGCCGTCGAGTCGACCGCCTGGTTGTCGCCGAACGGTGCGGCGTCGTTCGCGGCGTCCTGCGCCATGCGCAGGTCATCCTTCGTCGTGAACGGCAGCGTGCGCAGGTCGGCGAGCTCGCGAACGCGGAGCGACGCTTCGGCGTGCAGACGCGCGTACAGGCGCGAGCGCGAGCGCAGCGCGGGCAGGAATGCGTCGATCCGTTCCGCTTGCCAGCGCTCGACATCCCGCCACGGCATCGCCTCGAGCTCGGCGTTCCAGTGCTCCATCGCTGGATTGTGCGCGGCGGCCGGCGCGGTTTTCCTACACTGCGCGCTGGACCTCGATCGATGAACCTCGCGCAACTCCTCGTCCGCGCCGCGCGCGTTTACCCCGAGCGGCCCGCCGTGCTGCGCGGCGAGCGGCTGCTCTGGCGCTATCGCGAGCTCGCCGACCGCGTCGCTCGCCTCGCCGGCCATCTGCGCGCGCTCGGCCTCGCTGCCGGCGATCGCGTCGCGCTGCTGATGAAGAACGACGTCGCGTACCTCGAATCGCTCTACGCCGTCTGGTGGGCGGGGCTCGCGGCGGTCCCGATCAACGCCAAGCTGCACGCCGACGAGGTCGGCTACATCCTCGACAACGCCGAGACCGCGGCGCTGATCGCCGGCGAAGATCTCGCCGACGCGGTCGTGTCGCTGGCGCCGAGGCTGTGCACGATGCTCGTGCCCGGCAGCGCGCGCTACGAGGCGGCGCTCGCCGCCACGCCGGTCGCCGCTGCGCCGTGCGCGCCGACCGACCTCGCGTGGCTCTTCTACACGTCGGGGACGACCGGACGGCCGAAGGGCGTGATGCTCAGCCACCGCAATCTGCAGGCCGCGCTCGCCTGCTACTTCATCGACGTCGACGACGTCGATGCCGCCGACGCGACCGTCTACGCAGCGCCGATCTCGCACGGCGCGGGCTTGTACAACCTGCCGTTCATGGCGCGCGCCGCACGCCACGTCGTCCCCGAGTCGGGCGGCTTCGACCCGGCCGAGCTCGTCGCACTCTCGCGAAGCGTCGGGCGGCTCTGCATGTTCGCGGCGCCGACGATGGTCCATCGCCTCGTCGACCACGTCGCCGCCAGCGGTGCGCCGAGCGACGGCTTCAAGACGATCGTCTACGGCGGCGGCCCGATGTACGTCGAGGACATCCGCCGCGCGTTGGCGACGATGGGGCCGCGCTTCGTCCAGATCTACGGCCAGGGCGAGTCGCCGATGACGATCACCGCGCTGTCGCGCGCGCACCTCGCCGACGCGCGCCATCCGCGCTGGGCCGAGCGGATCGCGTCGGTCGGCGTCGCGCAGACGCTCGTCGAAGTGCGCGTCGTCGACGGCGGCGGCAACGCGCTACCCGTCGGCGAGACCGGCGAGGTCGTCGTCCGCGGCGACACCGTGATGGCCGGCTACTGGCAGAACGCCGAAGCGACCGCGCAGGCGCTGCGCGACGGGTGGCTCTGGACCGGCGACCTCGGCGCGCTCGACGACGACGGCTTCCTGACGCTGAAGGACCGCTCGAAGGACCTCATCATCAGCGGCGGCTCGAACATCTATCCGCGCGAGGTCGAGGAAGTGCTGCTGCGCCACCCGCGCGTGCGCGAGGTCTCGGTCGTCGGCCGCCGCGACGCGAGCTGGGGCGAGACCGTGGTCGCCTTCGTCGCCTGCGACGGCGCCGCCGTCGACGCCGGCGAGCTCGACGCGCTTTGCCTCGCGCACATCGCGCGCTTCAAGCGGCCGCGCGAGTACCGCTTCGTCGACTCGCTGCCGAAGAACAACTACGGCAAGGTGCTGAAGACGACGCTTCGCGAGCAGCTGCAACGCGAGGACGAATCGACATGACGACGGCGAACGCGGCCGACGGCCGCAGCGAGCCGAGCGCCGATCAGGTGCTCGCGCTGCTCGACCGCGCCCAGGCGCTTTCGCGGCGCACGATGGACGCCGGCCACCATCCGTTCGCCGCCCTCCTCGTCGCTTCCGACCACGCGACGGTGCTGCTCGAGCAGGGCAACGTCGACAGCGTCAACCACGCCGAGGCGGTGCTCGCACGCGAGGCGGCGCGGCGGTTCTCGCCGACCGAGCTGTGGCCGTGCACGCTCGTGACGACCGTCGAGCCGTGCGCGATGTGCGCCGGGACGCAGTACTGGGCGAACATCGGCCGCACGATCTTCGGCATCGAGGAGAAGTCGCTTCTCGCGATCACCGGCAATCACGCCGAGAACCCGACGCTCGACCTGCCTTGCCGCCACGTCTTCGCGCGCGGCCACAAGGACGTCCGCGTGATCGGCCCGGTCGCCGCCGCCGAGCCGGCGATCGTCGCGCTGCACCGGCGCTATTGGCGCTCGCGCTGACGCGCGGCGCGCAGGCGTTCGGCGTAGCGATCGGCCTGCGCGACGTCACCGGTGGCGCGATAGAGCTGCTCGAGCTCCTCGAACACGTAGGGATCGTCTGTGCCGGCTGCGGCCCACTCGCGCTCGAGCCGAAGCTGGATCGCGAGCGCCTCGTCGAAGCGCTTCATGTCGCGCAGCGTGCGCGCGATCATCCAGTGCGCGATCCGCACGTTCACCGGGCGGCCGTCGCGCTCGTGTGCCGCGAGCGAGAGGCGGAACTGCGCGAGCGCCTCGTCGTAGTTGCCGAGCAGACGATTGGCGTGGCCGATGTTGTTGCGAAGCGAGCCTTCCCACTTGCGAGCGTCGGGTTGTTTCGACTGCTCGAGGTAGGCGATCGCCTTGTAGTTCCAGGCGAGCTGGTCGGCGGGGTCGGTGTCGACCATGACCATCATGTGCAGCGCGTCGATCGCCAGGGAGTCGAGCTGCGCCGCCTTCGCAGTCTCGAACGCCTGCAGGTAGAGCGGCCCTGCGCGCTCGCGCTGCTCGCGCGTCTGCGTCTCGGGCGGATGGGCCGGGGACGCGTACGTGCGGCCGAGCTCGAGCGCGTAGCGCACCTGCCCTTCCGGCGACCGCTGCTCCAGCTCCGCCTCGAGCGGCACGAGGATCGCGCGGGCACGCTCGAAGTCGCCGCGCAGGCCCCACGTCCGTGCGATTTGCGTGCGCAGCACGAACGCATCGTCGGCCGAAGCGCCGATCAGCG
>DATJIM010000215.1:0-6769 GCA_035493195.1 Caldimonas sp.
CCTGCGTGACGACGACCTTCTGCCCCGCGCGGACGAGCTGCGCGTACGACTGCGGCACGTTGACGTAGATGCGCAGCGGGTCCATCTGCGTCAGCACGAAGAGCGTCTTGCCGCTCGAGTCGACGAGATCGCCGACCTCGACGTTGCGCCGCGTGATGACGCCGTCGAACGGCGCCGTGACGCGGGTGAAGCCCTGCAGCTGGCGCAGCCGTTGCACGTTGGCGTCGGCCGCGGCGAGGTTGGCGGCGGCCTGCGTCGCGCCGCTGCGCCGCTCGTCGAGCTCCTGCTGCGAAACGACGTCCTTCCTGCGCAGCGCCTCCCAGCGATCGACCGTGCTCTTCGCGAGCGCGAGGCCGGCGGCCGCCTGCTGGCGCGCCGCCTCCGCCTGCGAGAGCTGCTGGTCGACCTCGGGCGCCTCGATCACCGCGAGCACCTCGCCCTTGGCGACGTGGCTGCCGATGTCCTTCGTCCAACGGCGCACGTAGCCTGCGGCGCGCGCGGCGATCGGCGCCTGCTGGAAGCCCTGCAGCGTTCCCGGCAGCGCCAGCGTCTGGCCGCCCTCGCCGCTGCGAACGACGGTGGTCCGCACGTAGGGCGTCGCGCTCGCGGCGACGTTGGCTTCGAGGACGCGCGCGTTCGCCATCCGACCGACGATCGTGCGGCCGGCGCCGACGGCGAGCAGCAGCACGACGACGACGGCGACGATGCGCGTGCCGCGGACGACTTTGGCGCGCGCCGCCGGATCGGCGGGCGGCGTCGAGTCGATCGGCGAATGCTCGTCGGCCATGCTTCAGCGCTCCTGCAAGGCGGGGGTCGCATTGACGGCGTGGCGCGCGTGCGCAGCGCGCCGCCGCGCCAGCCGCTCGTGCACGCCGGCGAAGACGACCGGAACGAAGAGCAGCGTCGACACCGTCGCGAACAGCAGGCCGCCGATGACCGCGCGGCCGAGCGGCGCATTCTGCTCGGCGCCTTCGCCGATGCCGAGCGCCATCGGGATCATGCCGATGATCATCGCCAGTGCCGTCATCAGCACCGGCCGGATCCGCGTCGCGCCGGCGTCGCGCGCAGCGAGCGCCGGCGACGCTCCTTCCTGCTGGCGCTGGCGCGCGAAGGAAACGAGCAGGATGCTGTTCGCGGTGGCGACGCCCATCGTCATGATCGCTCCGGTGAGCGCAGGCACCGACAGCGTGGTGCCGCTGATGAAGAGCATCCAGGCGATGCCGGCGAGCGCCGCGGGCAGCGCCGCGACGATGATCATCGCGTCGATCCACGACTGGAAGTTGACGACGATCAGCAGGTAGACGAGGACGATCGCCATCGCCAGCCCGACACCGAGGCCGATGAACGACGCCTGCATCGTCTGCACCTGGCCACGCAACGTGATCTGGCTGCCGCGCGGCAGCTTCGGCCGCGCTTCGTCGACGAGCGTCTGCACCTGCCCGGCGACGCTCGCGAGATCGGTGCCCTGCACGCCGACGAAGACGTCGATCGCGGGCAGGATGTTGTAGCGCGAGACGACCGCCGGTTGGCGCGCCGGCGTCGCTTCGACGAGATTGCCGAGCAGCTGGGTCGCGCCCGAACTCGCATTGGCGCCGCCGCCGGCCGCGACCGGCACGTTGAGCAGCGCGTCGAGCGAATCCACGCGGTACTGCGGCGTCTGCACCGCGATCGAGTAGACGATGCCGTTGACCGGGTTGAGCCAGAACGCCGGCGCCGTCTGCGAGCTGCCCGAGAGCGACACGAGCACGTTCTGGCCGACGTTCTGCGCCGACAGCCCGACCTGCTGGAGCCGCGAGCGGTCCATCTGCAGGTTGACCGCGGGCGCATCGAGCCGCTGGTGGACGTGCGCGTCGACGGCGCCCGGGATCTTCTGGATCCGCTTGACGAGATCGGCGGCGAGCGCGGCGTTGGCCTGCAAGTCGTTGCCCGTCAGCTGGACGTCGATCGCCGCCGGCAGCCCGAAGTTGAGGATCTGGGTGACGATGTCGGCCGGCTGAAAGAAGAACTCGACCCCCGGGAATCGCTTCGGCAGCTCGGCGCGCAAGAGGCTCACGAACTCGGCAGTCGGCGGGTGCCCTTCCTTCAGCGACATCAGGATCTCGCCGTCGAGCGTGCCGAACGTTCCGGCGTTGCTGTACGACAGGTTGATGCCGCTGTTCGGAACGCCGAGGTTGTCGAGGATCGTCTCGAGCTGCTCCTTCGGGATCAGCTGGCGGATCGCCGCCTCGACGTCGTCGGCGATGCGCGCCGTCTCCTCGATCCGCGTTCCGGTCGGCGCGCGAAAGTGCATCCGGATCTGGCCGGCGTCGACGCTCGGGAAGAAGTCGCGGCCGAGGAACGGAGCGAGGCCGCACGAAAGCAGGCAGAACGCGAGGAAGCCGACGCCGAAGACGCCGCGCTTCTCGAGCAAGGCGCCGAGCGCGATCGTGTAGGCGCCGCGGACGCGCTCGAACTGGCGATCGAATGCTCGGTGAACGCGCTGGAAGACGCTGGGCGCGCCACCCGGCTTGGCGTCGGCGCCGTGCGTCGTGCGCATCAGCAGCATGACGAGCGTCGGAACGAGCGTCCGCGACAGGATGTACGACGCGACCATCGCGATCACGACGGCTTCGGCGAGCGGAACGAAGAGGAACCGGGCGACGCCCGAGAGGAAGAACATCGGCACGAACACGATGCAGATGGCGAGCGTCGAGACGAACGCCGGAACGCCGATCTCGCCGGCGCCGATCACGATCGCGTCTTCGAGCGGCTGGCCGAGATGGAGGTGGCGCTCGATGTTCTCGATCGTCACGATCGCCTGATCGACCAGGATGCCGACCGAGAGCGCGAGGCCGCCGAGCGTCATCAGGTTGAGCGTCTCGCCGAGCATCTGCAGGACGAGGATCGACGCCAGGATCGAGAGCGGGATCGTCAGCGCGATGATCGCCGTCGAGCGCCAGTTGCCGAGGAAGAGCAGCACCATCGCCGCGGTCAGCGCGGCGGCGATCATCGCCTCGCTGACGACGCCCTGGATCGCCGCCTTGACGAACACCGACTGGTCGAAGAGCGGCGTCACCTTGACGTCGCCCGGCAGGAGCGGCTGCACCTTCGGCAGCAGCGCCTTCAGGTTGGCGACGATGTCGAGCGTCGAGGCGCCGCCGTTCTTCAGCACCGACAGCAGCACGCCGCGGGCGCCGTCCTTGCGAACGATGTTGGTCTGGGGCGAGAAGCCGTCGCGGACGTAGGCGACGTCGCGCAGGTAGGTCGTCGTTCCGTTCGTGGTCTTCACCGGCAGGTCGTTGAGGCCGGCGATCGCCTCGGGCGAGCCGTTCATTCGCACCGCGTACTCGGTGCCGCCGAACTTGGCCGTCCCCGACGGCAGGATCAGGTTCTGCAGGTTGACGGCGTTGACGACGTCGGCCGGCGCGAGGCCGCGCGCCTGCAACGCCTGCATGTCGAGGTCGACCGAGATCAGCCGGTTCTTGCCGCCGTACGGGAACGGGATGGCGATTCCCGGGATCGTGATCAGCTGCGGGCGCAGGATGTTGATCGCGGCGTCGAACACCGTCTGCTCGGGCAACGTCTGACTCGCCATGCCGAGCTGGAGGACCGGGATGCTCGACGCCGAGTACTTGATGATGAGCGGCGGCGTGATGCCCGGGGGCAGCTGGCGCAGCTGCGTCTGCGCGATCGCGACGACCTGCGCGATCGCCGTCTGGATGTTGGCGTTGGGCTGGAAGAAGACCTTGATGACGCTGATGCCCGCGAGCGACGTCGACTCGATGTGCTCGATGTCGCTCACCGTCGTCGTCAGGCTACGCTCGTTCTGCGCCGAGATCCGCTGCCCCATCTCGGTCGCCGGCAGCCCGTTGTAATTCCAGATGATCGAGATCACCGGGATGTTGATCTCGGGAAAGATGTCGGTCGCCATGTTGAGCAGCGCGAACGGCGTCGCCAGGACGATCAGCATCGCCATCACGATGAACGTGTACGGGCGCTTCAGCGCGAGCTGGACGATCGACATCGAGGGCGGGTCGCGCCGGCGCCGGGCGGCGGCGGGCGTTCTGCGAGGCGAAACGGCGATGATATTCAGAGTGCCGCGGCGGCGTCGGCAAAGTCTTACCGGCGGCTGCCGGCTTGTCCCACAGGATCGTCGCGCCGGCTGGCCTAACGTTCCCGATCGGAGCGACACTGCGTTGCTCGACTCCCCAACTCGCGAGACAACACCATGGCCACGACCACCGACTTTGCACGGCCCTCGGCGACGGGTGCCGAGAACGAGAACGACACCACGACGACGACCACGCAGAAACTGCGCGACCAGGCCGACGCGATGGTCCAGCGGATCCAGCCGCAGATCGCCGCGGTGTCCACCTACGCGCGCAACGAGCCGACCAAGGCGCTGCTGATCTCGGCCGCCGCTGGCGCTGCGCTGATGGGCCTGATCGCGCTGATGGCCCGCTCTGGCGGCCGCTCGTCGCCGTCGTCGGCCGTGAGCTCGGCGATGGCGGCGATCCGCAACGCCGCGCTCGACCTCGCCGACAGCGCCCAGAACATCGCCGCCGACGCGATCGACAGCGCGCGCAGCCGCGCATCCGACGCCATCGACCGCGCGCGCGGTCGCGCCAACAGCGTCGCCGCCGACGCCAGCGACGCGACCCAGAGCCGAGCCGCTGCGGCCCTGGACGCCGCGCGCAGCCGCGCGTCCGCCGCCGCCGACACGGTCTCGGAGACCGTCGCCGAGACGTGGAAGAAGGTGCGCGACCAGGCCGCGCCGGTCGTCGACAAGGTGCGGCCGCAGGTCGAAGCCGCTGCGAGCTACGTCCGCGAGGACCCGACGCGCGCTGCGCTCGGGCTCGCCGCCGCCGGCGCGATCGTCGCCGGGCTCGTTGCGCTCGCGCGCCGGGCGGGCGACAACGACTCGTTCACGTACTGATCCTGCCGGTGCGGCGCGCCGGCCGGCGCGCCGCGTGCCGCGTCTTCGGCGGCACAGCGATTGCCGACTCGCTGCATCCGATTCGAAGGAGCAGCGCATGTCGCACCATCCCACTCTCCACGTCCCGATCCTTCCGGTCTGCGTCGGCGTCGCCGTGCTCGTCGCCGCCGGCTCGGCGTCCGCACAGGCGACGACCAACCCGCCGACGAGCAACACGACGTCGTCGATGCAGTCCGCGGCCAAGGTCTCGTCGTCCGACAAGTCGTTCGTCGAAAAGGCGGCGATCGGCGGCATGGCCGAAGTCCAGATGGGCAAGCTCGCGCAGCAGAAGGCGGGCAGCGACCAGGTCAAGCAGTTCGGCACGCGCATGGTCGATGACCACTCGAAGGCCAACGACGACCTGAAGCAAGTCGCGAGCAGCAAGGGCATCCCCCTGCCGAGCGCCCTCGACAGCGAGCACAAGAGCAAGATGGCCAAGCTCGAGAAGCTGTCGGGCGCGCAGTTCGACCGCGCCTACATGGACGACATGGTCAGCGACCACAAGAAGGACGTCGCCGAGTTCGAGAAGCAGGCGAAGTCGGGCAACGACGCCGACATCAAGGGGTTCGCGTCGAAGACGCTGCCGACGCTGCAGCAGCACCTGTCGCTCGCCGAGTCGACCGACAAGGCGGTCAAGGGCGGCAAGTAGCAGGGGCGACCGCGCCGGCACGAGCGCGGCCGGCGCGCCGCGGCGTATAAGAGAGCACACGCGCGCGCTGGCGCGTGGGGAGAACTCGCTTGTACGTCCGCAACGCCTGGTACGTCGCCTGCACGCCCGACGAGATCGCCGCCGGCCCGCTCGGCCGCACGATCTGCGGCCAGCGCGTCGTCGTCTTTCGTGCCGAAGAAGGAGCGGCCGCCGCGCTCGAGGACTTCTGCCCGCATCGCGGCGCGCCGCTCTCGCTCGGCAAGGTACGCGACGACGGCCGCATCGTCTGCGGCTACCACGGGCTCGTCATGGGCGGCGACGGTCGCTGCGTCTCGATGCCGGGGCAGCGCGTGCGGCCGACGATCCGCTCGTACCCGACGATCGAGCGCTACGGCTTCGTCTGGATCTGGCCCGGCGACAAGGCGCGCGCCGACCCCCAGAAGCTCCACGCGTTGCCGTGGGCCGAGAGCCCGGAGTGGGTCTACTCCGGGGGTCTCTACCACGTGCAGTGCGACTACCGGCTGATGGTCGACAACCTGATGGACCTGACGCACGAGACGTACGTTCACGCGACGAGCATCGGCCAGCCCGAGATCGAGGAGGCCGCGCCGGCGACGCGCGTCGAGGGCGACACCGCGATCACGAGCCGCTTCATGATGAACATCGCGGCGCCGCCGTTCTGGCGCGCGGCGCTGCGCGGCAACGGCCTCGCGGACGACGTCCCGGTCGACCGCTGGCAGGTCTGCCGCTTCCTGCCGCCGAGCCACGTCCTGATCGAGGTCGGCGTCGCGCATGCCGGGCACGGCGGCTTCGACGCGCCGGCCGAGCGCAAGGTCTCGTCGATCGTCGTCGACTTCATCACCCCGGAGACCGACACGTCGATCTGGTACTTCTGGGGAATGGCGCGCAACTTCAACGTCGGCGACGCCGCGCTCACGAAGCAGATCCGCGACGGCCAGGCGACGATCTTCGGCGAGGACGTCGCGATCCTCGAGTCGCAGCAGCGAAATCTCGCCGAGCAGCCACGCCGCCACCTGATGCGGCTCAACATCGACATGGGCGGCTTCGAAGCGCGCCGCATCCTCGAGCGGCTGGTCGCCGAGGAGCAGAACGATCTGCTGAAGGCGTGACAACGGCGCGCGAATGCGCGTCGGCGACGTAACATC
>DATJIM010000216.1:0-7090 GCA_035493195.1 Caldimonas sp.
CCGAGGCGCGGGCTGGGTCGACTACGTCTTTCCGAAGCCCGGCGAGAGCAGGCCGTCGCGGAAGTGGACGTACGTGAAGGGCGTCAGCTTCGATGGAACTCCCGGGCTCATCGGCGCCGGCTTCTATCCCGACTAGCTCGATCGCTGCCGGCGCTATTTCCAGGCGTAGCGCAAGCCGATCCACGCGCCGCGCGGCGCCACGAGCCCGAGGAAAGGCTCGGCGACCGCGTTGGCGGGATCGAAGGTTCGCCCCGGGTTCGGGAAGACGTTGCGGCCGAGGATCCCGAAGTTGGCGACGTCGCGGTCGAAGACGTTGTCGATGCGGCCGAAGAGCTCCCAGCCGTTCGCGAACCGCCAGACACCGTCGAGGTGCACGAGCGCGTAGCCCGGCACGGTGCCGTGGACGTCGTGGTTGTTCTCGTCGCCGCGCGAGCGGACCGCGCTGTTGGCGACCAGGTTGGCGCCGAACGTCAGCGCCTTGCTCGCGCTGTAGTCGAGCCGGACGCGAAAGGTGTGTTGCGGAATGCCCGGGATGCGGTTGCCGCCGGCGACGACGATGTCGCCGTTGGCATCGGCGCTCGAGTTCGTGGGGCTGTGCTCGACAAAGCCGCCGACGAAGGTCGCATCGAGGTAGCCGTAGCGCGCGACGATGCCGAGCGGTCCCCATTGGGTCGCTCCCGTCAGCTCGACGCCCTGGCGCCGGGTCTTGCCGACGTTCTGGAAGAAACCGGCGTTGATCGCGTTGCCGCTGCTCACGAACTGGATGTCGTCGGAGAGCTCGGTGCGGTAGATCGCCGCGCTCCAGCTCGTTTCGCCGTGCTTGCCGCGCGCGCCGACCTCGATCGTCCTGGCGACGACCTTCTTCAGCGGCGGGTCGGCGAGGAAGCTGTTCGGCAGCTTGCACGGCGCGCTCGGGTCGGCGCACGTCAGCTCCATCGCCGTCGGCGCGCGCATGCCTTCGTTGTAGCTCGCGTACGAGGTGAAGCCCGGAACGGGGTTGAAGTTGAGCCCGAGCGCGGGGTTGAAGCGGCTGAAGGCGTGGTCGCCGTTCAGATCCGGGCTCGTCCCGCTCTGGTCGCGGATGCTGACCTGGTTGTCGTTGTAGCGACCGCTCGCGGTCAGCGTCCAGAGCTCGTGGAGCGTGAACGTGTTCATCGCGTAGACCGCGAAGTTGCGGGTCCGCGTCCTGGCGTCGGTCTCGGGCGCGAAGTCGCCGATCGACACGGTCCCGCGTGAAGCGTCGAAACTCGCCGGCTGCGACTCCTGCGTGAAACGCGCGTTGCCCGCATCGGCGCTGACGCCGATCACGAACTGGTTCGGGCGGCCGGCGAGCGGCTGCGTCAGCGTCAGCTGGAGCGCGCCGCCGTAGCTCGTCTGGTCGATCGCGGACCGGTCGTTGAGCGCCTGGACGCCGTCGACGTCGCCGCTGTCGGGGTCGACCGCGCCGAAGTCGTCGTTGACGTTGCTCGACGTGTTCTTGTTGCGATAGCGACGCAGGTACGCGCTGCCGGCAATCAGCGCGTCGTCGCGGACGAAGTGGCTGCCCTTCAGCGCGAGCATCGCGAGCTGGTTCCGGTTGACGTCGGGATAGGTGTACGCCTGGCGGCGGTCGTCGAGGAACGACAGCGGCAGCGTCTGCGCGCCTTCGAGCCGGTTGCTCGCTGACGTGAGGCTGACGTCGACGTTGTCGCGCTCGGTCTCGTAGCCGACCTTGGCGAACAACTGGGCGACGCGGCTCGGGTTGTGCTGCGCCCAGCCGCGATCCTTCGAGACGTTGCCGGCAAGGTAGTAGTCCCACGGTCCCGAGACACCGCCTTGCTCGAGCGTGACCGTCCCGCGCCCGAACGAGCCGCCGGAAACCTCGACCGAGCCGCCGGGATACTGGCGTCCGCTCTTGGTGTAGATGGCGATCGCGCCGCCGAGCGTGTTGAGCCCGAACAGCGGGTTCGAGCCCGGGATCAGCTGCACGCTCGCGATCGCCGACGACGGCAGCAGGTCCCAGTTGACGACGTCGCCGAACGGCTCGTTGATGCGGATGCCGTCTTGGAAGACGGAAAGGCCTTGCGGCACGCCGAGCAGCGGCGACGCCGTGAAACCGCGAAAGCTGATGTCGTTCTGATAGGGATTGCCTTGCGCGGCGTTGACAGTGACGCTGGTCGGGTTGTTCTCGAGGAATCCCGAGAGGCTTCCCGGGCGCTGCCTGGCGAGGTCCTTGCTGCCGAAGACCTGGACGTTGGCGGGGACGTCCTTCAGCGGCGTGCCGAGACCCGGAAGCGGCGTCGTCCCGATGACCTCGACGCGCTCGAGCTCGAGCGCCTCGGCGGGGTTGTCGGCGCAGCGTGCGGCGTGACTGCCGAGCAAGGCGCATGCGGCGAGCGCGACATGGACGACGCTCCGCCGGTTGCCTGTCGATCGGTGCGTCGGTGACATCTTGGCGACACGATCCTACGGTGATTTCCCGATGTGGGCGGGCCGCCGTTGCCGTCGAATCGGTTGTCCCGGGACGTCTCGGGAGGAGAACACGATGTTCAGTTTCGCTCTTCGGATACGCGCGGCGGCGGCGCTCACGGCAGCGCTCGTCGTCGCGGGCAATGCGCAAAGCGCTCCGCCGCCGTTCAACTTCGAGATCCGCACGTTGTCCAACCGTGCCGATCTGATCAGCGACGGCGACGCGCTCGTCGAGGTGAAGGCGCCCCAGAACGTGCCGCTGCAGAAGGTCACGTTCACGCTCAACGGCAACGATGTCGCTTCGGCGTTCGTGCTCGACGAGGCCTCGCGGACGTTCCGCGGCGTGCTGACGGGCCTGCAGAACGGCGCCAACGACTTCGTCGTCGGCTCCAACGGGCAGGGCAAGGGCCGGCCGGGCGCTGCGCTCACGATCACCAACCACCCGCGCGGAGGTCCGATCCTGCTCGGCTCGCAGACGCAGCCGTGGATCTGCGCGACGCCCGCGCCCGTCGCGGCGTCGGGCAACACGCCGGCGTCGAACGCGAGCGGCCTGACGACGACGGCGGTCGATGCGCAGTGCAACATCAAGACCGAGTTCAAGCTGTTCTATCGCACGACGACGACAGGGTGCTCGACCGCGCTGCCGGACCCGAGCCCGCCCGCTGCACCGCCGACCAACAACTGCTTCAAGCCGTACACCCCCGGCACCACTCCGGCCGACCTCGCGACCACGACGACGACCAACGGCGTCACGGTGCCATACATCGTTCGCGTCGAGCGCGGCACGATGGACCGCGGCATCTACGACATCGCGGTCCTGTTCGACCCGAGCCAGCCATGGACGGCGCTGGCGCCGCAGGCGCAGTGGAACGGCAAGGCGCTCTACAGCTTCGGCGCGTCGACCGGCCAGCCGCGCCTGCAGTTCCGCACCGAGCAGAACTGGGCCGACAACACGGCCCTCTCGCGTGGCTTCATGGTCATCGACAACAGCATGACCGACTCGCTCTACAACTCGAACCGCGTGCTCGTCGCCGAGACGGTGATGATGATGAAGGAGCACATCGTCGACACCTACGGCGAGCTCAAGTACCTGATGGGCAACGGCTGCTCGGGCGGCTCGATCCAGCAGAACACGGTCTCGTCGATCTACCCCGGACTGCTCGACGGCATCCAGCCGAGCTGCGACTTCCCCGACTCGATCACGACCGGACTCGAGGTGGTCGACTGCGTGCTGCTGGTCAACGCCTATCAGAGCCCCGAGTGGCTCGCTCTGCAGGCCGGGCTGACGCAGGATCAGATCAACGCCAAGAAGACGGCGATCAACGGCCATCTCGACTGGCGTGGCTGCCAGTCGTGGAACAACTCGTTCGGCTTCAACGGCAAGCCGGGCAACTACGTGCCCACGCTGGTGGTCGATCAGAACACGGGCGCGATCGCGCCATCGGGCGCGCCGCGCAACAACTGCCTGCTCCCCGCTGCGCTCGTCTACGACCCGGTGACGAACCCGAACGGCACCCGCTGCGGCGACGCCGACCTCTCGACCGCGGTGTGGGGTACGACGCCCGGCATCCCGCCAGGCAGCGTCCGTGCGCGCACGACGTTCGACAACACCGGGATCCAGTACGGCCTGAAGGCGCTGTTGACCGGTGCGATCTCGGCCGAGGACTTCGTGACGCTGAACGAGAAGATCGGCGGCTTCGACGCCGACGTGAACCGCACCGCCGTGCGCAGCGTCGCCGACCTCGACGCGCTGCCGATCGCCTATCGCGCCGGCATCGTCTCGAGCGGCGCCAACCTCGGCAAGGTGCCGATCATCGATTCGCGCGGCTGGGACGAGCAGGGCATCCACTACATCTGGCGCTCGTTCTCCGAGCGCGCGCGCATCGACGGCGAGGACGGCGATCACGCCAACCAGGTGATGTGGCGCTACGGCACGGGGCTGCTGCCCGCGACGGCGGCGCAGGTGGCTGCGGTCACGACGCAGTCGTTCCTGACGATGGACATCTGGCTCAGCAACCTGGTGACGACGGCACCGAAGGCGACGGTCAACGACGTGCGCACGCATGCCCAGGTCGTCGCCGGCAAGCCGGCGACGGCGGTCGACCTGTGCTATCTCACCGGCGACACCAACTTCACGACGCCGATCTTCGACTTCGCCGTCTGCGACGCCGATCCGCGGCTGCAGAAGCACGCCTCGCCGCGTCAGGTCGCCGGCGGGTCGATCGAGGAGAACATCCTCAAGTGCCGGCTGAAGCCGTTGAACCCGGCCGACTACGCGCCGGTCACGTTCACCGCGGGACAGTGGACTCGCCTTCAGGCCGCGTTCGCCGACGGCGTGTGCGACTGGAGCAGGCGAGGGGTCGGCCAGCGTGAAGCGATCTCGCCGCTCACGTTCGCGGCCGGGCCGGGCGGCGTGCGGCTGCCACCGCCGCCGCAGGCTCAGCCGCGCTGAGAGGCGCGCTCGTGGCGCTGCGACCGGTCGTTTCGGCGCAGCGCGAGCGAGGCAGGGACGGAGTCGTGCGGCACGGCTCCGTCCCGACCACGTCGCTCCCGTAGCCGACGCCTTCGCAAGGAGGCGTCAAGGGCTGGGCCGGTCACTGCTCGAACTTCGGGCGGATGAGGTTCTCGAACGAGAACACCTCGTCCCACTTCTGCTGGCTGAGGAGCTTGCGCTCGTCGACGACGATCTGGTGCAGCGACTTGCCGGTGAGATAGCCCTCCTTGGCGATCTCCGCGCACTGCTTGTAACCGAGCGAGGGCTTGAGCACGGTGACGATGCCGAGCGAATTGAGCACCATGTCGCGCGTTCGCTCCTCGTTGGCGGTGATGCCGACGACGCAGTTCGTGCGCAGGCTCTCGACCGCGTTCTGCATCGTCGAGATCGACGTGAAGAGCGCGAACGTGATGACCGGCTCCATGACGTTGAGCTGCAGCTGCCCGGCCGAAGCGGCGAGCGTGACGGTGAGGTCGAGCCCGATGACGAGAAATCCGGTCTGATTGACGACCTCCGGGATCACCGGGTTGACCTTGCCCGGCATGATCGACGAGCCCGGCTGCACCTGCGGCAGGTTGATCTCGTTGAGGCCGCAGCGCGGCCCGCTCGCGAGCAGGCGGATGTCGTTGCAGATCTTGGTGAGCTTGGCCGACGTCCGCTTCAGCACGCCCGAGAGCAGCACGTACGCGCCGGTGTCCGACGTCGCCTCGATGAGGTCGCCGGCGAGGACGAAGGCAAAGCCGGTGAGCTCCGAGAGGTGCTTCGTCGCGAGCTGTGGATAGCCCGGGTGCGCGGTCACGGTCGTCCCGATCGCGGTCGCGCCCAGGTTGATCTCCTTCAGCAGCTCGCGCACCTCGGCGATGCGCTGGACCTCCTCGCCCATCGTCGTCGCCCAGCCGTGGAACTCGGCGCCGAGCGACATCGGCACCGCGTCCTGGAGATGGGTGCGGCCCATCTTCAGCACGGTGTCGAACTCCTTCGCCTTCGCGTAGAACGCGTCCTGCAGACGGCGCAGCGCGTCCATGTAGCTGCCGAGACGCAGGATCAGCGCGAGCCGGAACGCCGTCGGGTAGACGTCGTTGGTCGACTGGCCGAAGTTGACGTGGTCGTTGGGATTGACGACCGTGTAGTCGCCTTTCTTCCTGCCGAGGCTTTCGAGGGCGAGGTTCGCGATCACCTCGTTGGCGTTCATGTTGGTCGACGTGCCGGCGCCGCCCTGGATGAAGTCGGTGATGAACTGGTCGCGCATCTCGCCCGCGATCAACTTATCGCACGCCCCGACGATCGCGCCGGCGATCTTCGCGTCGAGGACGCCGAGCTCGCGGTTGGCGAGCGCCGCCGCCTTCTTGACGTAGCCGAACGCCTTGACGAAGTCGGGCTCGGTCGACATCGGGATGCCGGTGATGTGGAAGTTCTCGGCGCCGCGCAGCGTCTGCACGCCGTAGTAGGCGCTGTCGGGCAGCGTCTTCTCGCCGAGGAAGTCCCGCTCGACGCGGCCCGCGTGGCTCGACTGTTCTCCCTGACCCATTGCGATGTCCTTTGCAGGTGATCGCAGGACAGGGGTCGTCAGGACATGCCTTCCCTGACCATCTTCCTGCGAATGAACGCGATCTGCGTCTGCAGCGGCAAGTCCTTAGGACAGACGTCCTCGCAGCCTAGCAGAGACATGCAGCCGAAGATGCCGTCGTCGTCGCCGACGACTTCGTAGAACTCCGCATCGCTGCGCGTGTCGCGCGGGTCGAGACGGAAGCGGGCGATCTTGTTGATCCCGATCGCGCCGACGAAGTCCTTGCGCATCCGGGCGGTGCCGCACGCGGCGACGCAGCAGCCGCACTCGATGCAGCGGTCGAGCTCGAAGATGCGGTCGGCGAGGTCGGGATCCATCGGCGCCTCGATGCGCCGGAGGTCGATCTTCTCCTCTTCGACATGGCACCACGCCTCGAGACGTTCGCTGAGCGAGCGCATCCACTTGCCGGTGTCGACCGAGAGATCGCCGATCAGTTCGAAGAACGGCAGCGGCGCGAGCGTGATCTCGGGGCCGACGTCGCGCGTCAGCGTGCGGCAGGCGAGCGTCGGCCGACCGTTGACCACCATCGCGCAGCTGCCGCAGATGCCGGCGCGGCAGACGAAGTCGAACTGCAGCGACGG
>DATJIM010000217.1:0-11775 GCA_035493195.1 Caldimonas sp.
GCGCGACCGCTGCCGAGGTTGAAGATGCCGCTCACGCCGGGTTGCTCGAGAAACCAGAGGTTGACCGCGACGACGTCGCCGACGAAGACGAAGTCGCGTGCCTGCTCTCCTGCGCCGTAGCCGCCATACGGCCCGAACAAACGCACGCGGCCGTTGTCGCGCAGCTGCTGGAAGTGGTGGAACGCGACCGACGCCATCCGCCCCTTGTGCTGCTCGTGCGGGCCGTAGACGTTGAAGTAGCGAAAGCCCGCGACCTGCGTCTTCGCCTGCGGCAGCGCGCGCCGCACGACGTCGTCGAACAGCAGCTTCGAGTAGCCGTAGACGTTGAGCGGCCGCTCGAACGCAGGCTCCTCGCGAAACGTCGCCGAGCCGCCGTAGACCGCCGCCGACGACGCGTAGAGCAGCCGCGTTCCCTGCGCCTGGCAGCCGTCGAGCAGCGTCTTCGAAGCGCGGTAGTTGAGGTCGAGCATCAGGCGGCCGTCGTGCTCCATCGTGTCCGAGCACGCGCCTTCGTGGAAGACGACGTCGAAGCGGCCAAGCTCGCCGCGCGCGAAGCGATCGTAGAAGTCGAGGCGGTCGAAGTAGTCGGCGATCCTCGTGCCGGCGAGGTTGACGTACTTGGCGCCGTCGTGAAGGTCGTCGACAGCGACGATGTCGTCGACGCCGATCGCGTTCAGGCCGCGCAGCAGGTTGGCGCCGATCATGCCGGCGGCGCCGGTGACGACGACCCTCACGCCGGCCTCCGCGCGAACAGCTCGTCGTAGCCGACGGTCGCGGTGCCGAACTTGCCCACGACGATGCCGGCGGCGCGGTTCGCGACCGGCATCGCGTCGCGCACGACGAGGCCCGAAGCGAGCATCACCGCCAGCGTCGCGATGACGGTGTCGCCGGCGCCGGTGACGTCGAACACCTCGCGCGCCTGGGCGGCGATGTCGAGCTGGCCCTCGCGGTCAAAGAGCGACATGCCGTCTTCTGAACGCGTGACGAGCAGCCCCTCGAGGTCGAGCGACGTCCGCAGCGCCTGCGCGCGCTCGCGCAGCTGCGCTTCGCTCGTCCACGCGCCGATGACCTGGGCCAGCTCGGTGCGGTTCGGCGTGATGACGGTCGCGCCGCGGTAACGGCTCCAATCGTTTCCCTTCGGATCGACGAGGACCGGCCGGCGCGCCGTGCGCGCGTCGCTGATCATCGTCGGGATGTGCGTCAGCCCGCCCTTGCCGTAGTCGGAGAAGAGGACTGCGTCGGCGCCGGCGAGCGCCGATTCGTACGGCGCGCGCATGTCCTCGAGGACCTCGTGGTCGGGCTCTTCCTCGAAGTCGACCCGCAGCAGCTGCTGCGACCGGCCGATGACGCGCAGCTTGACGGTCGTCGTCAGGCGCGGGTCGCGCTTGAAAAGCGACTCGATGCCGCTGGTCGCGAGCAGCGCCTCGAGACGGTGGCCGTGCTCGTCGTCGCCGATCGCGGTGAGCAGGCGCGCGTGCGCGCCGAGCGCCTTGACGTTCCACGCGACGTTGGCGGCGCCGCCGAGGCGCTCCTGGTGCTTGTTGGCGTTGACGCGCACGACCGGCACGGGCGCCTCGGGCGAGATCCGCTCGACGGCGCCGAACCAGTAGCGGTCGAGCATCGCGTCGCCGACGACGAGGACGCGCGCGGCGGCGACGCGTTCGCGCGAGATCGAGGGCGAATCGGTGCCGCTCATTGGTCTTCCAGCCGTTGCGGAGGATACGTGTCCCAGCCGAGGCACCCGGGGCACTGCCAGAAATAGTGCTCGGCCTCGAAGCCGCAGGCGGCGCACCGATAGCGGTGCAGCGGCCGCGCCGCACGGCGGACGGCATCGCGGATGGCGCCGGCCTCGACCGCGGCGAGCGTCGCAGCCCGATCGGTGCCCGCGTCTGTCAGCGGCGCGGCAAGCAGCGCGTTCGCGGCGGCGAGCGTCGGGTGCTCACGCAGGTGGCCGAGCAGTCGCTCGCGCCGGCTCTGCGCGTCGGGCTCGAGCGCTGCGATCGCCTCGAGCAGGTCGAGCGTCGGTTCCTTGTCGTAGAGCGCCTGCAGGCGCGCGCGCGCCCCGCCGTCGCCGGCGCTGCGCGCGAGCGACGCGTAGCGTTTGGCGACGAGGTTGAACGCTGCCGGCCGCACCGCCATCAGCATGTTCCACCAGCGCAGCGCTGCGAGCGCGTCGCCGCGTGCTGCGGCGTGCTCGCCCGAGACGACCAGCGGCCGCGCGTCGCCGGGTGCGGTGTCGCGGGCGCGCGTGAGCGCCGCTTCGGCGTCGGCGTGCTGGCCGGCGGCGTCGGCCTCGAGCGCGAGCTCGCAGTGGTAGTGCGCGATGCGCGACGCGAACGATCCGCTGCCGCTCTTCTCGAGCTGCTCGGCGACCTCGATCGCGGCGCGCCAGTCGCGTGACCGCTCGTGCAGATCGAGCAACGCGAGTCTCGCCTCGGTGTCGTACGACGTGCCCGCGAGCGCGCGGTAGGCCTCCTCGGCGCGGTCGAAGAGGCCGGCCTTCATGTAGTCCTGCGCGAGGCCGTGTTGGGCGGCATCGCGCTCGTGCTTCTTGAGGTCGGCACGGCCGAGCAGGTGCTGGTGGACGCGCACGGCGCGCTCGTACTCGCCGCGCCTGCGGAAGAGATCGCCGAGCGCGAAATGCAGCTCCGACGTGTCGGGGTCTTCCTGAACCGCGGCGATGAAGGCATCGATCGCCTTGTCGTGCTGCTCGTTGAGGAGCAGGTTCAGGCCCTGGTAGTACGCCTTCGGCGACTCCTGCCGCTCGCGCCGCGACTGTCGAACGTCGAGCCGCGACGCCAGCCAGCCAAGCGCGAATGCGACGCCGACCGCGACGACGAGCCAGACGATCGGATCAAAGTCCATCGCGCGGCGGATGCAGCACCGTGATCTCGCCGGCGGGCACGGTGGCACCGCCCATCCGCAGGCGGTCCTCGGCGCGTCGCGTGTGGTTGCGCGCCATCCGCCGATGTCGCCACCAGGTCGGCACCATCGCGAAGATCCCGAACGCGCAGCCGAGGCCGAACGCGGCGAGGACGACGAAGACCATCGGCGCGCGCCACTCGGCGCCGAAGAACCAGCGCACCTGCGCTTCGTGCTGGTTGTTGAGCGCGAACGCGAAGAGCGTGAAGAAGACGGCGATGCGGACGAGCCAGACGATCGTTCTCATCGTCCGCGGCCGCCTATCGTCCGGCGGCGCCGCCTCCGGCCGCGTCCGCTTGCGCGTCGGCGGCGCGCAGCGCGGCGACGCGGCTGTCGACCGCCTCGCGCAGCGCCTTGCCGGGCTTGAAGTGGGGGACGAGCTTCTCCGAGATCACGACCTGCTCTCCCGAGCGCGGATTGCGGCCGACGCGCGGCGGCCGCCGATTGATCGAGAAGCTGCCAAAGCCGCGGATCTCGATGCGATGGCCCTTGGCGAGGGCCGCGGCCATCGCGTCGAGGATCGTCTTCACCGCGAACTCCGTGTCGCGGTGGGTCAGCTGGCCGAAACGCTCGGCCAGCTGGACGACGAGGTCCGAGCGCGTCATTGCGCGACCGGCCTCTCGCTCACTCGCTCTTGTTGTCGAGCTTGGCGCGCAGCAACGCGCCCAGGCTCGTCGTGCCGGCGTTCTCGCGCTCGTTGGTCTGCGCCAGGCGCTGCATCGCCTCCTGGTTATCGGCGTTGTCCTTGGCCTTGATCGAGAGCTGGATCCCGCGTGCCTTGCGGTCGACGTTGATGATGATCGCGCTGACCTCGTCGCCTTCCTTCAGCACGTTGCGAGCGTCTTCGACGCGATCGCGGCTGATCTCCGATGCGCGCAGGTAGCCGATGACGTCGCTCGTGAGCTGGATCTCGGCGCCGCGCGGATCGACCGTCAGGACCTTGCCCGTCACGGTCGCGCCGCGATCGTTGACGGCGACGAAGCTCGTGAACGGATCGCTGTCGAGCTGCTTGATGCCGAGCGAGATGCGCTCGCGGTCGACGTCGACCGCCAGCACCACCGCCTCGACCTCCTGGCCCTTCTTGTAGTTGCGCACGGCCTGCTCGCCGGGCTCGTTCCACGACAGGTCGGAGAGGTGGACGAGGCCGTCGATGCCGGCCGCGAGGCCGACGAAGACGCCGAAGTCGGTGATCGACTTGACCGGCCCCTTGACGCGGTCACCGCGCTGCACGGTCGAGCTGAACTCCTCCCACGGATTCGGCTTGCACTGCTTCATGCCGAGCGAAATGCGGCGCTTCTCCTCGTCGATCTCGAGGACCATGACCTCGACTTCCTCGCCGAGCGAGACCATCTTCGACGGCGCGACGTTCTTGTTCGTCCAGTCCATCTCGGAGACGTGGACGAGGCCCTCGATGCCCGGCTCGATCTCGACGAACGCGCCGTAGTCGGCGATGTTGGTGACCTTGCCGAACAGGCGAGTGCCCTGCGGGTAGCGGCGCGAGACGCCGAGCCACGGGTCGTCGCCGAGCTGCTTGATGCCGAGCGAGACGCGGTTCTTCTCGGCGTCGAACTTGAGCACCTTGGCGTCGAGCTCCTGGCCGACCTGGACGACCTCGCTCGGATGGCGGACGCGCCGCCACGCCATATCGGTGATGTGGAGCAGGCCGTCGATGCCGCCCAAGTCGACGAATGCGCCGTACTCGGTGATGTTCTTGACGACGCCGTGGACGATGGCGCCTTCGCGCAGCGTCTCCATCAGCTTGGCGCGCTCCTCGCCCATCGAGGCCTCGACGACCGCGCGGCGCGACAGCACGACGTTGTTGCGCTTGCGGTCGAGCTTGATGACCTTGAATTCCATCGTCTTGCCCTCGAACGGGCTCATGTCCTTGACTGGACGCGTGTCGAGGAGCGAGCCGGGCAGGAACGCGCGGATGCCGTTGACGAGGACGGTGAGGCCGCCCTTGACCTTGCCGTTGACGGTGCCGGTGACGAACTCGCCCGACTCGAGCGAGTTCTCGAGCGCGAGCCACGACGCGAGGCGCTTGGCCTTGTCGCGCGACAGGATGGTGTCGCCGTAGCCGTTCTCGACGGCGTCGATCGCGACCGAGACGAAATCGCCGGGCTGGACTTCGAGCTCGCCCTGGTCGTTCTTGAACTCGTCGATCGGAACGTAGGCTTCGGACTTGAGACCGGCGTTGACGACGACGAAGTTGTGCTCGACGCGGACGACTTCCGCCGTGATCACCTCGCCGCTGCGCATCTCGGCTTTCTTCAGCGAATCCTCGAACATCGCGGCGAAGGATTCGGGCGCGGACGACATCGCGACTTGAGCTTGTGGCATGTGACTTGAATTCCGTGCGGCATTCACCGCGGGTTGAGTTGATGGATCCGTCGCTTCGGTGTGCCAGGAGGCACGAGGCGGGAAAGCGTCGGGGCCGGTTCGGCCTTCAGACCTGCGGTCGGTCGAAAGGCCGACGTTCTTCCCAGGCTTCGAGCACTGCCTCGACCGAAGCTTCGATCGAGAGCGCGGAGTTGTCCAGGAGGAACGCTCCTTCGGCCGCCCTCAGTGGCGCGACGCTGCGCTGGATGTCGCGGGCGTCGCGCGCTTCGAGATCGGCGCGAAGACCGTCGATGTTAGCGGGAATCCCCTTTGAAATCAATTGGTTGTATCTGCGCTCTGCGCGTTCGGCGGCACCCGCGGTGAGAAAGACCTTGAGCGCCGCATCGGGGAAGACGACGGTGCCCATGTCGCGGCCGTCGGCGACGAGCCCGGGCAGCCTGCGAAACGCCGTCTGCACGCCGAGGACCGCGGCGCGGACCTTCGGCCACGCCGACAGGCGCGACGCCATCGCGCCCACGGCCTCGAGGCGGAGCAGGTCGCTGACGTCGGCGCCGGCGAGGAACGTCCGTCCGCCCTCGAAGCGCAGCTCCATCGCGAGCGCGAGCGCTTCGAGCGCCGCCTCGTCGTCGGCGTCGACGCCGGCCTGCAGCGCCGCGATCGCGACCGCGCGGTAGACGGCGCCGGAATCGAGCAGGACATAGCCGAGCGCGGCGGCGACCTCGCTTGCGAGCGTTCCCTTGCCGGACGCGGTCGGGCCGTCGATCGTGAGCACCGGGATGTCTGCGGTCGGCGCCTGGGCGACGGCGAACAGCGCCTCGAAGTAGCCGGGCCACGTCTTGCCGACGCAGCGCGGGTCGGCGATGCGGATCGAGCAGCCGGAAGCGACGCCGGGGACGCCGTTGAAGGCCGCGAGCGCCATCGCCATCGCCATCCGATGGTCGTCGTAGGTCGCGATCGCTGCCGATCGCCAGCGCTTGGGCGGCGCGATCGCGAGGCTGTCGTCGCCTTCGACGACGTCGGCACCGAGCTTGCGAAGCTCGATGGCCATCGCCGCGAGGCGATCGGTCTCCTTGACGCGCCAGCTGCCGATGTTCGCGAGCCGCGTCGTGCCGTCGGCGAAGAGCGCGAGCGCGGCGAGCGTCATCGCGGCGTCGGGAATGTGGTTGCAGTCGAGCGCGATCGGGGCGAGCGGAAAGCGGCCGCGCCGGACGACGAGCGCGTGCGGCTCGGCGTCGACCTCGGCGCCCATGGCGCGCACGGCGTCGACGAACGCGACGTCGCCCTGGATCGAGTCGCTGCCGACGCCCTCGACGCGAAGACCTTCGGCGGTCGCCGCGATCGCTCCGGCGGCGATGAAGTACGACGCCGACGAAGCGTCGCCCTCGACGATGGTGCGCCCCGGCGAGCGCAGACCTCCGGGAGCGGCGACGCGGAAGCGCTTCCAGCCGTCGCGCGTCACGACGACGCCGAAGCGTTCGAGCAGCCGCAGCGTGATGTCGACGTACGGCTTCGAGATCAGCTCGCCTGCGACCTCGACGGTCGCGCCGGCGGTGCCCGCGCGCAGCGGCAGCGCGAGCAGGAGCGCGGTCAGGAACTGGCTCGAGACTTCGCCGCCGACGACGATCGGACGGTCGAGCGCGAGCGGTGCCGGCGCGGCATGAATCGCGAGTGGCGGGAATCCGGGCGTGCCGAGCTCGTCGATCGCGCAGCCGATCGAGCGCAGCGCATCGACGAGATCGCCGATCGGGCGCTCGTGCATCCGCGGCGTTCCGCGCAGCTCGAAGCGCGCGTTGCCGCTCGCGGCGAGCGCGAGCGCGGCGACGAGCGGCCGCATCGCGGTTCCGGCGTTGCCGAGCCAGAGCGTCGATTGCTGGGCGAGCGCGCGGCCGCCGAGGCCGTGGACGACGATCGCGTTCGCGTCGCCCTCGAGGCGGCAGCCGAGCTGCTTCAGCGCCTCGAGCATCACCTGGGTGTCGTCCGAATGCAGCAGGCCGGTGATCGTCGTCGTCCCCGATGCGAAGCCGGCGAGCAGCAGCGCGCGGTTCGAGATGCTCTTCGACCCGGGAACGCGGACCGTGCCGGCGATGCCGGCGAGCGGCGGCAGGTCGAGGAAGCGGGTCGTGAACACGGCCGCGACGGATCGCTTCAGCGGTGCGTGTGCGGCGTCGCCGAATTCATCTGCCAGCCGGCGCGCGCGTCGCTCGCGCTCCTGATCAGCGCTTCGAGCGCCTCGGTGTTGCCGGTCTTGATGACGTGCTCCATCGCGTCGAGGGTATGGCGGAAGCGCTGCGTCTGCTTGAGGATCTCTTCGCGGTTGGCCATCAGGATGTCGCGCCAGACCTCGGGATTGCTCGCAGCGATCCGCGTGAAGTCGCGAAAGCCGGGACCGCCGAGCGACAGGTAGTCGCGCCCCGCGGGCTGGCGTGCGACCGAGTTGAAGAACGCGAACGCGAGGATGTGCGGCAGGTGGCTCACTGCGGCGAACGCGGCGTCGTGGTCCTCGGGCGCCATCCTGAGCACCTGCGAGCCGATCGCCGCCCAAGCGTCGGTCGCCTTCTGGACGAGCTCGGGCGACGTCTTCGCGAGCGGCGTCAGGATCACCTGCCGACCCTGGTAGAGGGCGGCGTCGGCGTGGCCGATCCCGGAGACCTCCTTGCCGGCGATCGGATGCGCGGGAACGAACGACGTGATGCGGTCCTTGAGGACGCGCCGCGCCGCGTCGACGACGTCGCGCTTCGTCGAGCCGACGTCCATCACCAGCGTGCCGTCCTCGATGCCGTGGCGGATCGCCTTGAACGTCGCCTCGGTCGCCGACACCGGCACCGCGATCAGGACCATGTCCGATCCCGAGACCGCGAGCAGCGCCGACTCTGCGGCGGTGTCGATGATGCCGAGCCGCTTCGCCTGCTCGGTCGTCGAAGGCGACTTGCTGTAGCCGATGACGCGCTTGGCGAGGCCGGCGCGCTTCATCGCGAGCGCGAACGAGCCGCCCATCAGGCCGCATCCGATGACGCCGAGCTGCTCGAACATCAGCGATCGCCCGGCCGGGCGCCGGGCCGACCCAAGCCCGGCCGCGCCCCCTCGGGGGGCAGCGAACGAAGAGCGGCGCCAGCGGGCGTCATCAGTGCGCGTCGACGGGGTACGCGCCGAGCAGCTTGAAGAACGCGCACGCGTCGTGCAGCTCGGCGAGCGCGCGGGCGACGTTGGGCTGGTCGGGATGGCCGTCGATGTCGACGTAGAAGTAGTACTCCCACTGCCCGGAGCGCGCCGGCCGCGACTCGAACCGCGTCATCGAGACGCCGTGCGACTTCAGCGGCTGCAGCATGTCGTGCACCGCGCCGGGCCGGTTCGCGACCGAGACGACGAGGCTCGTGCAGTCGTGCCCCGACGCCGCGGGCTTGGGGTGCGAGCTCGGATGAGCGAGGATCGCGAAGCGCGTCCGGTTGTGGGCGTCGTCCTGGATCGCTGGAGCGACGATGAAGAGGCCGTATTCGCTCGCGGCGCGCTCGCTCGCGATGCCGGCCGCCGTCGGGTCGGTGCCCGCGATCCGGGCGCCTTCGGCGTTGCTCGACACCGGCCTGCGCTCGGCGTTCGGCAGGTGGTGGCTGAGCCAGGCATGGCACTGCGCGAGCGCCTGCGGATGCGCGCAGACCGCGGCGATGCCGTCGAGCGAATCGGTCTTGCGCAGCAGGTTGTGGCGCACGTAGAGGCTCGTCTCGCCGACGATCGTGAGAGGCGTCGTCAGGAACAGGTCGAGCGAGCGCGTGACGACGCCCTCGCTCGAGTTCTCGACCGGGACGACGCCGAAGTCGGCGGCTCCTGCGCTCGTCGCATGGAAGACCTCGTCGGCGTTCGCGCACGGCAGCTTGACGATGGACGAGCCGAAGTAGCCGAGCGCGGCGAGCTCGCTGAACGTTCCCGCCGGCCCGAGGTACGCGACGCGCGTCGGCGTCTCGAGCGATCGGCACGCCGACATGATCTCGCGCCAGATCGGCGCCACGCTGTCGCTCGGCAGCGGGCCGCCGTTCGCGCGCTTGAGAGCGTCGATCACCGCGGCCTCGCGCTCGGGCCGAAACGCCGGCGAGCCCTCGGCGCGCTTCAGCTCGCCGATCGTCGTCGCGACGCCGGCGCGGCGGTTGAGCAGGGCGAGCAGCTCGCGGTCGACCGCGTCGATCTGCGCGCGCAGCGATTCGAGCTCGGCAGGCGGAGCGGGAGCTGCCATGCGGCGAGCTACTTGCTCGCCGGCCGCGCAGCCGGCGTCGGCGGCGGCGCAGTGCCGGCGGGAGGGACGCCGAGGATGACGCGGATGCGGCCGTCGAGAGCCTGCAGCTTCGGATCGAGGAGGGCGGGCATGTCGGCGAGCAGCTTCTGCGCGAACGCGTTGCGCACGTCGAGCCCGACCTGCTGGTATTTCTTGTTGGTCGGCGAATCGAGCCAGGCGAGCAGGGTGCGCAGCTCGTCCTCGGTCATCCTCGCCTCGAGGATCGCGCCGATCGTCGACGGCGCGATCTTCAGCGCGCGCTCGCGGACGAGCGGGTACGCCTCCTCGACGTACTTCTTGACCTCGGCCTCGATCGCGTGGCCGGTCGACTCGCGCTTCTCGGGCGGAACCTGCTGCTGGATCGCGAGGCCGGCGTCGCGCATCATCTGTGCCGCCGGGCGCTCGACGACGCCGCGCGCAAACGCCTCGACCTCGCTTTGCTGCAGCGTCAGGATGCGCTGGACGAGCGCCTTCTTCGCCGGCGAGGACGGCGCGGCGGGTGCCGATGCGGCGCCCGTCGCGACCTGCGCCGACGCCGTCGCTGTCGCGAGCGCTGCGGCGACGAAGAGCACGGTGCGCGAAGCGAAGCTCATGCGCGTTCTCCGCCGCCGCCCAGGCCGTCGGCATCGCCGTCGCCGTTCGCATGCCCGTTGCCGTTGCCGCTGCCGTTGCCGTTCGCCGGGTCAGCGCCGGCGGCGTCGACCGAGGCGTCGTTCTCGACGATCCGTTGCAGGCCGGTGAGCCGGGCGCCGTCGTCGAGGGCGATCAGCGTCACGCCCTGCGTCGCCCGGCCGAGCTCGCGGATCTCGGCGACGCGGGTGCGCACGAGGACGCCGCTGTCGGTGATGAGCATGATCTCGTCGTCGGCACGGACCAGCGTCGCGGCGACGACCTTGCCGTTGCGCTCGGACTGCTGGATCGCGATCATTCCCTTGGTGCCCCGGCCGTGCCGCGTGTATTCGGTGATCGAGGTGCGCTTGCCGTAGCCGTTCTCGGTGGCGGTGAGCACGCTCTGGGTCTCGTCGTCGGCGACCAGCATCGCGATCACGCTCTGCGTCGGCTCGAGCGCCATGCCGCGCACGCCGCGGGCGCCCCGGCCCACGGCGCGCACGTCCTTCTCGTCGAAGCGCACCGCCTTGCCGCCGTCGCTGAACAGCATCACGTCGTGCAGACCGTCGGTGAGCGCGGCGCCGATCAGGTAGTCGCCGTCGTCGAGGTCGACCGCGATGATGCCGGCCTTGCGCGGGTTGCTGAACTCGTCGAGTGAGGTCTTCTTGACCACGCCCTGCGAGGTGGCCATGAAGATGAAGTGATCGGCCGGGAAGCTGCGGAAGCCGCCGGTCAGCGGCAGGACGACGTTGACTTTCTCGCCCGGCTGCAGCGGGAACATGTTGACGATCGGCCGGCCGCGCGAGCCGCGCGAGCCCTGCGGCACCTCCCACACCTTCAGCCAGTAGACCCGGCCGAGGGTAGTGAAGCAGAGGATCCAGTCGTGGGTGTTGGCGATGAAGAGCTGCTCGACCCAGTCGTCTTCCTTGGTCTGCGTCGCCTGCTTGCCGCGGCCGCCGCGCCGCTGCGCCCGGTACTCGGAGAGCACCTGGCTCTTGATGTAGCCGGTGTGCGAGAGGGTGACCACCACGTCGGTCGGCGTGATCAGGTCTTCCGTCTCGAGGTCGGTGGCGTTCTTCTCGATCACGCTGCGCCGCGCGCCGAGCTTGGTCTGGCCGAACTCCTGCTTCAGCGCGGCGAGCTCGTCGCCGATGATGGTCGTGACCCGGGTCGGCGTCGCCAGGATGCTCAGCAGGTCGGCGATCTCGGCCATCACTTCTTTGTACTCGCCGATGATCTTGTCCTGCTCCAGGCCGGTGAGGCGCTGCAGGCGCATCTGCAGGATCTCCGAGGCCTGGTCGTCGGAGAGGCGATACAGGCCGTCGGCCTGCAGGCCGAAGTTGGGCGAGAGCCCCGCGGGCCGATAAGCGTCGCGGCCGCCCGGGGTCTCGTCGCCGACGCGGGCGAGCATCTCGCGCACCATCGACGAATCCCAGCTCTTGGCCATGAGCGCGCTCTTGGCCATCGGCGGCGTCGGCGATTCCTTGATGAGGCGGATGAACTCGTCGATGTTGGCGAGCGCGACGGCCAGGCCTTCGAGCACGTGGCCGCGCTCGCGCGCCTTGCGCAGCTGGAACACGGTGCGCCGCGTCACCACCTCGCGGCGGTGCTCGAGGAAGACCTCGATCAGGTCCTTCAGGTTG
>DATJIM010000218.1:0-4304 GCA_035493195.1 Caldimonas sp.
GTCGAGCAGCCGCGCCGAGCGGCGGACGATCTGCGCCAGCTCGTCGGCGCTGTAGAACTCGAGCCGGGCGACGATGCCGAAGCGGTCGCGCAGCGGGTTGGTGAGCATGCCGGCGCGCGTCGTCGCGCCGATCAGCGTGAACGGCTGCAGCTCGAGCTTGATCGAGCGGGCCGCCGGCCCGTCGCCGATCATGATGTCGATCTGGTAGTCCTCGAGCGCAGGGTAGAGGATCTCCTCGACGACCGGCGACAGGCGGTGGATCTCGTCGATGAAGAGGACGTCGTTCTTCTCGAGGTTGGTCAGGATCGCGGCGAGGTCCTTCGGCTTTTCGAGCACCGGGCCCGACGTCTGCCGGAGGCCGACGCCGAGCTCGTGGGCGATGATGTGCGAGAGCGTCGTCTTGCCGAGCCCGGGCGGGCCGAACAGGAGGACGTGGTCCATCGCCTCGCCGCGGCGCTTCGCGGCGCCGATGAAGATCTCGAGCTGCTCGCGCGCCTTCGCCTGGCCGACGTACTCGGCGAGCGCCTTCGGCCGGAGCGCTCGTTCGACCGCCTCCTCGGCGGGCGAGCCGGGAACGCCGCTGACGATCCGCGCGTCCAACGGCGAGCGGTCGGCGCCGGGCCGTCTGGGCGCGAGGTCATCGGTCTGGATGGTCATGCGCCATTATCGAACCCGCGCTGCCGCTTCCTCGACAATCGCACCGTGCCTCGCCGCCGCACCTCGTCACGGTTGACCGTCTGGCTCTTCGCCGCGTTGCTGCTGGCGAAGGGCGCGGTGCCGTTCCTCGCCACCGCGGCGGCGCAGCTGCACGGCAAGGCCGTCGCCGACATCTGTCCGATCTACGGCGTTGCGCTGCCCGCCGTCGCGGCGATCGATCCGCACGCGGCGCACCATCACCACCACGCGGCGCACGCCGACGAGCTCGCGGCGACGCAGGGCGCTGCAGGCAATGACGGCGGCGACGGTCCGCTGCGCCACGACACGCGCGGCGGTGACCACTGCGTGCTGACTGCGTTGGCGACGTTCGCCGCCGACACCGCCGTCGTGATGCCGGCGCCGGCAGCGCAGTCGACGGCAGCGCGCGCCGTCGCATCGGCCGAGCTTCGGCCGATCGCCGACGCCGCGGCACGCTGGGCCGCGCTGCTCGGCCACGGCCCTCCGCTTCGCTCCTGAGCTTCGCTCCGAACCACCGACCGCGCGCCCGGCGCCGGCCGGTCGTCTTCGCGTTCCGCTCGAGGAGCCAGCATGTCCGATCCGCCGGCGCTGCTGCGCCGCGCGTTGTTGCCGCGTGCGACCGCGATCGCCGCGCTCGCGTGCGCGCCGCTGGCAACGCACGCCCAGGCGCCGTCGCCGTCGCCGATCGCCGCCGACAGCCCGGATCCGGTCGGCACCGCCGACGCGCCCACGCGCTCGCTCGGCGTCGTCCGCGTCACCGGGGCGCGGCCGACGTCGCTGCCGACGCAGATCCCGACGACGACGGAGAGCGTGACGCGCGAGCAGATCGAGCGCACGGTCAATGCAACCGACGCCGAGGACGCGCTCAGGTACCTGCCGAGCCTGCTCGTGCGCAAGCGCTATCCCGGCGACTACAACCACGCGATCCTGTCGAGCCGCGCGTCGGGCACCGGCAACAGCGCGCGCTCGGCCGTCTACGCCGACGGCATCCTGCTCTCGAACTTCCTCGGCAACGGCGTCGGCGGGCTCTCGTTTCCGCCGCGCTGGGGGATGGTCACTCCCGAGGAGATCGACCGCGTCGACGTCATGTACGGGCCGTTCTCGGCTGCGTATCCAGGCAACTCGGTCGGCGCCGTCGTCGACTACGTGACGCGGATGCCGAGCAAGCTCGAGGCGCACGCCAAGGTCGGCTACGTGTCGCAGCCGTTCGAGCTCTACCAGACCGACGCGCACTACCGCGCGTGGGAGGAGAGCGCGTCGATCGGCAACCGCAACGGACAGCTGTCGTGGTGGGTCAACGTCAATCATCTCGACAGCACGAGCCAGCCGCTGACCTTCGCGACGCGGCTCGTCAACGCCACCGTCGCGACGCCGGGAGTTCCGGTGACGGGCGCGGTGCTCGACGCCAACAATGCCGGCCAGCCGTGGTGGATCGTCGGCACCGGAACCCAATACCACTCGCGCCAGGACCACCTCAAGGTCAAGCTCGCGTACGACCTGACGCCGTCGCTGCGCGCGAGCTACCTGTTCGGCCTCTGGCGCAACCGCTCGGACGGCGACTCGCAGTCGTACCTGCGCGATGCCGCCGGCGTGCCAGTGGAATCGGGCCCGATCTCGATCGGCGGGCAGAACTACGCGCCGCTCACCGGCGCCGACTTCGCGCTCACACGCGAGCAGCTGCAGCACACGATGCACGGCTTCTCGCTCAAGAGCCACACCGGCGGCGAATGGGACGGCGAGATCGCCGCCAGCATCTACGACTACGGTCGCGACGACAAGCGGCAGAACAGCGCCGCCAACGTCCTGCCTGGCGCGCGCTCGGGTGGCCCCGGCACGCTCGCCGACGGCAGCGGCACCGGCTGGAGCACGCTCGCACTGAAGGGAACGTGGCGGCCGCCGGCGGCCGACGGTGCGCACGTCGTCGACTTCGGCTTGCAGCAGGAGCGCTACGTGCTTCGCTACCTGACGTCGAGCATCGCGGGCAACTACCTGAGCGACGATCCCGGCGCACTCGCGAGCAACGTCCAGGGCCGCACGTCGCTGCAGAGCGTCTGGGCGCAGGACGTCTGGCGCTTCGCCGAACGCTGGGTCGCCGTCGTCGGCGGCCGCGTCGAGCACTGGCAAGCGTCGGAAGGCCGCAGCGACTTCTCGGCGACGAGCTCGCTCACGTATCCGGAGCGGCGCGAGGACCACTTCTCGCCGAAGGCGGCGCTGTCGTGGCAATGGCGGGACGACACCCTGTTGAAGGCGTCGCTCGGCCGCGCGGTTCGCAACCCGACGGTCGCCGAGCTGTACGGCGCGACATCGACCGCGAATTCGCAGTTCATCAACGACCCCAACCTGCGCCCGGAGCGCTCGTGGACCGCGGAGCTGAGCGCCGAGCACGACCTCGGCCGCGGCAGCGCGCGGCTGACGTTCTTCGCCGAAGACACCCGCGATGCGCTGTATTCGCAGACGACGCTCGACCCGAACGCCAACCGCAACATCACCCGGGTGCAGAACGTCGATCGCATCGCGACGACGGGCATCGAGGGCGCGCTGCAGACGCACGGCTGGCTCGTGAGCCGGCTCGACCTCGCCGCGTCGGTCACGTACACCGACTCGAAGATCAAGGAGAACTCCGGCTTCGTCGCGGTGCCCGGGGACACGATCGGCAAGTGGCAGCCCAACATCCCGCGCTGGCGCGCGACGGCGCTCGCGAGCTATCGCTTCGACGAGCGCTGGAGCGCAAGCCTCGGCGCCCGCCTGAGCGGCCGACAATACCGCACGCTCGACAACGCCGACGTCAACGGCTTCACGTACCAGGGCGTCAGCAAGTACGCGACCGTCGACGTGCGCGTCGTCTACCGATTCGACCGGAACTGGACCGCCGCGGTCGGGATCGACAACCTCAACGACGACCACTACTGGAACTTCCACCCGTACCCGCAGCGCAGCTACGCGGCCGAGCTGAAGTTCGACTACTGAAGGACCCTGCAATGAAGAGCCTCTTCGCTTTCCTCGCCGCCGCGCTCAGGCGCTCGCCGCTCGTGCTCGCATTCGTCGCGGCCGCCGCGTTCGCGCACGGCTCGACCCTCGGCGACATCGAGATCGGCCATCCGTACGCGACGCCGTCGCTGCCGGGGACATCGAACGGCGCCGCCTACTTCGCGATGCTCGAGAACACCGGCAACACCGCCGACCGGCTGGTGCGCGCGACGACGCCGGTCGCGGCGCGCGTCGAGCTGCACACGATGGCGGTCGATGCGCAGGGCGTGATGCGGATGCGCGAGATCGACGGCATCGCGCTCGCGCCGCACGCGAAGATCCGGATGCGCCCGGGCATGGGAATGCACCTGATGCTGGTCGGACTGAAGGAGCCGCTCAAGGACGGTGCGCGCTTCCCGATGAGGCTCGAGTTCGAGCGTGCCGGCAAGGTCGACGTCACCGTCATCGTGCAAAGCGCGATCCCGGGCGGCCGCGGCGCCGCCGCGTCGCACGCGCACTGACGGCCGGCGAGCTCGTTCGTTGCGGTCAGGATGACGGCTTTGCTGCGGCCGTCACTTGGCGAGGGCGCGCAGCGCCAGCTTGATGCCGGCCGCGACCTCGATGTCGGGCGGCAGCGTCTTCAGCGTCGCGATGGCCTCGCG
>DATJIM010000219.1:0-2699 GCA_035493195.1 Caldimonas sp.
GCTGCGCCATTTCGACGGCACGCGCACGCAGGGCTTCCTGGCGTTGTTCCCGGTCGCCGCGCTCGCCGACGGCCTCGCGAGGGCCGGTCGGCGCGAGGAAGCTGCGCGCCTGATCGATGAGACGCTCGGTCGACTTCCGGATCCGCGTCGCGGCATCTGGGTCTCGGAGCTGTGGCGCGTGCGCGGCGAACTCCTTGGTGGCGAGCGTGGCGCCGACGATCTGCGCACGTCGTACGAGATCGCGACCACGCAAGGCGCAGCCCTGTACCGGCTGCGCAGTGCGCTCGCACTCGCCGCCTGGCAGGTCGAAAACCAGCGGCGAGGCGACGCGGCGCTGCTGCTGGCCGAGCCGGGCTTGGGCGACGCTGTCGACGAGACCCTCTCGGAGCGTCGCCTGCTCGATGAGCTGCGGGCCGCGGCCGGCGCGGCCTAGCGGGCCAGACCGCTCGGCGCGACCGATGCACGGCACCGCCCCGAGGCGCCTCGCCGAGCGCTACAAGCCGAGATAGCGCTGCAGGATCTGCGGCTGCGCCTTGATCTCCGCAGCCGGGCCCTCGTGGACGATGTGTCCGTTGTTGATGATGTAGACGCGCTGCGCGAGTGCCAGCGTCGCGGCGAGGTTCTGCTCGACGAGGACGATCGTCAGCCCGGCGGCGGCGAGGTCGCGGCAGACCTTCATCAGCTCCTTCACGATCAGCGGCGCCAGTCCTTCGAACGGTTCGTCGAGGAGGACGATCTTCGGGTCGCGGACGAGCGCGCGCGCGATCGCGAGCATCTGCTGCTCGCCGCCCGAGAGGTCGGTGCCGCGGCTGGTGCGGCGCTGCCTCAGGCGCGGGAAGATCGCGTAGATGCGGTCGAGCGGCCAGCGCGCCGGCGCGGTGAGGCCCGCGAGGACGAGGTTCTCCTCGACGTCGAGGCTGCCGAACACTCGCCGCTCCTCGTGGACGAGCTGCATGCCGGCGCGCGCGACGACGTGGCTCTTCCGGCCCGCGAGCTCGGTGCCGTCGAGCGTCACCGACCCCGTGCGCGGCGTCACGACGCCCATCAGGCTCTTCAGCGTCGTGCTCTTGCCGGCGCCGTTGCGCCCGAGCAGCGCGACGACCTCGTTCTTCTCGACGCGCATGCCGACGTCGAACAGGATGTGCGAGTCGCCGTAGTAGCTGTTCAGGCCCTGGACCTCGAGGAGGCTCATGTCGCGAGCTCCTCCTCGTGCAGGCCACCGAGATACGCCTCCTGCACCAGCGCGTTGCCCTTGATCTCGTCGGGCGTGCCCTCGACGAGCACGCGCCCTTCCTGCAGCACAGTGATGCGGCCGGCGAGCTCGAACAACGCGTCCATGTCGTGGTCGATCACGATCATCGTGCGGCCCTGCGCGATCGACTTCAGCAGCTTGACGGTCTCGACGCGCTCGCGCGGGCTCATGCCGGCGAGCGGCTCGTCGAGCAGCAGCAGGCTCGGCGACGACGCGAGCGCGAGGCCGATCTCGAGCCGGCGCTTCTCGCCGTAGGCGAGCTGCGCGACCGGCGTGTCGCGCCGCGCGGTCAGGTTGACGAGCTGCAGCGTGTGCTCGACCTGCTCGTCGAGGCCGTCGATCGCGCCGAGCCGCCCGAACAGGTCGAGCTTGAACTTGCCGCGCAACTCGGCGAGCGCGGCGATCGTCACGTTCTCGCGCACCGTCAGCCGGTTGAAGAGCTGGTTGACCTGGTAGCTCTTGGTGAGGCCGAGCTGGCAGACGTCGGTGATGCGCATGCCGGTGATGTCGCGGCCCTCGAACACGATCGTCCCCGAGGTCGGCGGCACCTCGCACGTGAGCATCTTGAAGAACGTCGTCTTGCCGGCGCCGTTCGGGCCGATGATGCCGCGCAACTCGCCTTGCGCGACGGCGAAGTCGATGTCCTCGTTCGCGACGACGCCGCCATAGCGCTTGGTCAGCCCCTTGGCCTGCAGCAGCGGCCCGCGGAGGTCGCTCGGAACGACGTGGCGCACTGCCATCGGTGCGACCGGCGGCGCCGCAGCGACGGGCGCAGCTTCCTCGCCCGGCTCCGCGGCGGCCTGGCCCTTGCCGCGCATCGCGACGATGAGGTCGCGGATGCCGCCGATGATCCCCTGCCGCAGGAAGCAGACCAGCAGCACGAAGACCAGGCCGAGCACGAGCTTCCACGCCGCGCCGAGCTTGAGCGTCGCCTGCAGGAAATCCTGCAGGAACAGCCACACGGCGGCGCCGGCGAGCGGCCCGAACAGCGTGCCGCGGCCGCCGATGACCGTCTGCATGATGAGCTGGCCCGACGTGTCGAACATGAACGCGTCGGGCGGCATGAAGCCCTGCAGCACGCCGAGCAGGCCGCCGGCGAAGCCGGCGTACGCGGCAGCGATCACGAACGCGGTGAGCTTGTACGCCGGAACGTTGTGGCCGACGGCGGCGGCGCGCAGCGGGTTCTCGCGGATCGCGGTGAGGATCACGCCAACCGGCGAGCGCACGATGCGCAGCGCGATCACGATGCCGACGAAGAAGCAGAAGGCGAGGAACGGATAGAGCGACCAGCCCGACGTGAAGTCGAGGTTGACGAAGCCGAAGTGGAAGCTCGGCGTCGGCACGCCGGGCAGGCCGTTCTCGCCGCCGGTCCACTCCGAAAGCGGGTTGAACTCGACGAAGAAGAAGATCTCGGCGATCGCGACCGTGATCATCGCGAAGTAGATGC
>DATJIM010000220.1:0-4347 GCA_035493195.1 Caldimonas sp.
TCGGCATCGCGCTCGAGGAAGCGCGCCGCAACGGCGCGCGGCTGCCGGTGACGGCGCTCGTCGACCAGTTCTACGCCGAGGTGCAGGCCGCCGGCGGCAACCGGCTCGACACCTCGAGCCTGATCAAGCGGCTGCGCTAGCGCGCAGCAGAAGCGCTCACGGCGAGCTCGCGGGAGCGCTCGCCGGCGTCGCCGCGGTCTTGACCTGCATGCGAGCGAGATCGGCTTCGCTGATGATCTCGAACACCTTGACGACCTTGTTGACGCCGCTGACGCCGCGCGCGAGCTCGGCGGCGTGGTTGGCCTCGCGCTCGGTGACGCGGCCCATCAGGTAGACGACGCCGCGGTGCGTCACGATCTTGATCGAGTTGGCGAACAGGTCCTGCGAGTCGACGATGCTCGCCTTGACCTTGGTCGTGATGAACGCGTCCTTGCTGCGCTCGCCGAAGGTCGTCGCCGGGCCGACGCTGAGCTCGTTGACGACCGACTGCACGTTGTCCATCTTGGCGATGACCTGCTCGACCGTCGCCTTGTCGGCCTCGCTCGGCACCTGACCGGTGAGCAGCACCATCCGGTTGTAACTCGTCACGTTGACGCGGACGCGGCCGTCGGGAAATGCCTGGTCGAGGCGGTCGCCCGATTTCATCTGGATCAGCTCGTCGTCGACCTGCGAGCCGCCGCCGCGCCGATCGGTGGCGACGATCGCGCCGCCGACGACGGCGGTGCCGACGACCATCGGCACGCAGCCGGCGAGCAGCGCTCCGGCGAGCGTGAGCGAGAGCGGGCCGGCCAGGTGCCGGCGAATGCCGCGAATCATGTGTCTTCCTCTTCGCCAAGCAGTTGCAGGTCCACCGCGTCGCACAGACAGTGCAGCACCAGCAGGTGGATCTCCTGGATGCGCGCGGTGCGCTCGTGGGGAACGCAGATGTGGACGTCGGTCTCGGTCAGCCGGTCGCGGATCTTGCCGCCGCCGTTGCCGGTCAGGGCGATCACCGTCATCTCCTTGGCGCGCGCCGCGGCGATCGCGGCGAGCACGTTCGCCGAGTTGCCGCTGGTCGAGAACGCGAGCAGCACGTCGCCCGGAGCGCCGAGCGCCTCGACCTGTTTCGAGAAGACGACCTCGTAGCCGTAGTCGTTGCCGACGGCGGTCAGGATCGAGGTGTCGGTCGTCAGTGCGACCGCAGCGAGACCCGGCCGCTCGCGCTCGAAGCGGCCGACGAACTCGGCGGCGAAGTGCTGCGCGTCGGCAGCGGAGCCGCCGTTGCCGCAGGCGAGCACCTTGCCGCCTGCGGTGATGCAGCCGATCAGCGCGCTGACCGCGTCGTTGACGGGCTTGGCGAGCACTTCTGCAGCGGCGTAGTGGAGGTCGGCGCTGTCGAAGAACTGCTGCTGGATGCGTTGCTCGAGCATGGCTAGCGATGATATGACACGCCTTCGTGGCCTCGGTTCAATCGCCGGCGTCGAACGCTGCGCGCAGCCACTCGATGCGATCGCCGTCGACCGCGACGACGTCGAAGCGGCACGGCGGCGGAGAAGGAAGGCGACGCAGATAGTGGGTCGCCGCGAAGACGAGCCGCCGTCGCTTCGCCGAGCCGACGCTCGACGCCGCGCCGCCGAAGCGCTCGTCGCTGCGCGAGCGCACCTCGACGAAGACGAGCGTACCGTCGCGCTCGCGCATGACGAGGTCGACTTCGCCGCCGCGCGAGCTCGGGCCGCGCGCGACCCGATAATTGCGCCGCACCAGCACCAGCCCGGCCGCCTCGAGATGGGCGAGCGCGCGCGCTTCGGCGGCGTCGCCGAGCGCCTTCGTTGTCGACGGGTTCGTCGGTGATGGGCGTCCCGGAGGTCGCATCGGTGGAGGCAGCAAAGCTCGTCGAGGCGGCAGCGCTCGCCGCCCAAGGCCAGCAGTATCCCGCCGGCGCGTTGTACGTCGTCGCGACGCCGATCGGAAACCTCGCCGACGTCACGCTGCGCGCGGTGCACGTGCTCGGGCTCGTCGATGCGATCGCCTGCGAGGACACCCGCCACAGCGCGGCGCTGCTCGGCAGGCTCGCGATCACCAAGCCGCTGATCGCGGCGCACGCGCACAACGAGCGCAGCGCAGCGGCAGCGGTGCTCGAGCGGCTCGCGCGCGGCGAGCGCGTCGCCTACGTCAGCGACGCAGGAACGCCGGCGGTGAGCGATCCGGGCGCCGAGCTCGTCGCGGCGGCGCGCGCTGCCGGACATCGCGTCGTGCCGATCCCGGGCGCGAGCAGCGCGCTCGCCGCGCTCTCGGTCGCCGGCGACGTCGCCGCAGCGGCGTTCACCGTCGTCGGCTTTCTGCCGGCGCGCGGCGGCGAGCGCGCGCGCGCGGTCGCTGCGGTCGCGCAGCAAGGCGATGCGCAGGTCCTCTTCGAGGCGCCGCACCGGATCGAATCGCTCGCCGTCGCGCTCGCGGCGGCGTGCCCGGATCGCACGACCACGCTCTGCCGCGAGCTCACCAAGCAGTTCGAGACGATCGCGACGATGCCGGCGCGCGCGCTCGTCGATTGGCTCGCCGCCGACGCCAACCGCACGCGCGGCGAGTTCGTGCTCGTGCTGCACGCGACGACGACGACGACGACGAGCAACGACGAGGACGTGCACGACGCGCTGCTCGTCCCGCTGCTGGCGGCGCTGCCGCTCAAGCAGGCGGTCGCGCTCGCCGCCGAGATCTCGCGCGCGCCGCGCAACGCGCTCTATGCGCGTGCGCTGGCGCTGCGCGGTGCGCCGGACGAGCGCTAGCGACTCAGGGCTTCGTGACCTTCGCTGTCTGCGCGGTCTGCGCCGTCTGCGCGTCGTGCTTCTGCGCGTAGACGTTCTTGCTCGCGCGCCGCTGCATGCGGTGCAGCTCGGCGCGCTCGGATTTGGTGACGGTGCCGTCGGCCTTGTCCTTGGCCTCGACGCCCGCGATGCGCGCCTGCTGCTTGTCGAGGCGGTTGGTCTCGCGCGCGTTCAGCTGACCCGAAGCGACGCCGGCATCGATGCGCGCCTGCTGGTTCGCTTCGCGCTGATCGACGCGGGGTGTCGCGGTGCCTCCGGCAAGCACGGCGAACGAGGCGATCGCGATCGCGACGCCGACGGCGGAAATCGTGAACTTGTGCATGGTGCTCTCCCTTGGTGTGCGGTGGAATCGAAACACTGCTCCCTCGCTCCTGCACAACGGCGACGGCCACGGCCCGTCGACCCGACCCGGGTAAAGCTCGCGGTAAAGCTTTGTGAAACCGACGCTCCCTACAATCGTACCCTCGCTCCTTCGCCGCACATGATCTCTCGCGACCCCACCATCGAACGGCTCGCCGTCGCCCGCTCGCTCCTGCTCGAGCCGTTCGGACTCGACGAGAGTCGTCTCGCTGCGGCGCTCGCCGAGATCGCATCGCATCGGGTCGACGATGCCGACCTCTACTTTCAGTACACGAGAAGCGAAGGCTGGAGCCTCGAGGAAGGCATCGTCAAGAGCGGCAGCTTCGGCATCGACCAGGGCGTCGGCGTGCGCGCGGTCGCCGGCGAGAAGACGGCGTTCGCATATTCCGACGACATTTCGCAGGCGGCGCTCGTCGACGCCGCGCGCACCGTGCGCACGATCGCCGCTTCGGGACAGAGCCGCCGCGTCAAGGTTCGCGCCCATCCGTCGCTGGCGCCGAGCCGCGTCCTCTACGCGCCGATGGATCCGATCGCGACGCTCGACAGCACGCAGAAGGTGGCGCTGCTCGAGAAGGTCGAGCGGCTCGCGCGCAGCAAGGACCCGCGCATCGTCCAGGTGATGGCCGGGCTCGCGAGCGAATACGACGTCGTCCTCATCGCGCGCGCCGACGGCACGATCGCCGCCGACGTGCGGCCGCTCGTGCGCTTGTCGCTCACCGTGATCGCGGAACAGACGGTCGCAGGCGTCGTGCGCCGCGAATCCGGGACCGGCGGCGGCGGCGGCCGCTTCGGCCTCGGCTTCTTCCAGGACGACGTGATCGAGAGCTACGTTCGCACCGCGGTCGACGCGGCGCTGACGAACCTCGAGTCGCGGCCGGCGAAGGCCGGCTTGATGAGCGTCGTCCTCGGCCCCGGCTGGCCGGGCGTTCTTCTGCACGAAGCGATCGGCCACGGCCTCGAAGGCGACTTCAACCGCAAGGGCGCGAGCGCGTTCACCGGCCGGGTCGGCCAGCGCGTCGCCGCGCCTGGCGTCACGGTGCTCGACGACGGCACGCTGCCCGACCGGCGCGGCTCGCTCAACGTCGACGACGAAGGCAACGCGACGCAGAAGAACGTGCTGATCGAGGACGGCATCCTGCGCGGCTACCTGCAGGATTCGATGAACGCGCGACTGATGAAGGTGCGG
>DATJIM010000221.1:0-12518 GCA_035493195.1 Caldimonas sp.
TCGTCGAGCATCACCTCCGTCGCACCGCCGCCGATCGCGAGGATGCGCGCGTCGCGCCAGAGCCGCTCGATCACGGTGCCGCGCATGTAGCCCATGCCGCCGTGGAACTGCTGGCACGTCTGGACGACGTCGTTGACGAGCTCGCCCGTGAGCGCCTTCAGCATCGAGACCTCCTGGACGACGTCGTCGCCGCGCGTCACCCGCCACGCGCAGTGGTACATGAAGGCGCGCGCCGCGCGGACGCGAGCGTCAAGCATCGCGATGCGCTGGCGGACGACCTGCATGTCGAACAGGCGGACGCCGAACAGGTGGCGGTCGTGGACGTGCTCGAGCGTGACGCGCAGCGCCTGCGTCGCGTGCCCGACCGCCATCGCGGCGAGCGCGATCCGCTCGGTCTGGAAGTTCTTCATCACCGACTGGAAGCCGCGGTGCTCCTCGCCGAGCAGGTGCTCGGCGGGGATGCGGCAGTCGGCGAAGACGAGCTCGGCGGTGTCCGAGGAAAGCCACCCCGTCTTGTCGAGCGCGCGGCCGACGGTGAACCCCGGCGTCCCCTTCTCGACCGCGAACATCGAGATCGCGTGGCGCGCGCTGCCGGTTCGCGCGGCGACGAAGACGAGGTCGGCGTGGACGCCGTTGGTGATGAAGAGCTTGGTGCCGTTGAGCACCCATTCGCTGCCGTCGGCCGAGCGCGTCGCGGTCGTGCGAATCCCGGCGACGTCCGAGCCGGCGCCTGGCTCGGTGACGGCGACCGCGGTGACCGTCGTGCCCGCCGTGATGCCCGGCATCCAGCGCGCCTTCTGCGCCGGCGTCCCGGCGTGGTGCAGGTGCGGCCCCGCCATGTCGGTGTGGACGAGCACGGTGATGATGAAGCCACCGAACGTCGACTGCGAGAGGGCCTCGGCGAAGACGAGGTTGGTGAGCGCATCGGCGTCGCCGCCGCCGTATTGGCCCTCGAACATCAGGCCGAGCAGGCCCGCAGCGCCGAGCTTTCTCAGCACCTCGCGCGGCGTCATGCCGGCGTCCTCCCACGCGAGCGCGTGCGGCTCGACCTCGCGCGCGAGAAAGCGCGCGACCTGATCGCGCAGCAGCTCGTGCTCGGCAGTGACGTAGACGTTGTCCACCGTGCGCTTCGCTCAGGAAAAGAGCTTCGCCTCGCTCCAGCCGAGCGCGCGCATGTCGTCTTCGCGCAGGTGCGCCTCGCTCGGCATCAGGAACTCGTCGAGCTGCGGCGGCTTGACCGACGTCCCGGCGAGCATCGCGTGCGCCTGGCCGCGATGGTGGACCTGGTGGTTGAGCAGGTGCCCGAGGACGTGGCCGCGGCGCTCGCGCTGGATGCGACCGTCGCCGCGGTCGAGATCGACGACGTCGTCGAGCGCTGCTGCGTCGAGCGACTCGACGTGGCCGATGAGACGCTGGTCCGAGGCCGCCTGCGCTTCCGCCAGCTCGGCGAGCGCGATGTCGCGCGGAGCCGTGCTCCAGATGCGCTCCATGTCGCGGTCGCCGTGGAGCGCCGCGATGTAGTAGAGATCGACCGCGAGGATGTGCTCGAGCGTCGCCGCGAGGCTCGGGAAGAAGCTCGTCCGCGTCGCGACGTAGTCGGTATGCGGAAGCGGCCGCATCGCCGAATGCAGCCGATGGTTCGCGAGCCGGTTGGCGCGGGCCTGGTTGCGCAGGAAGGCGAGAAGGTCCATGTCTTCCTCCGGCGTCAAGCGCCGAGGCGGTCGGCGAGCGCGCCGAAGTCGTCGGCGACGACGTCGAACGTCTGCTCGCCGGGCGGGTCGTGCAGACCGCCGCCCGGTCCGTATTCGAGCGGCCGCGGCACGTACGCGGTGCGCAACCCGGCGATCGCCGCCGCGGCGAGATCGCTCGGATGCGCAGCGACCATCACCAGCTCGTGCGGTGCGACGTCGAGGATGCGCGCGGCGCCGAGGTAGACCTCGCGATCGGGCTTGTAATGACCGAACAGCTCGGCCGAGAGCACGGTGTCCCACGGCAGGCCGGCACGCCTGGCCATGTCGACGAGGAGCGAGACGTTGCCGTTCGAGAGCGTCGCGATCGTGTAGCGGCGCTTGAGACGGGAAAGACCTGCGACGACGTCGGGCCACGGATCGAGGCGATGCCAGACGCGGTTGAGCGCGTCGCGCTCGCGGTCGTCGAGGTTCGAGAGTCCGAAGCGCGGGAGAAGCGACTCGAGGATCTCGCGGTGCAGCCGGTCGATCGTCGTCCAGCCGACCTCGCCGCTGCGGACGCGCTGCATCGCCGGCTGATAGCCCGCGCGCCAGGCGTCGGCGAACGCTTCCCAGTCGACCGCGAGCGCCTTGGCCGCGGCGAGCGCGCGACCGTCGCGGACGATCGCCGAGCGCCAGTCGACGACGGTGCCGAAGACGTCGAAGACGAGCGCGCGGACGTCGAGCGCAGAAGCGGTGGTCATGGCATCGAAGCGGTCGCTGCGGCACGCGCATTCTCGGGCGCAACGCTCGCCATGTCCGACTGCGGATAGAGCCGGCGCAACGCCTGCCACGCAGCGTCGCGCACGATCGGCTCGATCCGCGCCGCGAGCGCTTCGAGCGCGGCTGCATTCGCGGCATCGTCGCTGCCGCCGATCGCGCGCTCGGCCCATGCGGCGGCGAGCGCCGCGCGGTGCGGCGCGAGCGCTGCGGCGACGACGTCCCTCCAGTGCGCCGGCGACTCGCTGCGCGCCCAGTCGCCGCGGCCGCGGCCGAAGTGCGCGACCGCCAGGTAGCGCAGCAGCGCCGCGTCGACGACGGCGTCGAGCGTCTCGGCCTTCCACGCGACGAGCGAGCGGTCGGTGCCGCGGACGAGGTTGACGCCGCGCGCGATGCCGGCACCGCCGAGCGCGCCGAGGATGCCGCCGGTGAGGAGCCCACCGCCGAGCGTCAGGCCGCCGCTCAGCACGTCGGCCTTGAGTCCCATCAGCGCGCCCGTGACCGCTCCGCCCCACACCGCGGCGTTCGCTTCGTCGACGCGCAGCCGCAGGTCGTACTCGGTCGCGAGGCGGTCGACGATGTCGCGCTCGGCGCTGCCGCCGAGCCCGTGCAGACGGATCAGCGCGACGGTGTCGGCACGCGCCTCGCCGTCGAGCCGCTCGGCGAGCGCGCGTTGCGCGAGCGCGGTCGGCGTGTCGTCGGCCTTGCCGATGCCGATCGCGGCGCCGGCCTGGCGCAGCCGCGTCTTCAGGTCGGCGCGGTCGGCGACCGTCTCGGTCGCGAGCGCAGTGCGCGCGACGCCGCTCGCGACGGCGCGCATCGCGGCGAGGAAGGTCTGCTCGCGGCGCTCGCGCCACGCCGCGCCGAGCCGTGCCATCGCCGGTCGGCGCTCTGCCGGCAACGCGTCAGCGACCGCGCGCAGCAGCGTCAGCTCCTGCACCCAGCAGCGCGCGAACGCGTCGAGCGGCAGCACCGCGCGAACGATCGCGACGCCGGCGAGCGCACGCCGCCAGCGCGCGGCGTCGTCGTCGCTGCCATCGACGGCAGGCGCGCCGAGCTGGTTGAGCAGCACGACGACCGGCTTGCCGATCCAGCCGAGCAGCTCCATCTCGGGAGCGACGTAGCCGGCGGCGTCGGGCGACTGCGACGCGTCGACGAGATAGAGCAGGAGGTCGGCGTCGTCGCGCAGGTTGCGAACCGCCTGCTGGCTCGCCCAGAAGCCGCGGTCGCGCCAGCGATCCCACGTCTCGCCGAGAAACCGCACGATCGGCCGCTCGCCGGCGCGCAGGCGCTTGACGAGTCGCACGGTGTCGCCGAAGCCGGGCGTGTCCCACAGGCAGAGGCGCTCGCCCGCGGCCGTTTCGACGAGGGTGTGGACCTCGTTGAACTCGGTGACGTGCGGCGCATCGCGGACCTCGCCGATGTCGCGCCCGAGCAGCGTCCGCGCCAGCGCGGTCTTGCCGACGTTGGTGTGCGAGACGAGGCTGAGCGCGACGCTGCAGCCGGTCGTGTCGACGCTCGCCGGCGTGCGATCGCTCATGGCCTCGCTGCCGCCGGCGATGTCGCGAACGACGTCTCGACGTCGACCGCCGCCGCGGCGGCGTCGCCTTCGAGCGCGACGAACGCGGGCGCGCAGCCGATCGCCGTGCCCCACGCGCGCCAGGCGTCGCGGCGCTCGGCGACGCGCTCGCCGACGCTCGCGAAGCGACGGTCGAACGCGCTCGTGTCGACGACGACGGCGAGCGGCGTCGCCGACGCCGCCGCGGCGAGCGCGCGAACGAATCGTCCCTGGCTCTCGAGCTCGGGGGTCGCACCGAGGTCGAACAGCGCGACGGCGTGCGTGCACTCGGCGTCGACGACCGGCGCGGCGTCGTCCTCGCGGCCGAAGCCGACCGTCGCCGCGAACTCGAGCGCGACGCGCGGCCCGAGCGCGCCGGCGAGCACCGTCTGCAGTCCGAGCGTCGCCTGCGGCGTCGGCGCGGTGCCGTAGGGATGGACCGAGACGCGCGCCGGCCCGCCCTTGCGCTCGCGCAGCAGCCGCTGGAAGTACGGGCGGTCGAGCGGCAGCGCGAAACGGCGTGTCTTCCACATCACGATCGCGGCGCAACCGAGCGCGAGCGCGGCACGCGGCAGCACGACGACGCCGGCGAGCGTGAGCGCGATCAGGTGCAGCCATGGTGCTGCCGGCGCTCCGGTCACGGTGCTGTCGTGGGTCGCGCGCATCGCCGCGAACGCGGCTTCGTCCGGCAGCGCGATTCCAGCGAGCCGCGCCGCCGGGCCGAACACCGTCGTGACGATCGCGTGCGCCGCGTCGGCGCCGAGGAACGTGCTCTCCCAGACTGCGCGGTAGTCGAGGACGAGACCGCGCGCGTACATCCCGGCGACGAGGCCGAGCGCGAGCGCCGCGGCGCCGGCGTGGAGCACCGCTTCGGCGCGAAGCGCCGCGAGGCTGGTGCTGCGTTCGAGCCAGAGCCGCGCGAACTCGCGCAACGCCGGCGCGCTGCCACCCGATGAGACGCGCGGCAGCAGCCGGCGGCTGCGCAAGAGCGCCTCGGTCGCGCGCACGAGCGGGCCCGGACGCTGGGACTTGCGACGCAGCGCACGCAGGAGCGGCCACAAGATCAGCAGCGCATAGACGACGACGTTCCAGAGCAGCACGCCCCAGAGCGGCGGCGCGAGCAGGTTGATGCGCTGGCCGCTGCCGACCGCGTCGGCGGCGACGCCGAGCGCGAACGCCACGACAACGATGACGACCGTCCAGCCGCTTCGCGACATCGGCTCGCGAACGATCCGCTCGACGATCGGCTCGCGCGGACCGAGCCGCTGCAGAGCGTGGCGCGCGCGGCCGGCGATGTAGGCATCGGCGGACGCGTCGGCGGCGACCGCCTCGAGCGCGACGCGGTCGGCCCAGGCGCGGTCGTCGTCGGTCCAGCTCGGCGACTCGGGGCGCGCCGTCTCGAACGCCTCGAGGCAGGTGACTTCGCGGGCGTGGCGCTCGTCCATCGCGACGGTCGTGTGGAGCGGGCCTCGCGACGACTACGCCAACGCGCGCGCGATCAGGATCTTCTGCACGTCGCTCGTTCCCTCGTAGATCTGGCAGACGCGGACGTCGCGCCAGATGCGCTCGACCGGGAAATCGCGCACGTAGCCGTAGCCGCCGTGGATCTGGATCGCATCGCTGCACACGCGCTCGGCCATCTCGGTCGCGACGAGCTTGCCCATCGCGGCTTCCTTCAGGCACGGCAGGCCGGCGTCCTTCAGGCTCGCCGCGTGGTGGACGAGCTGGCGCGCCGACTCGATCCGCGTCGCCATCTCGGCGAGGCGGAACTGCACCGCTTGGTGCTCGAAGATGGGCTTGCCGAACGCGACGCGCTCCTTGGCGTAGGCGAGCGCCGCGTCGAACGCGGCGCGCGCCATGCCGATCGCCTGCGCGCCGATGCCGATGCGGCCGCCTTCGAGCCCGGAGAGCGCGATCTTCAGCCCCTGCCCTTCCTCGCCGAGCAGGTTCTCGGCGGGAACGCGGCAGCGCTCGAAGACGATCTGCGCGGTGTCGCTCGCGTGCTGGCCCGCCTTTTCCTCGACCCGCGCGACCGTGTAGCCCGGCGACGACGTCGGCACGACGAACGCGCTGATGCCGCGCTTGCCGGCAGCCTTGTCGGTCACCGCCATCACGATCGCGACGTCGCCGTTCTTGCCGCTGGTGATGAACTGCTTGACGCCGTCGAGCACGTACGCGTCGCCCTCACGCACCGCGGTCGTTCGCAGGCCCCCCGCCTCCGAGCCGACCTGCGGCTCGGTGAGGCAGAAAGCGCCGAGCATCTCGCCGCGCGCGAGCGGCCTCAGCCACTTGTCCTTCTGCGCGCCGTTGGCATAGGACATCAGGATCGAGCAGACCGGGCAGTTGTTGACGCTGACGATCGTCGACGTCGCGCCGTCGCCGGCGGCGATCTCCTCGAGGATGACGGCGAGCGCGAGGTAGTCGAGGCCGGCGCCGTCGTATTCGCTCGGCACCGCGACGCCGTAGCAGCCGAGCGCGGCGAGGCCTTGCAGCTCGTCCTTCGGGAAGTGCGCGTCGCGGTCCCACGCCGCGGCGTTCGGCGCGATGCGGTCCTGCACGTAGGCGCGCACCGCGTCCTGCACCGCACGATGGTCGTCGTCGAGGATCATGGCAACGCTTTCGGTGCGCGAACCAGCAGCGTCCCGGTCGCCGCGAGCAGCAGCCGGTCGCCGGCGCGCGCGTCGCCGGCGAGCAGCGTCAGCCAGCCGACGAGGCTCTCCTTCCACGACACGCCGGTCACGGTCCAGCGCAGGTCGACGTCCTCGTCGGCGTAGACCGGGCCGCGAAACGTCAGCTCGAAGCCGAGCCCGAGGCTGAGCCGCGGCCGCTTGTCGGCGGCCGGCTGCGCGAAGTGCGTCGCGGTCATCGCCATCAGGATGCTGCCGAGCTGCGTCCCGGAAGCGATCAGCCCGCGATAACCAGCGGCGCGCGCCGCGACGACGTCGTGGTGGAGAGGGTTGTGGTCGCCGACCATGGTCGCGAAGTCGCGGATGACGTCGGCGCTCAGGCGCGTGCGCTGCACGAACGCTTCGCCGACGGTCGCGAGCGGAGCGCCGGCGGATTCGGGCGCCATCACGCGCGCTCGACCAGCGCGAGCCGCGCTGCGAGCCAGGCGAAGAGGCCGGCGCCGCCGACATTGAGCGCGCGTGCCGCGCCGCTCGGCGCGCGCCAGCGCCGCAGCGGCGCGACGAGCAGCACGAACGCGACGAGGAACGCCGTTCCCTGGACGACGAACCAGGCGCCGAGGAAGACGAACGCGAGGAGCTTCGCGGGCGCGTCGGCGTCGATGAACTGCGGCAGCAGCGCGAGGAAGAAGATCGCGACCTTGGGGTTGAGCACGTTGGTCGCGAGCCCCTGCGCGAAGAGCCGCGCGACACCCGGGCTCGCCGTGCGCTCGGCGTCGACAGCGAGCGGCCCGCGCGCGCGGACGCCGTCGCGCAGCATGCCGAACGCGAGCCAGAGCAGGTACGCGGCGCCCGCCCACTTGACGACCGCGAACGCAGCGGCCGAAGCGGCAAGCAGCGCCGCGAGGCCGAACGCGGCGACGAGGGTGTGGACGACGCAGCCGGCGGAGACGCCGAGCGCGGCGGCGATGCCGCCGACGACGCCGTGGCGCATCGTGCGCGTCAGCACGAGCATCATGTCGACGCCCGGCGTTGCGTTGACGACGAGCACCGTCGCCGCGAATACGCCGAGCGAGTGCGTGCCGAGCACGGTGCCGCCGCGGGCGTTGGCGTCAGAGCATCTCGACCGCGAGGGCAGTCGCTTCGCCGCCGCCGATGCACAGCGCCGCGACGCCCTTCTTCTTGCCCGTCTTCCTCAGCGCGCCGAGCAGCGTGACGACGATGCGCGCGCCGCTCGCCCCGATCGGATGGCCGAGCGCGACCGCGCCGCCGTGGACGTTGACGATGTCGCGCGAGAGCTTGAACTCGGTCATCGCCGCCATCGTCACGGCGGCGAATGCCTCGTTGACCTCCCAGAGGTCGACGTCCTTGACGTTCCAGCCGGTCTTCTTGAGCACCTTCTGGATCGCGCCGATCGGTGCCGTCGTGAACATGTTGGGCGCCTGCGCGTGCACGCTCGTGCCGACGATGCGCGCGATCGGCTTGGTGCCGAGCCGCTTCGCGGTCGACTCGCGCATCAGGACCAGCGCGGCAGCGCCGTCGGAGATGCTCGACGACGTCGCCGCGGTGATCGAGCCGTCCTTCTTGAACGCGGGCTTGAGGCCCGGGATCTTGTCGAGCTTGGCCTTGAACGGCTGCTCGTCGAACTTGATCAGCGTGTCGCCGCTCTTGCCGGGGACGGCGACGGGCGCGATCTCCCAAGCGAAGCTGCCGTCCTCGTTGGCCTTCTTCGAGCGCTCGGTGGAGCTGATCGCGAACTGGTCCATCGCCTCGCGCGAGAAGCTGTACTTGGCGACGCACTCCTCGGCGAAGACGCCCATCGCACGGCCGCGCTCGTAGGCGTCCTCGAGGCCGTCGATCGCCATGTGGTCGTAGAGCTGCGCCGCGCCGTAGCGGACGCCCTTTCTCGCGAAGACGAGATGCGGCGCGTTGGTCATGCTCTCCATGCCGCCGGCGACGACGACGTCGGCGCTCTCTGCCTTGAGCATGTCGTTGGCGAACATCATCGCGCGCATCCCGGAGCCGCACATCTTCGAGAGCGTCACCGCGCCGGCCGACTGCGGCAGCCCGGCGCCGAGCGTCGCCTGGCGCGCCGGCGCCTGGCCCTGGCCCGCCATCAGGCAGTTGCCCATGAGGACTTCGTCGACGGCGTCGCCGGGGACCCCGGCGCGCTCGATCGCAGCCTTGATCGCAACGCTGCCGAGCTGGTGCGCGGCGAGCGCGCTGAAGTCGCCGAGCATGCCGCCGATCGGCGTGCGCGCAGCGGAAACGATGACGATGGATTCAGCCATTTGGAAACCTCCTTCGGAATTCATGCGGCGACGGCGAGCGCGGTGCGCTGCCGGCGCGCCTCGAAGCGCTTGTGCGGCTCGTAGGGGAAGACATCATGCACGTAGCCGGCCAGGATTTCCTGCTTGTGGCCTTGCCAGAAGGCGGCGTCGAGCAGGTCGGCGTGGTGCGCGAGGAAGACTTCGCGGATCGCCGGATCGCCGAGCAGGAACGGCGCGAACGTCTCGGGAAAGACGTCCTTCGGCCCGACCCGGTACCAGACCTCGCCCGAGAGCTCCTCCTCCTCGGTGCGCGCCGCGGGGATCTTGCGGAAGTTGCAGTCGGTCAGGTACTCGATCTCGTCGTAGTCGTAGAAGACGACGCGGCCGTGGCGGGTGACGCCGAAGTTCTTCCACAGCATGTCGCCGGGGAAGATGTTGGCGCGCACGAGGTCCTTGATCGCGTTGCCGTACTCGACGATGACCGCGGCGCGCTGCTCGGCAGTCGCTTCCTGCAGATAGATGTTGAGCGGGATCATCCGCCGCTCGATGTAGACGTGGCGGATGACGATGACGTCGCGCTCCTCCTCGAGCAGGCTCGGGCAGTGCTGGCGCAGCTCGGCGACGAGCTCGTCGTCGAAGCGTGCGAGCGGCAAGGCGACGTCGCTGTACTCGAGCGTGTCGGCCATCCTGCCGACGCGGTCGTGCTGCTTGACGAGCAGGTACTTGGCCTGGACCTGCTCGCGCGTCGTCTCCTTGGGCGGCGGGAAGTGGTCCTTGATCACCTTGAAGACGTACGGGAAGCTCGGCAGGTCGAAGACGAGCATCACCATCCCCTTGATTCCCGGCGCGATGCGGAAGTTGTCCGACGAGTGCCGCATGTGCATCAGGAGGTCGCGGTAGAAGAGGCTCTTGCCCTGCTTCTGGAGGCCCAGCGCGCTGTAGAGCTCGGAGTTGGGCTTCCTGGGCATCAGCGAGCGCAGGAACTGCACGTACGCCGACGGCACCTCCATCGTCACCATGAAGTAGGCGCGCGCGAAGCTGAAGACGACCTCGAGGTCGTCCTCGCCGAACAGCGCCGCGTCGATCACGAGGCCGCGCTCGCCGTGCAGGACGGGCAGCGCGAACGGCGTCTCGACGAAGCCGTTGACGATCTTGCCGACGATGTAGGCGCCCTTGTTGCGGAAGAACAGCGACGACAACACCTGGATCTGGAAGTTCGCCTGCATGCGGAAGTCGCCGAGCTGCTCGTCGACCGCCGCCATCACCGCGGCGACGTCGCGGCCGAGATCCTCGAACTCTGGCGCGAGCTGGAAGTTGGTGACGACGCGGTGCCACGTCTCGGCGAGCGTGTCGCGCGTCGGGTAGTAGGCGCGGTACGTCGGCAGCGCCGCCGGCTCCTCGTTCTCGAGGTGCTCGGTCGCGACCGCGGAGCGCACGAAGAGGACGTCGTTGTGAAAGTAGTTGCGGTGCAGGATCTTGGTCGTCACCGAGTTGAAGAACGTCTCGGCGCACTCGGGCTGGTAGTGGTTGATGAGCAGCCCGATGTAGTGGAGCTTGACCTGCTGCCAGACCTCGATCGGCAGCGTCGCCGCCGCGAATTCGTTCTGCAGCCGCTCGGTCGCCTCGGCGACCCGGCGCGCGTAGTACTCGATCCGCTGCGCCTGCGCCTGCTGCTGGCCCAGCCAGTCGGCGGTCTCGAAGCGCTTCTTCGCCTCGACGCTCGCCTGGCGAAACAGCCGGTAGTGGCGGTCGAAGCCGTCGAGCATCGCGCGCGCGATCGCGAAGGCGCGCTCGTCGGTGAGCGCGGTCGGAAATACCGTCTCTGCGCTCAACCCTTGGCCCTCGCGCGCGCGCGCAGCGCCTGCCGCGCCGCACCCTCCTGGGCGACGACCTCGTCCAGCGTCGACTGCAGCTCGGCGAGGCGCGCTTCGAGCTGCGACCGCTGGCGCGCGAGGACATCGACGAAGCGGCGCAGCTGCGCGTCGCTGTCGCGGCGCGTCTCGTACATGTCGACGAGCTCCTTGACCTCTGCGAGCTTGAGGCCGAGCCGCTTGCCGCGCAGCGTCAGCGTCAGCCGCGCGCGGTCGCCGGCGCTGTAGACCCGGCTCTTGCCGGCGCGCGCCGGCCTGAGCAGGCCGCAGTCCTCGTAGAAGCGGATCGCACGCGTCGTCAGCCCGAACTCGCGCGCGAGCTGGCCGATCGACAACGTCGGCGACGCGGCAGGCTCGCCGCGAGGGCTTGCGGGGCGCGAAGCGACGGCGCGGGCCATGGGCACTACACTTGACGTTTACGTAAAGTGCAGAAAGTGTACGGGAAGCGGCCGCGATGAACGCCCTCGAGAGCCAGCTCGACTACTGCCTCGGGACCGCGACTCCGGAGCCCGGGCGCGCGTTCGAGGTCGCCCCGGGGATCCTCTGGGCGCGCATGCGCCTGCCGTTCCGGCTCGACCACATCAACGTCTGGCTGCTGCGCGACGCGATCGCCGAAGGCCCGGGCGAGCCGGCGCGCGAAGGCTGGAGCATCGTCGACTGCGGCATCGACGACGCCGCGACGCACGCGGCGTGGGAAGAGATCTTCGCGAGCGCGCTCGGCGGCCTGCCGGTGCTGCGCGTGATCGTCACCCACATGCACCCCGACCACATCGGCTCGGCGAACTGGCTGTGCGAGCGCTGGGGCGTGCGGATGTGGATCAGCGCGACCGACTACGGCGTCGCGCGGACCGCAACGCGCGCGAGCGCCGGCTTCGGCGGCCCGCTCTCGGCGGCGTTCATGGCGCAGCACGGCATGGCGGCCGACCGTGAGAAGGTCGGCGGCGTCGCCGCGCGCAGCAACTACTACAAGAGCCTCGTCCCCGACGTCCCGGCGTCGTACCACCGGATGATCGGAGGCGGGCGGGTCGCGATCGGCAGCGGCCCGGCGCGCACCGACTGGACGTGCCACGTCGGCTACGGCCACGCGCCGGAGCACATCGCGCTGCACAACGAGCGCGACGGCGTCCTGATCAGCGGCGACATGGTGCTGCCGCGCATCTCGACCAACGTCAGCGTCGTCGACGTCGAGCCCGAGGCCGACCCGCTGACGCTCTACCTCGACTCGATCGAGCGGATGCGCGCGATCGATGCCGGCGTCCTCGTCCTGCCGTCGCACGGGCTGCCCTTCAAGGGCCTGCACACGCGGATCGGCCAGCTGCAGGCGCACCACGCCGAGCGCTTCGCCGAGACGCTCGAGGCGTGCACAGCGAAGCCGCTGAGCGCGTTCGAGCTCGTGCCGGTGCTCTTCACCCGGGCGCTCGACCTCCACCAGATGACGTTCGCGATCGGCGAGTCGATCGCGCACCTGCACGCGCTCTGGTACGCCGGCAAGCTCGCGCGCGAGATCGGCGGCGACGGGGTGATTCGGTTTCGCACTGTCTGACAGAGCGACACGCGGCCGGCGAGCGGTGGGTACGCCCTGGGCTCCGTCGGCCGTGCCGGCTATCACGGGCCAGAAGGACTCCGTTGGGGCATGCCGCAGTGAGACGTTCGCCGCTGCCGGCGGACCCATTGCGCACCCACCACTCGCCGTCCGAGCTCCAGTTGTTCGTTGCACCGCGCGGTGCGGGGCGGCGAGTGGCGGGCAT
>DATJIM010000222.1:0-12759 GCA_035493195.1 Caldimonas sp.
CCAGCGCCGCGCCGCCGCCCAGCCGAGCGCGGCCGCGAGCGCGAACGCGGCGAGCGCGACCGCGATGGCGAGCCTGCCGTTTTCCGGGACCGCGACCTGCAGCCCTTCCTTCGACAGCAACGCGACACCCGGGATCGAAAGGGCGCCCGACGAGTCGGGCAGGAGCTCGGTGACGAGCAGATAGATCGCGAGCAGCTGGATCAGCAGCGGGATGTTGCGGAACACCTCGACCCACGCGCCGCACAGACCGCTCACGAGCGGATGGCGCGCGAGCCGAAGCAGGCCGACGGCGACGCCGAGCACGGTCGCGAGCACGATGCCGGCGAGCGAGACGCGCAGCGTGTTGGCCATGCCGGCGGCGAACGCGCGCAGGTAGCTGTCGCGCGCGGTGTAGTCGATCAGCAGCTCGCCGATGTTGAAGCCGGCGGGGTCGGCGAGAAAACCGAACCCGGACTTGATGCCGCGTGCCTCGAGGTTGGCGCCGACGTTGCGCGCGACGACGAGCGCGAGCGCCAGCACGGCGAGCGCGAGCACTCCCTGGACGAGCCAGCCGCGCAGACGGCGCGCACGCCGCGCCGCGCGCCGTGCCGCATCTCCGACCGGCGCGGCGAGCGGAGCCGCCACGGCTGCGCGCTGTGCGCTAGCGGATCGGCGGCGCGTACATCAGGCCGCCTTTGGTCCAGAGGTTGTTGACGCCGCGCGGCAGCCCGACCGGCGACTTCGGCCCGAGGTTGCGCTCGAAGCTCTCGCCGTAGTTGCCGACCTGCTTGACGATGCGGTACGCCCACTCCTTGTCGAGACCGAGGAGCTTCCCGGTGTCCTCGGAGACGCCGAGGAAACGCTGGACGTTGGGATCCTTGCTGCTCGCCTTCTGCGAATCGACGTTGCCCTGCGTCAGGCCGTCCTCCTCGGCCTCGAGCATCGCGAACAGCGTCCAGCGGACGATCTCGAACCACTCGTCGTCGCCGCGCCGCACCGACGGACCGAGCGGCTCCTTCGAGATCACCTCGGGCAGGATGACGTAGTCGTCGGCCTTCGGCGCCTTCGTGCGAGCGCCGGCGAGGTCGCTCATGTCGGTCGTGTAGACCTGGCAACGGCCGGAAAAGAACGCGCTCGTGATCGCCTCGGCAGTGTCGAAGACGACCGGCTTGTACTTCATGTTGTTGGCGCCGAAGTAGTCGGCGACGTTCTTCTCGCTCGTCGTCCCGGCCTGCACGCAGACGGTCGCGCCGTTCATCTTCTTGGCGCTCGCGATGCTCAGCTTCTTCGGGACCATGAAGCCCTGGCCGTCGTAGTAGTTGATGCCGGTGAAGACGATCCCGAGCGACGCGTCGCGCGTCAGCGTCCAGGTGCTGTTGCGCGAGAGGACGTCGACCTCGCCCGCCTGCAGCGAAGTGAAGCGCTGCTGCGAGTTGAGCGGAACGAACTTGACCTTGTTGGCGTCGTTCAGGACCGCGGCGGCGACCGCCTTGCAGAAATCGACGTCGAGGCCGGTCCACTTGCCCTGGCTGTCGGCGTTCGAGAAGCCCGGCCCGGAGGTGTTGACTCCACACACGACCTGGCCGCGCGACTTGACGGCGTCGAGCGTCTTGCCGGCCCAGGCAGGGGAGGCCGCGGCCGCGAGGGCGAGCGCGGCGGGAACGACGTAGGGGATCTTCATGGTGGATCTCGTGAGAGCGATGGCGGAGGCGGGCAGTGTAGCGACGCACCGCAGGCGTCCCGGCTGGCCGCGCTTCGGCCGCGGGCAGTAGCAAATGGTTGCAAGGCTGGCGCTTTTCGCCGCGGCGGCATTCCGATGTCGTCACAAGACAACGAGTCCGGGGCGCGCAAAGCGTCACGAACCGCGTAGCCCGGGTGGCATGGAAGATGCGCTCGCATCGCGAAAAGCCGCCAAGGCTCCGGGAGGTGAAGATGTCCCGATCGCTCGACTGCGACACGCGCACCGTGTGCGCGACCGCTTCCTGACCGCCGTGGGCCGCGAACCGATCGTCGCCGGCCGACGCGTCGCCTTGCGCAGCGCGCCGGTCCGTTCGATGGCGCGTGCCAACTGGGCCGAGAGCACCGGGTCGGTCGGCGTTCTCACCGACGGCTTCGGCGCCGACTCGGTGGTGACCGAAGGATTCACCGCCGCCGACTCGGCGACGCACCACCTGTTCGCGGCGCTGACGACGCGGCACGCGGCGCACGACGGTCGCGACGCGCCGGTCGCACGTCGCGACGAGTTCGGCGCCGCGGCGCGATCGATGGCCGCTGCGCTCGACCGCCTCAACGTCGCGGTCTGCGCGTTCGACGCCGACGACCGCACCGCGGTCTGGAACGACACCTACCTGCGCTTCTTTCCCGAGCACGTCGGCTACATCCACGAGGGCGAGCCGTACCGCGCCAACCTGCGCCGCTTCTACCAGGTGCGCCTCGAGCCCGAGGAGCTCGGGCTGCTCGACCGCTACGTCGAGGAGGGCGTGTCGCGGCCGGCGGACGAGCAGGCACCGCAGGCCTTCAGCCACCGCGGCTTCTGGCTGCAGGCCTCCGAGCAGGCCGGTCCCGAGGGCCGTGTTTGCCTCTGGACGCGGGCACCGGGAGTCGTTCCGAGCGCCGCCAACGACCCCGCAATCGAAGGACCGGGGATGGCCGGGCTCGCGAGCGGGCTCGACCTCTTCGAGCACGTCGGCGACGGCATCATGCTGACCGTCCAGGGCGGTCGGATCGGCTGGGTCAACGAGGCGTTCGTCGCGATGTACCGCCTGCCCGACAAGGCGCGCGCGCTGCAGGGCGACTTCATCGACGTCTATCTCGCCGCCTGGCGCGGCGCCGAGCCTTCGGAGCGTTCGCGCTTCGAGGCCGGTCTCGCGCTTCTCGAGGAGAACCTCTGCTTCGCGGGCGTCCCGTACGAGCTGCCGCTGCCCGGCGACCGCTGGGTGCGGATCGTCGAGCAGCGCCGGGCCGACGGCTTCGGCTCGTTCGCGCACGTCGACATCTCGCTGCTCAAGCGTCGTCAGGACCGGCTGCTGCGCGCCGAGGAACGGCAGCGGGCGACCAAGGCACGCCTCGCCGAGCAGTCGGCGCTGCTGCGCGCCATGCTCGATCGGATCGAGACGGGCGTCGTCCTGGTCGACGCTGAAGGGACTGTGGATCTCTGCAACCGGCGCGCGATCGAGCTGCTCGGCCTGCCGGAAGCGGCGATGGCGCGCCGGCCCGCGTTCGACGATGTCCGTGCGCTCCATTGGGTGCGTTCGGGCGCCGCCGGCCGCGAGATCGACGGCCGCGTCGTCGCCGTGCAGAGCATCGCGCTCTCCGGCGGCGCGGTCCTGCACACGTTCAGCGAAGCGAGCTGACCTCGCGCTGACTGCGCGCCGTGCCGCGAGGGCCGGGCGGCAAACGCCCGCTCAGTCGTGACACCAGGGCTGCGTCTCGGCCCACACCGGCTCGGCAGCAGTTGCCTTGCCGGGCTTGGGCGTCGCGGCGGCGCGCACGGCCGACGGATTCCAGCGCGAAGGCTCGCGCACCGCGACGACCCACTCGTTGCCCGGGCGGCGCTCGGCGCCGCTCGCCGTCGCGGCGTTCCCCCACACGTGGCCCAACAGCTTGATCGCCAACTGAACTCCCATCGTTCCGCTTCTCGCGGGCGGCAAACGCGAAGTCTCGCGCAACGTCCGCATTCCCGCATCCTCAGCATCAATGAGGCTAGGGACATCGTGTGACCGCCGCGCGACGCTGGCGTGTCCGGCGCGTGATCCGGCAACGGACCCGGGGCGACGACTTGTTCTCGGCGGTGCGTGTCGCAGATGCGCGCACGACCGACCCGATTCTTAGAATCCGCGAATGCGAAGCGAGCACCGATCGCTGCGATGAGCGACTCTCCGCTCCGCGTCCTCGCGATCGCCGCGGCCGTCGGCGACGCGCCGACCGCGGTCGCGATCGAGAGCGTCGCCGGCTGGGGCGAAGCACTCGCGCGGCTTGCTGGCGGCGAAAGCTTCGACGTCATCGTCGTCGATGCTGCCGCGGCGCCCGCGACGCCGGCGCGGATCGCCACCGTCGCCGACCGCGTCGCGCTCGTCGTCGCGGTCGCGGATCCGGACAGCGCTGCGGCGGCGGACTGGCTTCGCCACGGCGCCGACGACGTCGTCGCGCGCGCCGAGCTGGCGTCGCCGAGCGGCTGCACGCGGCTGCGCTTTGCGGCGCTGCGACGCCAGCGCGAGGCGCGGCGACCGGCGGTGCACATGTTCGAGACGACGACCGGGCTGCCGCACCGCCAGCAGCTCGTCGAGCAGTTCAGCCAGCTGCTCGCGCTGCGCGAGCGCGAGCCGGCGCCGATGGCGGTGCTGGCGTTCCGGATCGAAGGGCTGCGGCCGGGAGGCACCGCCGAGGCCGTCGACGTCGACGCGCTGCGTCGCAAGATCGCCGTTCGCCTGCGCGCCGGCGTGCGCGCGAGCGACGTCGTCGCCGCGATCGACGACGACGCGTTCGCCGTCCTGCTCGGCTCGATCGTCGCCCGCGGGGACGGCGAGCGCGTTGCACTCAAGCTCGTCGCTGCGCTGATCGCGCCGTACACGGTCGGCGCGATCGAGCGCTCGGTCGCGGTCGCGCTCGGCATCGCGCACTATCCGAGCGACGGCAACGACGCCGAGCGGCTGCTGCGCCGCGCGCTTTCGCTCGCCGCAGCGGCACCGGCGTCGCTGCCCGACGGTCCGGCGACGACGCGCGACGCCGCCGGCCGCCGCCGCGCCGCAGCGAACGACGATCGCTAGCGGGCGCCGCGCGTACGGCGAACGCCGACCGCCGGCTTGCGCCCGCGCCCGCGCCCGGCACCGATGTGCCGGACAATCGCGGACCCATGCCGATATCCTCTCGCCTTTTCGCCCAGAGGCGGCGCACGCCGCCGCCGAAAGCCGCCCCGTGAAAGCAGCCGACATCCGCTCGACGTTCCTCAGCTTCTTCGCGTCGAAGGGCCACACCGTCGTGCCGTCGAGCCCGGTCGTCCCCGGCGACGACCCGACCCTGCTCTTCACCAACGCCGGCATGAACCAGTTCAAGGACGTCTTCCTCGGCTTCGACAAGCGGCCGTACGTGCGCGCGGCGACGTCGCAGAAGTGCATCCGCGCCGGCGGCAAGCACAACGACCTCGAGAACGTCGGCTACACCGCGCGCCACCACACGTTCTTCGAGATGCTCGGCAACTTCTCGTTCGGCGACTACTTCAAGAAGGACGCGCTCCGGTTCGCATGGGAGCTGTTGACCGGGGTCTACAAGCTGCCGGCCGACAAGCTCTGGGCGACTGTCTACGCCGACGACGACGAGGCGTACGACATCTGGGTCAACGACATCGGGCTGCCGAAGGAGCGCGTCGTTCGCATCGGCGACAACAAGGGCGCGCGCTACGCGTCCGACAACTTCTGGATGATGGGCGACACCGGCCCGTGCGGCCCGTGCAGCGAGATCTTCTACGACCACGGGCCCGAGGTCGCGGGCGGTCCGCCGGGCTCGGCCGAGCAGGACGGCGACCGCTACATCGAGATCTGGAACAACGTTTTCATGCAGTTCAACCGCGACGACGCGGGGGTGATGCACAAGCTGCCGAAGCCGAGCGTCGACACCGGCATGGGGCTCGAGCGGCTGAGCGCGGTGCTGCAGCACGTGCATTCGAACTACGAGATCGACCTGTTCGTCAAGCTCCTCGCCGCCGCCAAGCGCGAGGTCGACGCGGCCGGGGCCGGCGACTGCGACGCCGACTCGCCTTCGCTCAAGGTGATCGCCGACCACATCCGCGCCTGCAGCTTCACCGTCGGCGACGGCGTCGTGCCGAGCAACGAAGGGCGCGGCTACGTGCTGCGCCGGATCGCACGACGCGCGATCCGCCACGGCTACAAGCTCGGCGCGCGCCGGCCGTTCTTTCACCGCCTCGTCGCGATCGTCGTCGCCGAGATGGGGGACGCGTATCCCGACCTGCGCGTGCAGCAGCAGCGCGTCACCGCCGTGATGCAGCAGGAAGAGGAGCGCTTCTTCCAGACGATCGCCAACGGCATGGAGATCCTCGAGTCGGCGCTCGCCGCGCTCGCGCCGGGCGCGATGCTGTCGGGCGACGTCGCGTTCAAGCTGCACGACACCTACGGCTTTCCGGTCGACCTCACCGCCGACGTCTGTCGCGAGCGCGGCGTCGCCGTCGACACCGCGCGCTTCGATGCGCTGCTCGCCGAGCAGCGCGAGCGCGCGCGCGCGTCGGCGAAGTTCCGCATGGCGCAGGGGCTCGAGTACAGCGGCGGCGCCTCGACCTTCCACGGCTACGAGACGCTGACGCACGAGGCCGCCAAGGTCACCGCGGTGTACGTCGACGGCACGGCGGTCGAGACGGCGCGCGCCGGCGACGTCGCGGTCGTCGTGCTCGATCACACGCCGTTCTACGCCGAGAGCGGCGGCCAGGTCGGCGACGTCGGCGAGCTGCGCAACGCGACCGCGCGGATGGTCGTCGAGGACACGATCAAGGTGCAGGCGGCGGTCGCCGGCCACCAGGGCCGCGTCGTCGAGGGCCAACTCTCGGTCGGCGACGTCGTCGAGACGCGCGTCGACGCCGAGCGGCGCGCCAGGACGATGCGCAACCACAGCGCGACGCACCTGATGCACAAGGCGCTGCGCGAGGTGCTCGGCGCGCACGTCCAGCAGAAGGGCTCGCTCGTCGACGCCGAGAAGACGCGCTTCGACTTCGCCCACAACGCGCCGCTGACCGACGACGAGATCCGTCGCGTCGAGCAGCTCGTCAACGCCGAAATCCTCGCCAACCACGCGACGAGCGCCCGCGTGATGCCGATCGACGAGGCGACCAAGCTCGGCGCGATGATGCTGTTCGGCGAGAAATACGGCGACGAGGTGCGGGTGCTCGACATCGGCACCAGCCGCGAGCTCTGCGGCGGCACGCACGTCGCGCGCACCGGCGACATCGGGCTCTTCAAGATCGTCTCCGAGAGCGGCGTCGCCGCGGGGGTGCGCCGCGTCGAGGCGGTGACGGGCGACAACGCGCTCGCCTACCTGCAGTCGCTCGAGTCGACGCTCGGACGCATCGCCGACGAGCTGCGCAGCGCTCCCGCAGAGGTGCCGGCGCGCGTCGGCCAGGTGCTCGAGCACGTCCGAGTGCTCGAGAAGGAGCTCACTGCGCTGAAGGGCCGGCTGGCGTCGTCGCAAGGCGACGATCTCGCGCAGCGCGCGGTCGACGTCAAGGGGCTGAAGGTCCTCGCCGCGCGGCTCGACGGCGCCGACGCGAAGACGCTGCGCGACACGCTCGACAAGCTCAAGGACAAGCTGAAGACCGCGGTCATCGTCCTCGCCGCGGTCGACGGCTCGAAGGTGCAGATCGCCGCCGGCGTCACCGCCGACAGCACGGGGCGCGTCAAGGCGGGCGAGGTCGCGAACTGGGTCGCTGGCCAGGTCGGCGGCAAGGGCGGAGGCAAGCCCGACATGGCGATGGCCGGCGGCACCGATCCGTCGCGGCTGCCCGCGGCACTGGCGTCGGTGCAGCGCTGGGTCGAGGAGCGTGTCTGACATGGACCTGCTGTTTCTCGAAGGCCTCGAGGTGCCGTGCCGGGTCGGCTGCACCGACCCCGAGCGGGCGACGCCGCAGTCGCTTCGCGTCACGGTCAAGCTCTACTGCGCGTCGCTGCGCGATGCCGCGCTCGCCGACGATCTCGAGCGCACGGTCGACTATCGCCTCGCCGGCGAGATGATCGACGCCGTCCAGGGCCGCGAGTTCCTCCTCATCGAGCGCGTCGCCGAGACGCTCGCCGAGGTCGCGCTGCAGAACCCGCTGATCGAGCGCGTCACCGTGTCCGTGCGCAAGCGGCCACCGGTGCAGGGCCTCGAATGGGCCGGCGTCGAGATCACGCGCGACCGCGGCCAGGGCACTCCGCAAAGCTAGCGTGAAGGTCGTCAGCAACACCGCCGTGTCGCTCGACGGCCGCATCAACACCCGCGAGCGGCGCTTCACGTTCTTCGGCAGCGCGCGCGACCACGCGCGGATGAGCGCGCTGCGCGCGCGCGCCGACGCGGTGCTCGTCGGCGGCGCGACGTTTCGCAACTGGCCGCATCCGGCGTTGCCCGACGCCGCCGACCGCGCCGGCTGGACGAAGCGGCCGTGGAACGTCGTTCTGACGCGCTCGTTCGACGTTCCGCTCGACACCGACTTCGTCCGCGAGCCCGCGGTGCGGCCGCTCTTCCTGACCCGCGCGGCGGCGGCGCGCGGGCGCGACCTGCCGGCGGAGGTCGAGGCGTGGCCGGGCGACGGCGATCCGCCGGTCTGGTGGGTCGTCGACCGCATCGCCGCGCGCGGCGTCGAGACGCTGCTCGTCGAAGGAGGCGGCGACCTCGTTTTCCAGTTCCTCGCCGCAGACGCGCTCGACGAGATGCATGTGACGCTCTGCCCGATCGTCGTCGGCGGCGATGCGCCGAGTCTCGCCGACGGCATCGGCTTCGACCGCGACGACGTCCGGCGCCTGCAGCTCGTCGCGAGCGAGGTTGAAGGCGACGAGATCTTTCTCCACTACCGCGTGCTGCGCGGCGGCGGCCGATGACGATCACGATCCGCCGCGCGCGCGTCGACGACGCTGCCGCGATCGCGCGGCTGATGGCCGACCCGGCCGTCTTTCCCGGCACGATGCAGATGCCGTACGCGAACGAGGAGCTCAACCGCACGCGTCTCACCGAGAGCCTCGCGCCGGGCAAGCCCGACCTGCTGCTGGTCGCCGAGCGAGGCGACGAGCTCGTCGGCTTCTGCGGAATGAACCCCGCGGGGCCGAGCCCGCGGCGCCGCCATGCGATGGTGATCGGCATGTCCGTGCGCGGCGATGTGCAAGGCCAGGGCATCGGCACCGCGCTGATGCAGGCGCTATGCGACTACGCCGACCGCTGGATCGGGCTGCTCCGACTCGAGCTCAGCGTCTACGTCGACAACGAGCGCGCGATCGCCCTCTATCGCCGCTTCGGGTTCGAGATCGAGGGCTGCGCGCGCGGCTACGTGCTCCGCGACGGCGAGTACATCGACGCCTTGCTGATGGCGCGCATCCATCCGGCGGCGCCGACGATCGCTGCGCTCGCGCCGGCGCCATGACCTGGCTTCGCGCGACGCTCGCGCTCGTCCTCGCGACCGCGATCGGTCACGCGTCGGCGCAGCAGCGCGTCTCGTTCCCGAGCCTCGACGGCCCAGGCAACGCGCCGGTCGTGCTGATCGGCTACTTGTTTCCCGCGCCGCGGTCGCCGGCACCGGCGCCGGCGATCGCGATGTTCCATGGCTGCGGCGGTGCCTACGACCGCACCGGTGCGCTCGTCAAGCGACTGCGCGACTACGCGGAGCTGTTCAACGGTCTCGGCATGCACGTGCTCGTCGTCGACTCGCTGACGCCGCGCTACGAGAAGGAGCTCTGCACGCAGCGCAACGGCAAGCGCCGCGTCACGCAGGCGAACCGGCGCCTCGACGCACTCGGCGCGATCGACTACCTCGCCGAGCGGCCCGACGTCGATCCGAAGCGGATCGGCCTGATCGGCTGGTCGAACGGCGGCAGCACCGTGCTCTCGGCGACCAACCTCCGCCACCACGACGTCGCCGCCGCGGTCAACAAGGCAGCGTTCGCGATCGCCTTCTATCCCGGCTGCGACGCCGACCTGAAGCGCGGCTACGAGCCCGCGGTGCCGCTCTTGATGCTGGTCGGCGAGGCCGACGACTGGACGCCGGCCAAACCGTGCCTCGCGCTGGCGCGGTCGGCGGGCGAGCCGCGCCCGCAGATCGTCGCTTACCCCGGCGCCTTTCACGGCTTCGACTCCGACGCGCCGCTGCGGCTGCGCAAGGACGTGCCGAACGGCGTCCATCCCGGGCAGGGCGTCCACGTCGGCGGCAATCCGGCGGCGTGGCGCGATTCGCGCGACCGCGTCGTCCGCTTCGTCGCCGATCACTAGGTCCGCGCGCGCTAGCTGTTGAGTTCCAAGAGGTTGCTCATCGCCGGGATGCGGCTGATAGGCGGCAAGTGGTTGAGCGCTGCGTGCGGACGATGCCAGTTGTAGCGATGCAAGAAGTGCTGAAGGGCGGCCTCGCGTTGCGCTGAGCTGAGGTAAGGGCGAACGTAGGCCCACTCGCGCAGGCTTGTCTGCACGAACCGCTCGGCCTTGCCGTTGGTCTTGGGGGTGTATGGACGGGTGCGGATGTGACGCACGTCGAGCTCGGCGCAACAAGCCCTGAAGGCCTTGGAACGGTAGCCAGTGCCGTTGTCGGTCATGACGCGCTCGATGGTGACGCCCAAGCTTGCGTAGTAGGCCACCGCCTGGCGCAGGAACTGCGCACAGCTTGGCCCGCACTCGTCGGTCTTGACGAGGGCGAAGGAGACGCGCGAGTGGTCGTCGATGGCCAGATGCACCGTGTCCCAGCCGATGCCGGCGTTGCGCCTGTGGCCGCCATGGCCGGTGATGCGGTGGCCCAGGCCATCGATGCGACCGAGCTTCTTGGTGTCCAGGTGCAGCAGCTCGCCGGCGGCCGCTCGCTCGTAGCGCACAAGCGGCTGCACTGGCTCGAGCCGGGCCAGCCTCGACAGCCCGAGTCTCTTCATGCAGCGGCTGACGGTGCCCAGACCGCGCTTGGCTTGGCGCGCAATGCGCCACAACGGCCAGCGCCGTCGCCTGAGCGCCTCCAGCGCTTGGACTTCCTCGGCCAGCAACGCTCGCGGGCTGTGCTTGGGACGTGAGCTGCGATCGACCAGCCCCGCAGCACCTTGCTGACGGAACCGCCCCAGCCACTTCGACGCGGTCCGCACGCTGATGCCGGCGGCCTCGGCCGCCGCCCTCAGCGTCCAATCTTCTTGCTGAACTCGACTTACCAGCAGGGCTCGACCTTTGGGCGTCAATCTCGCATGCTTATGGCTGTTCATCCGTCCCCTCCTGATCTGAGTGGTTGGTGTCTAGACACCCCCAGCTTCTCAAATCACGGACGGATGAACAACCTCCTGGAACGTCACAGCTAGCGCGCAGCGGCCCAGAACACCGCGAACCAGCCGTCGCGGTCTCTCCAGTGGCGCGGCGCCTCGAAGCCCGCGTCGAGCAGCATCGTTCGAAAGCCCTCGACCGTTTGCTTGCATGAGTTCTCGGTGTGGATCCGCTCGCCGGCGGCGAAGCGCCGGTTGCCGCCAGGCCAGGTGACGACGAGGTCGCTGCGCGCCTCGAGGTGCATCTCGATCCGCGCTTTCGCGACGTCGTAGAACGCGACGTGGCGCCACTGGCGCGGCACGAAGTCGCTGCCGATCAGGCGGTTGAGGTGGTTGAGCGCGTTGCGGTTGAACGCCGCGGTGACGCCGAGCTCGTCGTCGTACGCGGCTTCGAGGATCGACTTCGGTTTGACGAGGTCGACGCCGATGAGAAGTCCACCGCCCGATGCGCGCTCGCGGATCCGGCGCAGGAACGCGAGCGCGTCGGCGGCTTCGAAGTTGCCGATGCTCGACCCCGGATAGAAGAACACCGGACGCTCGCCGCCGACGAGCTCGGCGGGGATCTCGAGCGTCGTCGAGAAGTCCTCGCCGACACCCGCCATCGCGATCTGCGGGTGGTCGCGCTGCAGTGTGCGCAACGCCTCGCGCAGGAACTCCACCGAGATGTCGACGGCGACGTAGCGCTTCGGCTCGAACAGCGGAAAGAGCCGCGCCGCTTTCGCGCAGCTGCCGGCGCCCAGGTCGATCAGCGCCGCCCCGGGTCCGATCGCGCTCGCCATCTCGGCGCCGTGGCTCGCGAAGATCGCCGCCTCGGTGCGCGTCGGGTAGTACTCGGTGAGCTCGGTGATCGCCTCGAAGAGATGCGAGCCGAGCTTGTCGTAGAAGAACTTGGGCGAGATGCTCGCCGCGGGTGCGCGCAGCGCCGCGCGCGCGGCGGCGCGCTCGGCGTCATCGTCGGCGAGGCGCAACTGGACGAATCGGGGGGTCTTCGAATCGGACATGAATCGGGGCGAGTCGGTGCCCGGTCGCGCACCATACCCCGGGATCGCCCAGAATGCAGGGCGATGGCCATCCAGCGCGAACCCCGCCCCGCCGATCCCGAAGCGCAGTCGGCGGCGACCAACGACGACGACGCAACGTCCGACGGCGAGCTCGCGGGCCGCCGCATCGTGCTCGGTCTGTCGGGCGGAATCGCCTGCTACAAGGCCGCCGAGCTGACGCGCGCGCTCGTCAAGGAAGGTGCGGTCGTGCAGGTCGTCATGAGCGAGGCGGCCGAGCAGTTCATCACCGCGGTGACGTTGCAGGCGCTCTCGAACCGCAACGTCTACACGAGCCAGTGGGACGCGCGCGAAGCCAACAACATGGCGCACATCAACCTCACGCGCGACGCCGACGCGGTGCTCGTCGCGCCGGCGAGCGCCGATTTCGTCGCCAAGCTGCTGCACGGCCGCGCCGACGACCTGCTGTCGCTGATGTGCCTGGCGCGGCCGATCGAGCGTTGCCCGCTCCTCGTCGCGCCGGCGATGAACCGAGAGATGTGGGCCCATCCGGCGACGCAGCGCAACTTCGCGCAGCTCGCCGCCGACGGCGCGACCGTGCTCGGCCCGGCGAGCGGCGACCAGGCGTGCGGCGAGATCGGCGACGGCCGCATGCTCGAGCCCAAGGAGCTGCTCGCAGACGTCGTCGCGTTCTTCCAGCCGAAGTTGCTCGCCGGTCGGCGTGTCCTCGTCACCGCCGGGCCGACGTTCGAGCCGCTCGATCCGGTGCGCGGCCTCACGAACCGCTCGAGCGGCAAGATGGGATTCGCGTTCGC
>DATJIM010000223.1:0-6340 GCA_035493195.1 Caldimonas sp.
AACCCAGAAGGCATCAACCCGGCGGGCGTGAGCAGCGCGTCGCCGACCGCCCCCTCGAACGGCGTCACCAAGTGACGTGACGGCGCTCGACAGCCAGCGATCACGCGGGGGGCGTGATCGCGTCGAGCGCGTCGTCGATCGCGCCACGGTCGCGAGGCCGCACGAGCCGTGCGACTTCGCGGCCGTTTGCCATGAACACGAGCGTCGGCCAGAGCTTGACGCCGAACGACCGGCCGAGCGGGCGACCGCTGCCGTCTTCGATCTTGACGTGGCGAACGCCGCGGTGGCCGTCGAGCGCGGCCGCGATCGCCGGCTGCGCGGCGCGACAGTAGCCGCACCACGACGTGCCGAACTCGACCATCGTCGCTCCTGGCAGCGCGTCGATCTCGGCGCGCGTCGGCTCGCGCGTGGAAGTTGCCATCGTCTCGTGACCTCGCTGTGCGGCACCGCGGCAGCGGGCGTCGCGCGTTCGCGACTGTAAGCGGCGCGACGCGGGCGTGCAGGCTCAGCGATCGCGCGGCTTCGGCGCCGGCCCGGAACTGCTCGTGGCGACGTCGGCAATCGCCCGCCCGAGCGACTTCAGCGGATTGCCCTCGTCCACGGGCGCGATCGGTGGGTGCCGCCCCTCGTCGTCTTCGTCGTCCTTCGCAGGGCCGGCATTCGCGCGCTTGCCCGCTGCGAGCGTTGCGGAGGACGCGGGCGCTGCGCGTTGGTCGGCGGTGGGCCTCTCGTGCGGGTTGGTCGGCGTCGCTGCCGCGCCCGGCTCGTTCGTGCCGCCGAGGTCGAGTCGAGGCTCACCGTGGTCGCCGATGCTGGCGCGGCCGAGCGGGCTGGTGTCGGCGTGCTCCATCGAGCGCTGCGTCGGATCGCTGAAGCCGTGGTCGGCGCCGACGCGCATGCCGCCGACTTCGTTGCCGCTCTGCTCGGTTGCCGGTTCCGCGAGCGGCCGCTTGCCGGTCGTGTCGTTGGTGGCGCTCATCGCATGTGCTCCTGAGGTCGGTCGATGACTTCCGGTCGAGCAAGCGACGCTCCCGCGACCACGCCGCAGCTGCGCCACCGGCCCGTGCGACGGCTCGGCTGGCTGCTCCTCGGCTTCGCGATCGTCGTCGTGCTCGTGGCCGCGCTGCAGCCCTGGTGGCTTGCGCCGATCGTCTCGCAACGCCTCGCGAAGAGCTCGGGCCGCGCGGTGCATCTCGACCGCATGTGGATGTCGCTCTCGGCGTCGCTCGCGCCGGTCCTGCAGGTCCGCGGCGTGCGCATCGACAACGCGCCGTGGGCCGATCGCGCGCGGCCGTTCGCCTCGCTCGCCGCGGCAACCGTCGTGTTCTCGTGGCGAAGCCTCGGCGAGGGCAGGCCGATCGTCGCGCAGCTGGTGCTCCGCGATGGCGAGGTCGATCTCGAAAGGCGTGCAGACGGCCTGCGCAACTGGCGACTCGCGCATCCCGACGACCGCGGGCCGGCGCATCTGAAGGTGCTCGCGATTCGCGGCGAGCACGCGACGGTCCGCTTTCGGCACGAGCCGCTCGCGCTCGACGTCGAAGTGCGCGCGACGCCGAACGCCGTCCCGGCCGGCGCGCCTGGCGGCGCCGACGACGTGTTGCCGACGCGGATCGATGCCCGCGGGACCTGGGACGGCGCATCGTTCGCGATCGACGCCGCGACTGAGGAGACGATCACACTGCTCGAGACGGGTCGCGCGGTTCGCATCCGCGGAAAGCTCGAAGCCGGCAGTGCCCGACTCGACGTCGATGGTGTGCTCGGCGACATCGTTCGCTGGCCGCAGATCGATGCGCATGTCGTGCTCGAAGCCGCTTCGCTGCCCCGGCTCCTCGCGCTGTTCACGGCCAAGGCGAAGGCATCGACGCCAGCGCCGCTTCGACTCGATGCGACGTTGCGTGGCGGCGCCGGTGGCTACGCGCTCGCGAACGCACGTGCGCGGCTCGGCCGCAGCGACGCCGCCGGCGAGGTGCGTTGGGTGCGCGGCGACGAGCGCAACGCGCTGCATGCCGAGCTGACGAGCGACACGCTCGACGTCGCCGACCTGCATCCGCTTCTCGTCCGTCCGGGCGCACCGTCGGGCGCCGCGAGTGCGAGCGGCGGAGTCGTCCACGCGGCAGAACGCGGGGCGAGTGCACCGCGCGCGAATTCGACCGACATCGACGTGCAGCTCGCGGCGCGCCGGGTTCGCGCACCCGGGATTCCGGAGGCGCACGACGCCTCGTTCGTCGCCTCGCTCGGCAACCAGGTGCTGCACGTCACGCGCCTCGCCTTCGCGCTCGGCCACGGTCGCGTCGCGGCGAGCGGAACGGTCGATCTCGCGCAGCCGCTGCGCGCCGACGGCGAGCTCGACGTCAGCGCGTTGCCGATCGAGACGCTGCTCGGCGAGTCAGCGGCGCGGCATCGCTTGACGGGCGTCCTGCACGGCCACGCGGCTCTGCGCGGGAGCGGAGACACGGTCGACGCGCTCCTGGCCGACGCGACCGGCACGGTCAGTGCGGCGCTCGCGCACGGCACGATCTCGAGCCTGCTCGACGCCGAGATGGGGCTGCAGGGCGGCAGGATCGTGAAGAGCCTGCTGCGTGGCGCCGAGCCGATCGCGCTGCGTTGTGCCGCCGTGGTGGTCGAGGTGCGCGCCGGCCGCGGCACGCTGCGCACCCTCGTCGTCGACAGCGAACGGACCCACACGACCGGAGCCGGCACGATCGATCTCGCCCATCGCACGCTCGACGTCGTCCTCACTCCGCAAGCAAAGCAGCCGGGTCTCTTCATCCTCGACCGCTCGATCCGTGTCCACGGACCGATCGCCGCACCGGCGCACGAGCTGGTCGCGCGCGCCAAGCACGCCTCGACGTCCGCGGAGGGCTGCAAGCCCGGCTAGCGGCGCATCAGCGTGCTCTTGCCGAACAGGCTCTCGATCAGGTCGACCGCGATCTCGGCGGTGCGGTTGCGCACATCGAGCGCGGGGTTGAGCTCCATCACGTCGAGCGACGCGAGCGCGCCGGTGTCGGCGATCATCTCCATGCACAGCTGCGCCTCGCGGTAGGTCGGCCCGCCCTTGACCGTCGTGCCGACGCCGGGAGCGATGTCGGCGTCGAGGAAGTCGACGTCGAAGCTGACGTGCAGGTGCGTGTTGGCGTCGATCGTCGCGAGCGCGAGCTCCATCGTGTGGCGCATGCCTTGCTCGTCGATGAAGCGCATGTCGAAGACGTCGAGGCCCGCTTCGTGGACGAGGCGCTTCTCGCCTGCGTCGACGCTGCGGATGCCGATCTGGCGTACCCACTTCGCGCTGATCGCGGGCACCTTGCCGCCGATCTCGATCAGCTCCTGCGGACCGTTGCCGCACAGGCACGCGACGGGCATGCCGTGGATGTTGCCGCTCGGCGTCAGCACGTTGTCGTTGAAGTCGGCGTGGGCGTCGAGCCAGAGAATGCGCAGCTTCTTGCTGGTCTCGCGGCAATGGCGTGCGACCGCGCTGATCGAGCCGATCGCGAGGCTGTGGTCGCCGCCGAGCAGGATCGGCATGCGGCCGGCCGCGAGCTCGGCGTAGACGGCGTCGTGGACGCTGCGACTCCAGGCGGCGACGGCGTCGAGATGGCGATAGCCGTTCTGCGGCGGCTGCCAAGGGTTCGCGGGACCACCGAGATTGCCGCGGTCGACGACATCGAGGCCGTGGCGGACGAGCACGGGGCCGATGTCGGCGACGCGAAGCGCCTCCGGGCCCATGCTGGCGCCGCGCTGGCCGGCGCCGACGTCGGTCGGCGCGCCGATCAGGCTGACGAGCTTATTCATCGCATCGTCCCGGCCGGGTGCCGGGCCGCGCCAAGCCCGGCCGCGTCCCCTCGAGGGGCAGCGAACGAAGAGCGCGTGGCGGCTTCATGACTTCAGATGTCGAGCGCAAGCTCGCCACCCTCGGTGTTCGGCAGGTCGTAGCCGTACTCGGCGGCGAGCAGCGCCCACGCCTCCTCCGCGGTTTCGACGAAGTGGAACAGGCGGGTGTCCTCGGGCGCGATCATCGCGGTCTCGATCAGCAGATCGAAATCGATCAGCCGCGTCCAGAACTCGCGGCCGAAAAGCAGGATCGGCCGCATCCGCGACTTGCCGGTCTGCACCAGTGTCAGCACTTCGAACAACTCGTCGAGCGTGCCGAAGCCGCCCGGGAAGCACACCAGCGCGATCGCGCGCATCAGGAAGTGCATCTTGCGCAGGGCGAAGTAGTGGAACTGGAAGCACAGCTCCGGCGTGATGTAGCGGTTGGGCACCTGCTCGTGCGAGAGGACGATGTTGAGGCCGACGCTCTTGCCGCCGACCTCGAACGCGCCGCGGTTGCCGGCCTCCATGATCCCGGGGCCGCCACCGGTGACGACGTAGATCGGCTTGTCGAGCGACGCCGAGCGCCGCGTCACGAGCGCGGCGAAGCGGCGCGCCTCCTCGTAGTAGCGCGACATCGCGATCCGCGTCTGTGCCGCCTTCAGCATGCGCGCGTCGCCGGCCGCGCGTGCGGCGGCGAGCTCGCGCTCGGCGACCTCGGTCGCGACGACGCGGGCGCTGCCGAAGAAGACGATGGTCGCATCGACGCCGTGCTCGTTCTGGACGAGCTCGGGCTTGAGGAGCTCGAGCTGCAGCCTGATCGGCCGCAGCTCCTCGCGCAGCAGGAAGTCGACGTCGGTGAACGCGAGCCGGTAGGCGCTTTCCGGTCCCTCGTAGCGGGCGTTCGGGCTGACGATCTCCTTCTCGGCGTCTTCCTGCGCGGTCGGGAAGGTGCGCGCCGCGACGGCGCTGGGCTTTTCCATCGCCGGCTAGCTTACGGCAACCCCGGCGCGCCTCGGCCCGAAGGGGCGTGCGATAGGTCCGCTAGGATCGACTCGATTGCACGAAAACGGGGAGCGCGATGATCCACTGCATCCTGCACGACGCCGAGGACACCGTCGCCGTCGTCGTCGTCGAGGGGGTGACCCGCGGCACGGCGATGACGGGCTGGGTGATGGACGACGACCGGACGATCGCGCTCGAGGCGCGTCAGGACATCCCGATCGGTCACAAGGTGGCGCTGCGCGACATGGCGGTCGGCGACACCGTCGTCAAGTACGGCATCGACATGGGCAAGGTCGTCGCCGCGATCAGGAAGGGCGAGCACGCCCACGTCCACAACATCAAGACCAAGCGCTGGTGAGGGCAAGAGCATGACGATCGTGAACAGGGAGACGACCTTTCTCGGCTTTCGCCGCGCGAACGGCCGCGTCGGCGTGCGCAATCACGTCATCGTGTTGCCGCTCGACGACCTCTCGAACGCCGCTGCCGAGGCGGTCGCGCACAACATCAAGGGCGCGCTGGCGATTCCGCATCCGTACGGGCGCCTCCAGTTCGGCGCCGACCTCGAGCTGCACTTCCGCACCCTGATCGGTGCCGGCTGCAACCCGAACGTCGCCGCGGTCGTCGTCATCGGCATCGAGGACGGCTGGACGAAGAAGGTCGTCGACGGCATCGCCGCGACCGGCAAACCCGTCGTCGGCTTCGGCATCGAGGGACACGGCGACCACGACACGATCATGCGAGCGTCGAAGGCGGCGCGCGAGTTCGTGCAGCAGGCGAGCGAGCAGCAGCGCGAGCGCTGCCCGGTCGACGAGCTCTGGGTCTCGACGAAGTGCGGCGAGAGTGACACGACGTCGGGCTGCGGCGCCAACCCGACCGTCGGCAACGCGTTCGACAAGTTGCACGCGCTCGGCTCGACGCTGTGCTTCGGCGAGACGACCGAGCTCACCGGCGGCGAGCAGATCGTCGCCGCGCGTTGCGCCAACGACGCGGTGCGCGAGCGGTTCATGTTCATGTTCGACCGCTACCAGGGCGTGATCGAGCGCCACAAGACGAGCGACCTCTCGGACTCGCAGCCGACCAAGGGCAACATCGCCGGCGGCCTGACGACGATCGAGGAGAAGGCGCTCGGCAACATCCAGAAGATCGGCAAGACGTGTACCGTCGACGGCGTCCTCGACAAGGCCGAGGTGCCGACCCATCCGGGCCTCTGGTTCATGGACTCGTCGAGTGCCGCCGCCGAGATGGTGACGCTGTGCGCGGCGTCGGGCTACGCGGTGCACTTCTTTCCGACGGGGCAGGGCAACGTGATCGGCAACCCGATCCTGCCGGTGATCAAGATCTGCGCCAATCCGCGCACGGTGCGGCTGATGGCCGAGCACATCGACGTCGACACCTCCGGGCTGCTGCAGCGCGAGATCAATCTCGACCAGGCTGGCGACCGGTTGCTCGAATGCATGCTGCGCACCGCGAACGGCCGGCTGACCGCTGCCGAGGCGCTCGGCCACCGCGAGTTCGTGCTGACGCGGCT
>DATJIM010000224.1:0-2061 GCA_035493195.1 Caldimonas sp.
CACGGCCACGTGCCGTGGCTGAAGGAGGTGCTCGCGACCGGCACCTCGCTCGTCGCCGACTGCGTCGTCCCGAGCTTCACCAATCCGAACAATCTCTCGATCGTCACCGGCGTTCCGCCGGCGGTGCACGGCATCTGCGGCAACTACTTCTTCGACGTCGCCTCGGGCACCGAGGTCATGATGAACGACCCGAAGTGGCTGCGCGCGCCGACGATCCTCGCCGAGCTCGCCAATGCCGGCCAGTCGGTCGCCGTCGTCACCGCCAAGGACAAGCTGCGCAAGCTCCTCGGCCACCGCCTGAAGGGCATTTGCTTCTCGGCCGAGAAGGCCGACGAGGCGAACGAGGAAGAGAACGGCATCGACGAGGTCGTCGAGCGCGTCGGCATGCCGGTGCCCTCGGTCTACAGCGCCGAGCTCTCGGAGTTCGTCTTCGCCGCCGGCGTCGAGCTGATGTCGCACGAGCGCCGCCCGGATGTGATGTATCTCTCGACGACCGACTACGTGCAGCACAAGCACGCCCCGGGAACCGACGGCGCCGACGCGTTCTACCGCATGATGGACGGTTACCTCGGCAAGCTCGACGCGCTCGGCTGCACGATCGCACTGACCGCCGACCACGGCATGAACGCGAAAACGCGGATGGACTCGCAGCCCGACGTCATCTACCTGCAAGACGTCCTCGACGCCTGGCTCGGCGCGGCAGCGGCTCGCGTGATCCTGCCGATCACCGATCCCTACGTCGTCCACCACGGCGCGCTCGGCTCGTTCGCCACCGTCTATCTCCCCGCGGGCTCGGACATCGCTGCCGTCGCCGCGCGGATCGCAGAGCTGCCCGGCGTCGAATCGGTCGACGCGCGCGCCGACGCTGCGCGGCGCTTCGAGCTGCCTGCCGATCGCATCGGCGACCTCGTCGTCGTCTCCGAGCGCTCGACCGTGATCGGCACCGGCGTCGCGCGCCACGACCTTTCCGCGCTCGACGCGCCGCTGCGCTCGCACGGCGGCGTCTCCGAGCAGCGCGTCCCGCTGATCGTCAACCGCAAGCTCAAGGACGTCGACCCAACGCGACGCTGGCGCAACTTCGACGCGTTCGATCTCGTCCTCAACCATGTCGCCTGAGCTGCCCTGCCGCGACGAGGCGATGCGAATCGCCGGCGAGAAGGTCGGCACCGGCCGTGGCGGCGAGCGCTCGATCGCGGTCTTCGACCCGTACGGCGGCAAGCGCGTCGGCAGCGTGCCGAAGGCGACGGTCGACGAGGTGCGGCGCGCGATCGCGATCGCGCGTGGCTTCCGCTCGACCCTGTCGCGCTTCGAGCGCGCGCAGGTCCTCGAGCGCACCGCCGCGGCGGTGCGCACGCGCACGGCGGAGATCGCGCTCCTCATCAGCGCCGAGTCGGGCCTCAGCCTCCAGGACGCGATGTACGAGGCCGGACGCGTCGCCGACGTGCTCTCGTTCGGCGCCGCCGAGTGCTTGAAGGACGACGGCCAGATCTTCAGCTGCGACCTGACGCCGCACGGCAAGCGCCGGCGCGTCTACACGCAGCGCTCGCCGCTGCTCGGCGTGATCGCCGCGATCACGCCGTTCAACCATCCGATGAACCAGGTCGCGCACAAGGTCGTGCCGGCGATCGCGACCAACAACCGGATGGTGCTCAAGCCCTCGGAAAAGGTGCCGCTGTCGGCGCTCCTCTTCGCCGACCTGCTCTACGAGGCGGGGCTGCCGCCCGAGATGCTCGCGATCGTCACCGGCGACCCGCGCGAGATCGCCGACGAGCTGATCACGAATCCGGCGGTCGATCTCGTCACCTTCACCGGCGGCGTCGCGATCGGCAAGGCGATCGCCGCCAAGGCCGGCTATCGGCGGATCGTGGTCGAGCTCGGCGGCAACGACCCGCTGATCGTCATGGACGACGCCGACCTCGACGAAGCGTCGAGCCTGGCGGTGCAAGGCTCGTACAAGAACTCGGGGCAGCGCTGCACGGCCGTCAAGCGGATGCTCGTCCACGAGAAGGTCGCCGCCGACTTCACCGAGCGCGTCGTCGAGAAGACCAAGCGCTGGCGCCA